>NZ_LBJU01000001.1:0-75 GCF_028128835.1 Bradyrhizobium sp. CCBAU 65884 | reverse complement strand
TGCGGATTCCGACGTGAAGCCGGCGGGCATTCCGATCAATTGTCGGCCACCGTTCCGATCTGAAGCCGGCCGCGA
>NZ_LBJU01000014.1:0-327 GCF_028128835.1 Bradyrhizobium sp. CCBAU 65884 | reverse complement strand
CGTTGTCGGCTGAGAGGAGAGGATTTCGCTGGAGCCTGCGGCGCGCGGATGTATGGTCCATTTATGGCGATTCGCCCGGACGTTCTCCCGACTGATCCAGCCGCTCTAACCGAGATGGTGCTCGCGCTCGACGCCGAGAACGAGAAGCTGCGTGTTGCGATGCAGACGCTCAAGGAGATGATCTTCGGGAAGCGCTCGGAACGGCTTGCCACGCTCGTGGCCGAGCAACTTGCGCTTGAGCTTGACGATCTTGAGACCAGTGTCACGCCGCCTGCAGCTGCCAACGACGGTGCACCTGCGGTGAAGCCGTCCGATAAGCCACGTAAG
>NZ_LBJU01000013.1:0-312 GCF_028128835.1 Bradyrhizobium sp. CCBAU 65884 | reverse complement strand
GCCCCGAAGCGCCGCCAGCACGGTCGACAGCGTCGCCAGCTCCACGCCCGGCTCGACCCGGATGCGCGCCCCGTTCACCTCGATCTCGACAACTCCGCAAACCTTGGCCGGCGGCGCGGCGATCTCCAAAGGCCTCGTCTGTAGCCCGGAAATACGCTCATGCTCGCCCGCTGTCCCGCGATCGCTCCCGGCACCAATTTGGATTGGCACGAAGTTCGGTGCTTTGCCCACCACTGCCGCCGCAACTTGGCGGCGCCACACCGTAAGCAGCCCGCGCGAAACGCCATTGCGCCGCGCAACCTCGGAGATGTT
>NZ_LBJU01000012.1:0-292 GCF_028128835.1 Bradyrhizobium sp. CCBAU 65884 | reverse complement strand
ACCTCAACGAGGAGCAGCGCCGCGCACTGGTCGAATATCTCAAGACGCTCTGATGCGCCATTACTCAAGCTCTATTTCGGGCGCGTGAGCTATTCTTTGAGCGTTGGGCGAGCATTTCAAAGAATTGGAGGCAGTCGGCCGTTGGGCATGAGATGAAATTATCGCGCCATTTCCTGCGCGGGCAACTGTTGACTCTCGCCACTGAGGCCAAAGCATGCGTATTCCGATGAAGCCGGCCACTGATTCCGACGCGAAGCCGGCCAGGCATTCCGATTTCATTCCGGACGGATTT
>NZ_LBJU01000011.1:0-276 GCF_028128835.1 Bradyrhizobium sp. CCBAU 65884 | reverse complement strand
TGACAGCAACAGCCTTGATCGCCGCCGTGGGCGATAGAAGCTGTTTCAAGAACGGCCGCCAGTTCGCGGCTTGGCTTGGCCTGGTGCCGAAGCAGCGATCCAGTGGAGGGCGGGCCCGCTTGTTCGGCATCAGCAAACGCGGCGATCGATACCTGCGGACGCTGATGATTCACGGAGCTCGCGCCGCTTTAAGCCGGGCCACTGGCAAGCAGGATCCGCGAAGCCTCTGGCTCGGCAAAATCCGACAACGGCGCCATCCCAATGTCGCGGCCGTGG
>NZ_LBJU01000010.1:0-258 GCF_028128835.1 Bradyrhizobium sp. CCBAU 65884 | reverse complement strand
TGTCAGTCATTCGGCCGCGCATCACAGCACAGTAAATCGCTTGCGGCGTCGTGCTCTCGGCCCGAACAATGGCGCCGCTCCCGCCCGATCAATATCGCGCCGACGCGCGGTGACCACAGGCGCGCATTCTCCGCAGCCGCACCCGCTGCACTATCGCCATAGTGCCCACAACTCCGCGGCTTCGTTCAATCCGGCTTCTATGAGGTCGCACGCTACGATAGCGCGCGGCTTAAGCCTGCCACGCGACCTCACAGAACC
>NZ_LBJU01000009.1:0-257 GCF_028128835.1 Bradyrhizobium sp. CCBAU 65884 | reverse complement strand
TTTGTCGTAGCGAGTTGCGACACGCCTGAAATCCTTGAGCCGACAGAAACAGCGCTCGATAACGTTGCGCCCCTTGTAGATGCGTTTGCTGAAGCTGTGGAGGGTTACCCTGTTGGATTTGTTTGGAATGACAGGCTTCGCGCCCCGATTGACGATTTCGGCGCGAAAGCCGTCGCCATCGTAGCCTTTGTCCCCAATGAGGGTAGACATGGGTGGCGCGAGTTTCAAAAGGGCCGGCCCTGCGGCAATATCGGCGT
>NZ_LBJU01000134.1:0-508724 GCF_028128835.1 Bradyrhizobium sp. CCBAU 65884 | reverse complement strand
CCGGTCGCGCGCTCATCCGGCGCGCCCCCGCGGCGCCCGGTCCTCCGGTGAACTATTGCTCATAGCTTGAGTATATGATCGTATGGCCGGATGGACCGCGGCGAGCCAAGACCCGATCTGATCATCTTCGATTGCGACGGCGTGCTCGTCGACAGCGAGCTGTTGAGCTGCCGATGCCTGTCCGAGGTGCTGGCCGAGTTCGGCATCGCGCTCAGCCAGGAGCAGGCGCTCGAGCTCTTTCTCGGGCGCAGCACCAAGGCGATCGAGCAGCATTATCGCGATCTCGGGCAGATCGTGCCCGACGGCTTTCTGCCGCGCCTGAAGTCGCAAGTGCTGTCGACGTTCGCAGCTTCGCTTGAGCCGATTCCCGGCATTGCCGGCGTGATGTCCAACCTGTCCGTGCCGTTTTGCGTGGCTTCGTCCAGCGACCTCGACCGCGTCGCGCTCTCCCTCGACGTCACAGGCCTGAGGGCGCATTTCGGCGAGCGGCTCTACACCGCGCAGATGGTCCGGCATGGCAAGCCGGCGCCCGACCTCTTTCTCCTCGCGGCAGAAAAGATGAGAGTGCAACCTGCGCGCACGCTGGTGATCGAGGACAGCGTCAGCGGCGTCAAGGCCGGCAAGGCGGCCGGCATGACCGTCTGGGGATTTGTCGGCGGCAGCCATTACCGCGGACGCGACGGGCGGGCTATATTGTCCGAGGCGGGGGCCGATCGGGTCTTCGCGCGCATGAGCGATTTCTGGGAGGCGTGAGGCCCGCATGGCCGCCGAGAACGACAAGTCGCGACTCGACGATGCCGCGCGCGCCGGCTGGCTGTATTTCATCGCCGGTCACACCCAGGACGAGATCGCAAAGATGCTGCAGGTCTCGCGCGCCTCGGCGCAGCGGCTGGTGTCGCTGTGCCTTGCCGAGCGCCTCATCACCTTCCGGCTCGAACATCCCATCGCCGCCTGCATGGAGCTTGCGGCGCGCCTGAAGGAGCGTTTCGACCTTGCTCATTGCGAGGTGGTGCCCGCTGATCCCGCGGCGCCGCAGGCCACCGCAGGCATCGCCGAACGCTGCGCCAATCTGCTCGATGCGACGCTGCGTTCGGAGACGCCGGTGATCGTCGCGCTCGGCACCGGCCGTGCGGTGCGCGCCGCGGTCGAGCGCGTCACGCCGATCGACAGGCCCAACCATCAGATCGTCTCGCTGGTCGGCACCATCTCCGCGGACGGTTCGGCGAGCTTTTACGACACCGTCGGCCGACTCGCAGACCGCACGGGAGCGCGGCACTATCCGATGCCGCTGCCGTTCCTGATGTCGTCCGAGGACGAGCGCAACAAGATGGTCCGCATCGAGCCGATCGCCAAGGTGAAGGCGGTCGCGGCCAAGGCGGACTTGCGCCTCGTCGGCATCGGCCAGATGGACCAGAAGGCGCAGGTGCATGTCGACGGTTTCGTCACTCGCGACGAATTGTTCGAGATGATGCGGCTGGGTGCCATCGGCGAGATCACCGGCTGGGCCTATGATTCCAAGGGCCGCCTGCTCAAGGCCGGCACCAACAAGCGCCTCACCAGCATCCCGCCGGAAGTGCCGGCGAAGACCACGACCATCGCCGCCGCGGTCGGTGCCGCCAAGGTGCCGGCGATCGCGGCGGCGCTGAACGGCGGGCTGATCAACGGGCTGATTACCGACGAGACGACGGCAAGGGCGATTTTGGAGCGGTAGGCGGGCTTCGCACGGCAAAGGGACACGGCTCCCGCTCTCGCAAACGGGAGAGGTGAAGCAAGCCGCGGCGCTCGATCCGAACAACTACCGTCGCTTCTGCAACGCACGACCTCCCACCCCTCCCGCACCGCAGCACTCATAAGTTGCGCAAACGGCTTCGCGCCTGCTTGACAATCCTCCTCCCTTGCGTTGAACATACGCCCAACGCGTGGGCATATGCTCAAACGCGAGTTTGAGGGAGGTCACCGTGAAACATGTCTTGGGCGCCGTCTGCGGCGCGTCTGTTCTGTTGTTGGCCGTCCCCGCGATGGCCGAAACGACCCTGACGATCGCCACCGTCAACAATGGCGACATGATCCGCATGCAGGGGCTGACGGCCGAGTTCACCAAGAAGTACCCGGATATCGCCGTGAAGTGGGTGACGTTGGAGGAGAACGTGCTGCGTCAGCGCGTCACCACCGACATCGCCACCAAGGGCGGTCAGTTCGACGTGCTCACCATCGGCACCTATGAGGTGCCGATCTGGGCCAAGAAGGGCTGGCTGGTGCCGCTCGCCAATCTCGGCGCCGATTACGACGTCGCCGACCTCTTGCCCAGGATCAAGGACGCGGTCACCGCCGACGGCAAGCTCTATGCCGCGCCGTTCTACGGCGAGAGCTCGATGGTGATGTATCGCACCGATCTGTTCGAGAAGGCCGGCCTGAAGATGCCGGAGAAGCCGACCTGGGATTTCGTGGTCGATGCCGCCAAGAAGCTCACCGACAAGAGCGCCGGCACCTATGGCATTTGCCTGCGCGGCAAGGCCGGCTGGGGCGAGAACATGGCGTTCCTCTCCGCGATGGCCAATTCCTACGGCGCGCGCTGGTTCGATGAGAAGTGGGAGCCGCAGTTCAACACGCCGGAATGGAAGACGACGCTCACGACCTACGTCAATCTGATGAAGGAAGCCGGCCCTCCCGGCGCAAGCTCCAACGGCTTCAACGAGAATCTGGCGCTGTTCAACGCCGGCAAATGCGCGATGTGGATCGACGCCACGGTGGCGGCGTCCTTCGTCACCAATCCGAAGGATTCCAAGGTCGCCGACAAGGTCGGCTTTGCGCTCGCGCCCAACACCGGGCTCGGCAAGAACGCCAACTGGCTGTGGGCCTGGAATCTCGCGATCCCCGCCGGATCCAAGAAGATGGAAGCCGCCGAGAAGTTCATCGCCTGGGCGACGAGCAAGGACTACACCAAGCTCGTGGCATCGAAGGAGGGCTGGGCCAACGTGCCGCCGGGCACGCGGACCTCGCTTTACAAGAACGATGAATATCTGAAGGTCGCCCCGTTCGCCAAGCTGACGCTGGCCTCGATTGACGCGGCCGATCCGAACAAGCCGACGGTGAAGCCGGTGCCGTATGTCGGCGTGCAATACGCTGCGATCCCCGAATTCCAGGGCATCGGCACCCAGGTCGGCCAGCAATTCTCCGCCGCGCTTGCGGGCTCGATGACGGTCGATGCCGCGCTGACCGCCGCGCAGTCCGCGACCGAGCGCGAGATGAAGCGCGCCGGCTACATCAAGTGAACCCGAGCTCTTCCTCCTGAGCTCAGACTTGCGGCCATCCAGCGTCATGGATGGCCGCCTTCTTCCCGCCAGCGGAGAAGCGTTGATGGCAACCCGGCAGACGCAGACTCTTGCGCGCTCGCTCCTGACGCCGGCCGTCGGGCTGCTGTTCATCTGGATGATCGTCCCGCTGGCGCTGACGATCTATTTCTCGACGCTGCATTACAGCCTGCTCGATCCCGGCTCGGAATCATTCGTCGGGCTGGAGAACTTCCGCTACTTCCTCACCGATCCCGCCTTCCTGGCCTCGCTCCAGAACACGCTGGTGCTGGTCGGCTCCGTGCTCGCGCTGACGATCCTGCTCGGCATTCCCCTGGCGCTTTTGATGGACCAACCGGTCATCGGCCGCAATTTCGTGCGGCTGATGGTGATCGCGCCGTTCTTCGTGATGCCGACGGTGAGCGCGCTGGTCTGGAAGAACCTGCTGATGCATCCGGTGTCCGGTCTGTTCGCCTGGCTCGCCTCGCTGTTCCATCTGACGCCGATCGACTGGTTCAACGATTTGCCGCTGTTTGCCGTCATCCTGATCGTGACGTGGCAATGGCTGCCCTTCGCGACGCTGATCCTGCTCACCGCGCTGCAGTCGCTCGACGAGGAGCAGAAGGAGGCCGCCGAGATGGACGGCGCCAGCGCCGTCTCGACCTTCATCTACATCACGCTGCCGCACTTGGCGCGGCCCATCACCGTGGTGATCCTGATCGAGACGATCTTCCTGCTCACGGTCTTTGCGGAAATTTATGTCACCACGGGCGGTGGCCCGGGACTGTCGACCACCAACATCGCTTTCCTGATCTACTCGCAGGCGCTGATCCAGTTCGACGTCGGCAGCGCCTCCGCGGGCGGCCTCGTCGCGGTGGTGATCGCCAACGTCGTCGCCTTCTTCCTCGTCCGCATCGTCGGCCGCAATCTGGAGGCTTGAAGCATGGCACGGATGGCGACGACGCGGCGGGTGGTGGTCTCGACGGCGGTAGCCTGGCTGTTCGGCTTCCTGATCTTCTTCCCGATTCTCTGGATGGTGCTGGCGAGCTTCAAGACCGAGCTGGAGGCCTTCGCCATCCCGCCATCCTTTCTGTTCTTCCACTGGACTACCGAAAACTATGCGACCGTGCAGGAGCGCAGCGACTATTTCCACCACGCCATGAACTCGGTCATCATCGCAGGCGGCTCGACGCTGATTGCGCTTCTGATCGCGATCCCGGCGGCCTGGTCGATGGCGTTCTCGCCGACCAAGCGCACCAAGGACATCCTGCTCTGGATGCTCTCGACCAAGATGATGCCGCCGGTCGGCGTGCTGGTGCCGATCTACCTGATCTACAAGACCTTCGGCCTGCTCGATTCCCGCATCGGCCTCGTCTTCATCCTGTGTCTCGGAAACTTGCCGATCGTGATCTGGATGCTGTTCACCTATTTCAAGGAGATCCCGCGCGACATCCTTGAAGCCGCGCGCATGGACGGCGCCACCATCGGCCGCGAGCTCGTCTACGTGCTGACGCCGATGGCGATCCCGGGGCTGGCTTCCACCATGCTGCTCAATCTGATCCTCGCCTGGAACGAGGCGTTCTGGACGCTCAACCTGTCCACCTCGAACGCGGCGCCCCTCACCACGTTCATCGCCTCCTATTCGAGCCCGGAAGGGCTGTTCTGGGCAAAGCTGTCGGCGGCCTCGACGCTGGCGATCGCGCCCATTCTCGTCCTCGGTTGGTTCAGCCAGAAGCAGCTCGTGCGCGGGCTCACCTTCGGCGCGGTGAAGTAAAGGGGCTGCCGGATCATGGGTCAGATCACACTTCAGGACGTGCAGAAATCCTTCGGCCCCGTGCACATCATCAAGGGCGCCGACCTCGAGATTGACGATGGCTCCTTCGTGGTGTTTGTCGGTCCGTCCGGCTGCGGCAAGACCACGCTCTTGCGGCTGATCGCCGGACTCGAAGACGTCTCTGGCGGCAAGATCCTGATCGACGGCAAGAACGTCGTCGATACGCCGCCCGCCAAGCGCGGGCTGTCGATGGTGTTCCAGTCCTACGCGCTGTATCCGCATATGAGCGTGCGCGGCAATATCGGTTTCGGCCTGAAGATGGCGGGCCTCGCCAAGGACGAGATCAACCGCAAGGTCGAGGCCGCCGCCGCAACGCTGAACCTCACGCCCTATCTCGATCGCAAGCCGCGCGAGCTCTCCGGCGGCCAGCGCCAGCGCGTCGCGATTGGCCGCGCCATCGTGCGCGAGCCCAAGGCGTTCCTGTTCGACGAGCCCCTGTCCAACCTCGATGCGGCGCTGCGCGTGCAGATGCGAATCGAGGTGACGCGGCTGCAGAAGCAGCTCGGCACCACCGCGATCTACGTCACCCACGACCAGGTCGAGGCCATGACCATGGCCGACAAGATCGTCGTGCTCAACGGCGGCAAGATCGAGCAATATGGCTCGCCCCTGGAGCTCTACGAGCGGCCGGCCAATCTCTTCGTCGCCGGCTTCATAGGTTCGCCCAAGATGAATTTCGTCACGGGCGAGCTCGCGTTGCAACGTGGTGCTGCCACCATCGGCGTCCGGCCGGAGCATCTCAAGATCGACCGCGATGGCACCGGAGGCTGGCAGGGGACCATCGCGGTGGCCGAGCATCTTGGCAGCGACACTTTCCTCTATGTCGATGCCGGCCCGCTCGGGATGCTGACCGCACGCTATATCGGTGAATTGAGCCTGCATGCCGGCGACCATGTGTCGCTGGTGCCGGACCCCGCGCGCATTCATCGCTTCGACGCAAGCGGCAACGCGCTTCGGAACTGACAAGAAAACGGCAAGAAACGGAAAGATCACCATGTACCTGGAAAAATTCAAGCTGAACGGCAAGACCGCGTTCATCACCGGCGGCGGGCAGGGCATCGGCCTTGGTTGCGCGGAAGCGCTGGCCGAAGCCGGCGCCAGGGTCATCATCGGCGACCGCGACAGCAAGGTCGCCGACAGCGCCAAGGCCAGCCTGAAGGCGAAGGGCTTTGACGTGGAGACCGCGATCATGGACGTGACCGACACCAAGCGCGTGGCGGAGGTCGCGAACGACCTCTTCGCCCGCCATGGCAAGGTCGACATCCTCGTCAACAATGCCGGCATCGCCCGCAGCGAAACCCCGGCGGAGACCGTGACCGACGAGCACTGGCTCAACGTCATCGACGTCAATCTCAACGGCACCTTCTGGTGCTGCCGCGAGTTCGGCAAGCACATGCTGAAGGCGAAAAGCGGCGCCATCGTCAATGTCGGCTCGATGTCCGGCTTCATCGTCAACAAGCCGCAGGAGCAGTGCTTCTACAATGCCTCCAAGGCGGGGGTGCATCATTTGACCAAATCGCTGGCTGCCGAATGGGGCGCGCGCGGCATCCGCGTCAATGCGGTGGCGCCGACCTATATCGAGACGCCGCTCAACGCTTTCGTGAAGAGCAACGCCAAAATGTACGACGCCTGGATCGGCGGAACCCCGATGGCGCGGATGGGGCAGGTCGAGGAGATCGCCTCGGTCGTGCTGTTCCTCTCGTCGGAGGCCGCGAGCCTGATGACCGGCAGCATCGTGCTGGTGGATGGCGGCTATACTTGCTGGTAGGCTCACCGTCAAAGCTGACGGAAAGCGACCGGGAGCGACAATGCCGCGAGCGTATATCGGCGTCGACGTGGGGACCACGAGCACGCGGGCCGGAGTGTTTGACGAGGCCGGCACGCTTTTGGCCACCGCCCGGCATCCGATCCGGATCTGGCACGAGGCCGGCGATATCGTCGAGCAATCGTCCCAGGACATCTGGGACGCCTGCGCGACATCGGTGCGGGCCGCGATGGCGGAAGCCGCCATCGCGCCCGACAGCGTCGGCGGCATCGGCTTTGACGCGACCTGTTCGCTGGTTGTCCTCGACAGGCAGGGCGAGCCGCTCACGGTCAGCGCATCCGGCGACAAGCAACGCAATGTCATCGTCTGGATGGATCATCGCGCCATCGCCGAGGCGCGGCTAATCAATGAGACCGAGGACGCCGTGCTGCGCTATGTCGGTGGCTCGATCTCGCCAGAGATGGAGATGCCGAAGCTGCTATGGCTGAAGCGGCATCTGCGCGCGAGCTTCGACGCCGCCGGCCACTTCTTCGATCTCGCGGATTATCTGACCTGGCGCGCGACCGGCTCGCTCCAGCGCTCGACCTGCACCGTCACCTGCAAATGGAACTATCTCGCCCATGATCGCGGCGGCTGGAGCGCGCAATTCTTCAAGCGCATCGGCCTGTCTGATTTCGTCAACGAGAAATACGCCCGCATCGGCACCGAGATCGTCGCCCCCGGCACGCGGCTCGGTGCGGGGCTCACCCGTATAGCTGCTGCCGAGCTCGGCCTGTCGCCGGGCATACCGGTCGGCGCTTCGCTGATCGATGCCCATGCCGGCGGCATCGGCGCGATCGGCGGCCGCGACGGATCGGGCGGGGCGAGCGATGTCAATGACCGGCTTGCCTACATCATGGGAACGTCGGCCTGCATCATGGCGACGACGACGGAGCCGTGCTTCGTTCCCGGCGTGTGGGGGCCTTATTATTCCGGCATGGTTCCTGATTTCTGGCTCAACGAGGGCGGCCAGTCGGCCGCGGGGGCGGCGATCGACCATCTGCTCAAGTCGCATCCGGGCCACACCGAGGCGAGCGCGGCGGCGCGCAGCGAGGGCCTCGACCTCATCGACTTCCTCGAGCGCCGCATCATCGCGCGCGCAGGCAGCGCCAGCCGTGCCGCGCTGCTCGCCCGCGACATCCATGTTCTCCCCGAATTCATCGGCAACCGCTCGCCCTATGCCGACCCTGATACGCGCGCGGTGATCGCGGGCCTCGATCTCGACACCGACATCGCCGCGATGGAGCGGCTGTTCGTCGCCGGCCTGTGCGGGCTCGCTTATGGGCTCGCCGAGGTGATCGAGGCTTTTGCCGCGCATGGCGTTCGCTCCAGCATCATGATCATGGGGGGCGGTGCGAGCCGCAGCCCGCTGGTGCGGCAGATCATGGCGGATACGACGGGCCTCACCGTCGCGCTGCCGCAGACCAGGGAGCCGGTGCTGCTGGGGGCTGCGATGCTGGGGGCGGTGGCCGGCGGCGCCTATGCCTCGATCGGCGAGACCATGGCAAAGATGTCGGCGCTGGGACGGAAGAGCGAGCCGACCGCGCCCGACATGGCCGCGTTTCACACCCGCAAACGGGAGGTCTATAAGCTCCTGCGCGACGTCGATCGCGGCAGCCGCGCGGCGATGGCCGACATCGCGAGAGGTTGACGGACATGCTGATTGCCTGCGGTGACGCGCTGATCGATTTCGTGCCGACGCGAAATGCGCAAGGACGCGAGGCAGTGATGCCGGCCGTCGGCGGCTCCTGTCTCAACGTTGCCATCGGCATGGCCCGGCTGGGCGCACCCACCGGATTCGTCGGCGGCATCTCGACCGATATGTTCGGGCGGATGATCGCAGATCATGCGGCGGCCTCCAACGTCGACCTCAATCTCGCCACCCGCAGTGATCACCAGACCACGCTGGCTTTCGTCCGCATCGTCGCGGGCGAGACGCACTACGCCTTTTACGACGCGGGAACCGCGACGCGGAACTGGACCTACCAGCGCGGGACGATTCCGTTCGCGAATGTGGAAGCCGTTCATGTCGGCTCGACCACGCTCGTCAACGACCAGGGCGCGGCGGAGACGACAGCCCTGATCGCGGACGCGCGGGCGTCATCGACGGTCTCCTTCGATCCGAATTGCCGGCCCAATCTGGTCAAGGACAAGCCGGCTTACCTGGCGCGCATGGCCGAGTTCGCTAGCCACGCCGATCTCATCAAGATGTCCGACGTCGACTTCGCCTATCTCTTTGGCGACGAGCCTTACGAGCAGCGGGCGAATGCGCTGCTCGGGCAGGGCACGAGCCTCGTCGTCGTCACCCGCGGCAACAATGGCGCGATCGCGTGGCACGCGGGGGCAGGGCAGATCGAGGTCGCCGCGCCCAAGGTTGAAGTCGCCGACACGATCGGCGCGGGCGACAGTTTTCAGGCGGCGCTGCTCTTTGCCCTGCACAAGCAGGGGCGCATTGCCCGGAAAGCACTGAAGGACATCAATGTCGACGAGCTCCGCCGGGCGCTGTCCTTTGCCGCCAATTGCGCCGGCCTGACCTGCACCCGCCCGGGCGCCGATCCGCCCTGGAGCCGTGAGATCAACTGGAGCTGGTAGCGCCGCCTCACATCCGCGCAACGGCCTTCTCGGCGCATTTTATGAACCTGGAGATCAGCGGGCTCTGGGAATCCCTCCGCCAGCACACCGCGATGTCGATGGAATCGGCCGCATCGCGCAGCGGCCTGAACACGATGCCGCGTGGCGCGCCGAGCTGGGCGCAGGCCGGCACGATCGCAAGACCTTCGCCGGCGAGAACCAGGCTCATCGCCGAATGCACGGTCTCCACCCGGCTCGCGATCGGCATCACGATCTGATGTCGTCGTAGCAGGGCTGCGACCGCGGAGGAGGCGGGATCTTGCTCCGGAGGCGGCAACGCGATCAGCGGACGGCCCTGCAACCGCGCCATCGGCACGGCGCCGAGACGTGCGAGCGGCGAGCGGATCGGCACTGCCAGCATAAATGGCTGCGCACCGATCCGAGCCACCTGGATCTCAGGATGGTTGATGGCCGGCATGCACAGCGCAACCGTGACGCTGCGGTCGAGCAGTCTGGCCTCGCGCGTCGATGCACTGAGCTCGGCAAAGTCGAGATCGACGCCCGGAACCGAGCGGCGCAGCTCAGGGATGAGCCGCGGCAGCATCGCAACAGGACGAACATGTAGCCGACCGAGAGCCGCCCGCGCTTGCCGGCGGCGACCGCGCGCGCGGCTTCGGCGCCGTCGACGGCCAGCGCCAGAGCTTCGCTCGCACGCGCCAGCAGCGCCTGGCCGGCCTCGGTCAGGTCCATGCCGCGGGTGCCGCGGCGGAACAGCGGCGCGCCGATCTCGGCCTCGAGCTTGCGGATCTGGACGGACAGTGGAGGCTGAGCCATCCGTAGCCGCTCGGCGGCCTTGCCGACGCTGCGTGTCTCGGCGACGGCGACGAAATAGCGGAGGCGGCGAAGATCCATTGGCATACCGAAAACGTATGGGTTGGCGACCAAAATCGTATTGGACGGCGAGTTAACAAAACTGTCATTCTCGCTGTCAATGTCTTCGGGCCAACGACGGCCCGCTTCGGAGCGTGATGTGACGATGAACGGCGATCCCTGTCTGCTGTCCGCAACCGAACTGCGCGGCCTCATCGCCGAAAAGCGGATTTCCCCCGTCGAGATCGTCAGTGCCGTGCTCGCGCGCGCCGAGGCGCTCCAGCCCGAGCTGAACTGTTTCATCACGCTGTGTGGCGACGAGGCGATGGCGCAGGCGCGCGTCGCCGAGCGCAAAATAATGGCCGGCGAGCCGCTCGGCCTGCTCCACGGCATCCCCGTCACCGTCAAGGACATCGTCAACACCAAGGGCGTCAAGACCACCTTTGGCGCCGTTCCCTACAAGGACAATGTGCCGACCGAGGATGCCGTCGCGGTGGCGCGGCTGCGCAGCGAAGGCGCGATTCTGATCGGCAAGACCACGACGCCGGAATTCGGCAGCAAGTGCCTGACGGATTCGCCTTTGTTCGGTCGCACCCGCAATGCCTGGGACGCGTGCCGTTCCTCCGGCGGCTCCAGCGGCGGCGCGGCGGTGGCGGTGGCCAGCGGCATCGCGCCGCTCGCGATCGCGACCGACGGCGGCGGCTCGACGCGAATTCCCGCCGCCTGCAATGGCGTGGTCGGCTTGAAGCAGAGCAACGGTGTGATCCCGCACAGCCAGGCGCTGGATGTGTTCGGCAACCAGACCTATGTCACGCCGACCACGCGGACCGTCGCCGACACCGCGTTGATGATGCAGGCGATGGCAGGCGACGATGCCTGCGACCCCTGGTCGATCGGCGTTCCCGTGCCCGATTTCATCGGCACGGCCGCCCCGTGCGGCGATTTGCGCGGGCAGCGGATCCTGTACTGCCTGACGCCGCCGGGCCGTCCGGTGTCCGCCGAGGTCGCAGCCAGCTTCAAGGCGAGCCTCGACCGGCTGGCGGGGCTCGGCGCCGAGCTCGAGGAATTTTCCGGCGACGGTTTCGACATCGAGCCGATCTGGCGCGCCATCAACCACACGGTCTGGCGCACGCGCTTTGCAAAACTCGCAGCCGAGCACAAGGACGAGCTGAGCGAGGCCTTCCTCAAGCAGCTCGCGCTTGCGACCGAAGTCAGCGGCGTCGACTATCAGGAGGCGATGTTCGCGCGCACCGCGCTGTTCCGCCGCGTGCAATCGTTGCTTGCGCGCGGGCACTTCCTGGCGATGCCGACGCTCACGCGCACCGCGCTGCCGATCAAGCAGGATTTGTTCGGCACCATCGAGATCGACGGAGCGCATTTCGACAGCGTCCGGCCGCATTGGTTCCCCTGGACCATGCCGTTCAACATGACCGGCCATCCCGCCGTCAGCCTGCCCTCTGGCTTCGGCCGCGACGGCCTGCCGATCGGGCTTCAGCTCGTCGGCCGCTTCCGTGCCGATGCGGAATTGCTGCGTGTCAGCGCACTGTTCGAAGCCTCGCACGACCTCCTGTCCCGCTGGCCGGCTTGAGGAGAGGGGCATGCAGCAAAGGGCTCGGGTGCAAAGGACTTGCGTGCAAAAGGCTTGCCTCAGCCGCCCGGACATGTTGATCGTGCCGCAGCTGAGCCCTGAAGCCGAGCGCGCATGAGCGTATTTGTCCTCCGACGTCTGTTGACCTTGCTGGCGACGCTGGTCGGCGCATCCCTGATCATTTTCCTGGTGCTCGATGCGCTCCCCGGCAATGCCGCGCAGATGCTGATGGGCGCCGATGCCTCGCCAGACGCAGTGCGTGCGCTCACCGTCAAGCTCGGGCTCGACCAGCCGCTGGCGGTTCGCTATCTGCAATGGATCAAGGGCCTCCTCGTCGGCGATCTCGGCAACTCCTATGTCTACGGCACGTCGGTCGCCAGCCTGATCGCGGAGCGGCTGGTGCTGACCATTCCCCTCGCGATCATGGCGATGACGATCACGGTGACGCTGGCGCTCTCGGCCGGCATCTACACCGCCGCCAACCACAACAAGCTCGGCGACGTCGGCGTGATGTCGCTGACGCAGGTCGGCATCGCGTTGCCGAATTTCTGGTTCGCGATCCTGCTGGTTCTCCTGTTCTCGGTACGGCTGCAATGGCTCTCGGCGGGGGGATTCTCCGGCTGGGAGGAGGGCATCTGGCTCGGCGTCAAGTCGCTGCTGCTCCCGGCGATCTCGCTCGCGGTGGTGCAGGCTGCGATCCTCGCGCGTGTCACGCGCTCGGCCGTCCTCGAAGTGCTGCGCGAGGACTTCGTCCGCACCGCCCGCGCGAAGGGGCTCGGCAAGCGCGAGGTGCTTTGGAGCCACGTGCTGCGCAATGCGATGATCCCCGTCATGACGGTCATGGGGTTGCAATTCGCCAATCTGCTCGCCGGCACTATCGTGATCGAGAACGTGTTCTATCTGCCGGGCCTCGGCCGGCTGATCTTCCAGTCGATCGCCAACCGCGACCTGATCGTGGTGCGCAATTGCGTGATGCTGCTGGCGACCATGGTCGTCATCGTCAATTTCGTGGTCGACGTGCTCTATGCCTTCATCGATCCCCGCATCAAGGTCCACGACCTGTGAGCACCCCCCTGACCACTCCGATTGACGCGCCGGTCGCAACACGCCGCCTGCCGGCCAAGACCTTCTGGGGCCGCGCGCTGCGCCATCGCAGTTTCGTGCTCGGTAGTTCGCTGAGCCTGCTGGTGCTTGCCTCGGCGCTGCTCTCGCTGGTGTGGACGCCGTGGTCGCCCTACGAGATCGACATCGCCTCGAAGCTGCGGCCGCCCTCGGCGGCGCACTGGCTCGGCACCGATTCCTTCGGCCGCGACATCGTCTCGCTGCTGCTCGCCGGCGCCCGCTCCACCATCATGGTCGGCGTCATCGCCGTCAGCATCGGTCTAAGTTTCGGCGTCACGCTAGGCCTGATCGCCTCGGCCCGGCGCGGCTGGACCGAAGAGATCATCATGCGCTTCTCCGACTTCACCTTCGCCTTTCCGGCGGTGCTCTCCGCGATCATGCTCGCCGCGGTGGTGGGGCCGGGGATGGTCACCTCGATCGTCGCGATCGGCATTTTCCAGATCCCGACGCTGACCCGGCTAACGCGCGGCTCCGCCAACGCGATCTGGGCGCGCGAATTCGTGCTGGCCGCGCGCGCGGCAGGCAAGGGTGCCTTCCGCATCACCATCGAGCACGTGCTGCCGAATATTCTGTCGATCCTGATCGTGCAGGTCACCATCCAGTTCGCGCTCGCGATCCTGGCCGAAGCCGCTTTGTCCTATCTCGGCCTCGGCACGCAGCCACCGCAGCCGTCCTGGGGACGGATGCTGAACGATGCGCAGACGCTGCTGTTCCAGTCGCCGATGCTCGCGGTCTATCCGGGCGCTGCGATCGCGATCGCGGTGCTCGGCCTCAATCTTCTCGGTGACGGATTGCGCGATTTGCTCGATCCCAGACTGGCGCGGGAGCGATGACGATGGGCGAGCGACAGGCCGTGCCGCTGCTCGAGGTTGATCATCTCGGCGTCCGCCTCAATACCAGCCGCGGGCCGGCGCAGGCCGTGCGCGGCGTCAGCTTTGCCCTGAAGCGCGGCGAGACACTGGGGCTGGTCGGCGAGTCCGGCTGCGGCAAATCGGTCACGGCGATGTCCCTGATGGGGCTGCTGCCCGATAGCGCCGTGGTCTCGGGCAGCATCAAGCTCGACGGCAACGAGCTCGCGCGATTGCCGGATGCGGATTATTGCCGTCTGCGCGGCAACCGCATCAGTATGATCTTCCAGGAGCCGATGACTGCGCTCAATCCGATGCACACGATCGGGCATCAGGTCGCCGAGCCGCTGCGACGTCACAAGAAGCACTCGGCGGCGCAGGCGCGCAAGGAGGCGATCGCCTTGCTCGACCGCGTCGGGCTGCCCGATCCCGCGCGGCGCGTCGATGCCTATCCGCATCAGTTTTCCGGCGGCCAGCGCCAACGCATCACCATCGCCATGGCGCTCGCCTGCGAGCCGGATCTGTTGATCGCGGACGAGCCGACCACTGCGCTCGACGTCACGATCCAGGGCCAGATCCTCGACCTCATCGCCGATCTCGTCGAGGAGCGCGGCATGTCGATGATCCTGATCTCGCACGATCTCGGCGTCATCGCCGAGAACGTGCAGCGCATGATGGTGATGTATGGCGGCACCGTCGTCGAGAGCGGGCCGACCGACGAGGTGTTCCGCCGGATGGGGCATCCCTATACGCAGGGCCTGTTTCGCGCCCGGCCGAAGCTCGGCGCGCGCAAGGGGACGCGGCTGAAGACGATATCGGGCACCGTGCCGGAGCTCGCAGATCTGGCGGCGGGGTGCACGTTCTCCGACCGATGTCCGTTCGTGATCGATCAATGCCGCGCCGCGCTTCCGCGGATGGTCGACGTCGGACCCGGGCACTTCGTGCGTTGCATCAGGACGGATGTCTCAATGGCTGAGAACGTTGGAGCGGTGACCGCATGACCGCTGCGCCTCTTCTCGACGTGAAGGATCTCGAACAGCGCTACGCCCTGCCGAGGGAAAGCCTGTTCCGTCCGCCGGGGCAGGTGCGCGCGCTCAATGGCGTGAGCGTGCAGGTCGCCGCCGGCAAGAGCATCGGCGTCGTCGGCGAGTCGGGCTCGGGCAAGTCGACCTTCGCGCGGCTGGTGATGGCGCTGGAGCGGCCGACGTCGGGCCAGGTCGCGCTGCTCGGCCGTGATCTCAATCGCATCTCGGCCGACGAACTGCGTCGCGCCCGGCGCGATTTCCAGATGGTGTTCCAGGACCCCTATGGATCGCTCGATCCGCGCCAGACCGTCGCCCGCATCGTCGCCGAGCCGCTCACCGTGCTGGAAGACGCCGACCGCACCACCTTTCGCGCGCGCGTCGCCGCAGTGCTGCGCCAGGTCGGCTTGCGCGATGCCGACATGGAGAAATATCCGCACGAGTTCTCCGGCGGCCAGCGGCAGCGCATCGCCATTGCACGTGCGCTGATCACCCAGCCGAAGCTCATCGTCGCCGACGAGCCGGTCTCCGCGCTCGACGTCTCCGTGCAGGCGCAGGTGCTGAACCTGATGCAGGATCTGCAGGAGCAGTTTGGCCTGAGCTACATCCTGATCAGCCATGACCTCGCCGTCGTCGACTATCTTTGCGACGAGGTCGCGGTGATGTATCTCGGCCGCATCGTCGAGCAGGGCCGGCCCGAAGACCTGTTCGAGCATTGCGCCCATCCCTATACGCGGGCGCTGCTGGAGGCGGTGCCGCGGGCGCGCGCCGGCGGCGGCCGGCGGCGGCGCGGTGGCCAGGCGATCGCCTCGCAATCGGCGGCCGCGACCGGATGCCCCTATGTCGCGCGCTGTCCGCTCGCCGACCAGCATTGCCGCGAGGCCATGCCTGAGTTACGCAAGGTGGGCGAGGGGCACCTTGCCGCCTGCCACAAGGCCGAGGCTGTGATGGCGTTGCCGCAGGCGGCCATGGAAGGTTAGTGTCCGGAGCAGGATTGGCGTAGGCTTAGAACAGAACTGGCCGGGGAGTTACGCATGTTCAGGAAATTGTCGATCGTTGCATTTGCCGCCGCGTTGGTCGCAACGCCTTTGCCGGTGCTTGCGCAGAGCAAGAAGGACAGCGTCGTCATGGCGATGGCGCTGGAGCCGCCGGGGCTCGATCCGACCAATGCGGCCGCTGCCGCGATCGCCGAGGTCACGCTCTACAACATCTATGAGACCCTGACCAAGATCAACGAGGACGGCTCCGTTTCGCCCTTGCTGGCGGAGAACTGGACAGCCTCGCCCGACCTGAAGACCTATACGTTCAAGCTGCGCAAGGGCGTCAAATTCCACAACGGCGAGGTATTCGATTCTGCCGCGGTGAAGTTCTCGTTCGAGCGCAACGCCGCGCCGAACAGCACCAACAAGGACAAGAGCCTCTACCAGGCCTTCGAGAAGGTCGAGGCGCCCGATGCCGACACGGTCGTGATCACCTTGAAATACGGCGAGCCGAACCTGCCGTTCCTGCTGGGTCAGGCGGGCGGCTCGATCGTCGAGCCGAAGAGCGCTGCCTCCAACGTCACGCAGCCGGTCGGCACCGGGCCCTATCAGCTCGGTGCCTGGGCCAAGGGCTCCTCGATCACCTTGACCAAATGGGCAGACTACCGCAACGCCGCTGCGGTCAAGCTCTCCAAGGTGACGATCCGCTTCATCTCCGATCCGGCCGCGCAGACCGCGGCGCTGCTTTCGGGCGACGTCGATGCGTTCCCGCGCGTCTCGGCCCAGCGCACGATTGCCCAGTTCAAGGCCGATCCGCGCTTCACGGTATTGGTCGGCGGCTCCAGGGCCAAGACCATCGTCGCGATCAACCACCGCAAGAAGCCGCTGGACGACGTCCGCGTCCGCCGCGCCATCCTCGCCGCGATCGACCGCAAGGCCATGATCGACGGCGCCGTCGACGGTTTCGGCACGCCGATAGGCAGCTTCTATGTGCCGGGGGCGCTCGGCTATGTCGACACCACCGGCATCAATCCCTACGACCCCGAGAAGGCCAAGAAGCTGCTCACTGAAGCCGGCGTCACCACGCCGCTCGAAGTGTCGCTCAAGCTGCCGCCGCCGTCCTATGCGCGGCAGGGCGGCGAGATCGCCGCGGCCCAGCTCGCCAAGGTCGGCATCGTCGCCAAGATCGAGAACGTCGAATGGGCGCAATGGCTGTCGCAGGTGTTCGCCGGCAACGGTCCGCACAATTTCGACCTCACCATCATCAGCCATGTCGAGCCGTTCGATCTCGTCAAGATCACCGAGGCGGACTACTATCTCGGCTACAACAACGAGGCGTTCAACGCACTTTACAAGCAGATCGTATCGACGCCGGACGAGGCCGCCCGCGCAAAACTGCTCGGCGACGCCCAGCGTATGCTCGCGACCGACGCCGTCTCCGCCTACCTGTACCAGCCGCAGCTCATCACCATCACCAACAAGAAGTTGAAGGGCGTCTGGAAGGACGTCCCGCAATACGAGAACGATTTCTCGACGTGGTCTTGGGAGTAGGAGCGCTCGATCGAGTCGAGCCTCTCGTTTCAATCTGGCCTCTCCCCATTGGGAGAGGCCAATCGTTTGGTACGTCCAAAACAAGAGCCCGAAAAACAACCCCATGCACAGCAGCCGGGGATTTCAATAGCTTGCGCGTTGCGAACTTCGTTGGTTGGCGCAATGCGCTGGACATTGACCCGTCGGGCGAACCACGATCTCGACAACGCCCTGTCGACGACGAGCCCGACCGACCACAACGGGTACGACGAGCGCTCCGCCTTCCTGATCACGGTGGACGGAGGCAAGTTCCGCCTGGTGCCGTAGCAGGCGGACATGCTCGCGTGCGCCAGCGCGCTTTTGCAGGTCATCAGAGTTCACGGATGCGCAACCTGCGGCGAGGTTCCTCGCGGTGTCAGCGCGGTTCCATGCGCCCAATCAAACTCTCTCCCGAATTCCTGCAAATCTCTGCCATCTACCAAAGGTAGATTCGCTCCCGGTGAAGCGTGGTCAACAACGCGTCTTGCAAAAAGCAGCTCTGCAGGCGTCAGGCCCGTTTCCGACAATGAAATGGGAGTTACGCCATGCAGCATCTGCCGAACGATACCTACGACGTCCTGCTGGACCAGTTTGGTCAAATCGAAACCATCTACGGCGATCCGAACTTTCCGACCACCGCGGACGCCTGGGGCGGCAACGACACCGTGACGGCGACCATCAGCCAGCCCGAAGCAGACGTCACGATCTTCGGCGACGACAACACGACGTTGCATGGCCAGTCCCACGGCGGCAACGACACCTTGGCCGTTAATTTGAACTACGGCTGGAACACGTTCCTCGTGATTGGCGATGCTCAGGCGATGACCGACGACGCCAAGGGCGGCAACGACACGATCAATGTCCAAGCTACGGGGATGTACACCAACGTGCATGCTTTCGGCGACGTCGCCGGCGACATGTCGGGCAATTCGCATGGCGGCAGTGACACCATCACGGGCGCGGTGGGCTGGCGAAGCTACGACCATGGATACGCCGGCGATGCCGGCGGTTCCATGAGCGGCACGGCGCAGGGCGGCAATGACACGCTCGACATCACTGTGAACACCATGCAGGGCTTTGCGACAGCGAGCGGCGATTCCATCGGCTCCATCGGCGGCGATGCGCATGGTGGCAACGACAACCTCACCTTCACCTTCGGCACCGACGTCGTCTGGACCGCCGGATTCGGCTACGGAGATTCGGCGACCTCGCTGACCGACAATGCCCAGGGGGGAGATGATATTCTCACAGTCGAGTTCGATGGCATCGACAGCCTCCATTATACGAACCCGGAGCTCTTCGGCGATGCGCGGACCATGTCCGGCAATGCTCAAGGCGGTAACGATATTCTCACCGGCGGAGCAACCAACGATCACCTCTATGGTGATGCCGCGAACTATGCCCCCGCGACGCCGGGCTCGATCATCGGCGGCAGGGATATCCTCAACGGCGGCGCCGGCAATGACCAGCTTTCGGGCGGGGGAAACAGCGACACCTTCGTCTTCAACGCCGGCTCCGGCAATGACCTGATCACTGATTTCGACCAGGGCAACAAGGCGGTCGGCAGCACCGTGACCGAGCATGATTTGATCAATGTGCACGATTACGGGTTCGCGGATTGGGCGGCGCTGTCGAGCCTGATCAGCGACAATGCCGCCGGCGACGCCGTGATTCATCTGTCGGCGAGCGATACCATCACGCTCGACGGCGTGCAGGCGGCGAGCCTGCACCAGACCGACTTCCTCATCTGAGCGAGCTGCGCTGGGAGCAACGATCTCGCCCCGCCCACAGCGGGGCGAGACGCGGGTGGCACCGTTCCGCCCAGCAGCAGGACCACTTCCCGCTTGCGTTTCCAGTTTCATACGGTCGGCCCCCATTTGGCATGAGGCAGCACTGTCCCATGCTGCGCCCGCAGACCGTCTCAACCGCGGCTCCTGGCAAGGCCATTCAGCTCATCGATCGCATCATCCGGCAAATCGAGTTCGGCCGCGGCGAGATTCTCGCGCAGATGCGCGACCGACGAAGTGCCGGGGATAAGGAGGATGTTAGGTGAGCGACGAAGGAGCCAAGCAAGCGCGACCTGCATGGGCGTTGCACCGAGGCGAGCAGCGACATCGGTTAGAGTGGACGATTGCAGGGGGGTGAACCCGCCGAGCGGAAAGAACGGCACATAGGCAGTGCCGTCCCGGGCAAGGTCGTCGATCAAGGCGTCGTCAGACCTGTGGGCCAGATTGTATTGATTTTGCACGCAGACGATCTTGCAAATCTTGCGTCCTTCCGCGACCTGCGTCGCGGTCACGTTGCTCAGCCCAATATGCCTTATCAGGCCCTGACGTTGGAGATCGGCCAAGACATTCAGTGGCGCTTCGATCGAGCCCTCGGCCGGGCCATGCCGGTCGATCATGACGCGAAAGTTGACGACATCGAGTGCGTCGACCCCGAGATTTTTCAGATTGTCGTGGACTGCATGGGTGAGCTCTTCGCGCGAGAAGGCCGGATTCCATGAGGCGTCCGCGCCACGCAGAGCCCCGATTTTGGTGTCGATGACGAGATCCTTGGGGTAGGGGTGCAGCGCCTCACGGATCAACTGGTTTGTGACATGCGGGCCGTAGAAGTCGGCTGTGTCGATATGGTTCACGCCGGACGCGATGGCCGCTCGCAGCACAGCCAACGCGGCGGCGCGATCCCTGGGCGGACCGAACACGTGCGGGCCTGCAAGCTGCATGGCACCGTAGCCAAGCCGCTTCACGCGGCGGTCTCCGAGGTCAAAGCTGGCAGTTAGGTCGGTGTTGGGCATAGGTCATCTCCATAAGAACCAATGGCCGGTAGGTAGACGTTGCCCGCGCGCTCGATAACCGGGTACAATCCGAACGGGTTGTTCGGAGAAGCGAACAGTGAAAGTCGATCTGGGTGAACTGAACGCTTTTGTGACCGTCGCGCGGGCCGGAGGCTTTCGGGACGGAGCTCGGTCGAGCGGGGCGAGTGCGTCAGGACTCAGCGAAGCGGTAACCAGGCTGGAAGCGCAACTCGGCGTCAGATTGTTGAACCGGACGACGCGAACCGTGGCGCCCACTGAGGCAAGTCAACGTCTCCTCGAGCGGCTCGGGCCAGCATTCGCCGAGGTGGAAGCTGCCGTCGACGTCGTCAACAGCTCCCGCAACAGGCCAGCAGGTACCCTGCGTCTGAACGTACCGGTCAGTGCGGCACGCCTCGTGCTGCCCACCATCGCGCCGCCCTTTCTCGCCGCTTATCCTGACATCCGGCTGGAAGTGATTGCGGAGAATAACTTTATCGACGTTCTGGCCGCTGGTTGTGATGCTGGCATCCGATACGACGAGCGTCTGGAGCAGGACATGATGGCGATTCCAATCGGTCCTCGCGTTCAGCGCTTTGCAACCGCTGCCTCTCCAAATTACCTGGATCGCTACGGCCGGCCCAATCATCCTCGCGAGCTTGTCGACCACGCTTGCCTTGGCAGTCGTCTTTCGTCCGGCGCGATGGTGGCTCCGTGGGAGTTTGAACGGGAGGGCGAAATCGTTCGCGTCGAACCCAAAGGACCGCTGCTGGTCAGCGTCGGGGCGGCGACAGATCTCGCCGTTGCCGCCGCCATCGCCGGTACCGGCATTGTCACCCTCTTCGAGGACTGGCTTCGTCCCCATCTCGCCAGTGGTCAGCTCGAGCCGGTCCTCGAACCCTGGTGGCAGAGCTTTTCGGGGCCCTTTCTCTACTATCCTGGTCGACGTCTCGTGCCGGCGCCGTTGCGCGCATTCATAGACTTCGTAAGGGGTGTACCATCGCACTCAGCGCATGGCGCGACGCCCACCGCGTAGGCAATGCGTTTGCCAGTAGCGAAATGCTCACTTGTTGAGAGTTCAGAGGCGGCTCGATTCCACTCCAGACTCCATGCGGACGCGACGCGAGACAGTCGAGCATCCCTTCGGCGCGATCAAGGCCGTATGGGTGCGACCTACGACGGGCCGTTCGAGTGAAGGCGGCGGCGCACCGTTTGGAAACGATGCGCCCCTCGCTCGGTCATGCTGCCTTGGCGTCGACGCTGCCGATCCAGTCGCGGGCGAGCGTCAAATCGGCTTGCGACAATTGATGGCCCGCCGGCAGGACCCTGTGGGTCACGCTCGCGCCTGCTTGCGAGAGCAGAGCCGCAAGCTTGGCCGAATTGCTGGCCGGCACGATCGGATCAGCCTGCCCGGACAGCAGCAGGACTGGCTTGCCACCAAGCTCGGCTCTGGGCGGATCCGACAGCGGCACCATGGCGCGCAGCAGGATCGCGCCGGCCAGAACCTCCGGCTTCAGCAGCAACAGCGCGGCTGCGATGTTGGCGCCATTGGAGAAGCCGACGGCGACCGGCGCGGCGATGCTGTAGCGCTGCCGCGCCGCGTTGACGAACTCGCCGAGCTCGTTCGCGCGGCGGCGGACGTCGTCCTCGTCGAACACACCTTCGGCGAGACGGCGGAAGAAGCGCGGCATGCCGTGCTCGAGCACGCGGCCGCGCGGCGAGAGCAGGGCGGACCCCGGCGAGATCATCTTGCCGAGCCCGAGCAGGTCGTTCTCGTCGCCGCCGGTGCCGTGCAACAGGAGGAGCGGAGGGGAGCCCGCGCTGGCCGCGGGCTCGAAACGATGGATGAATTCAGTCTCGGTCATGACACGGTCTCTTCCAGATTCGGCAGAACACCCTCGATCTGCTTGCGCTGCGCTTCGAGGAAAACAGGCAGCTTGAGGTCACGTCCCAGCGTCGCGACGGGTTCGTCGACGGCGAAGCCGGGGATGTCGGTCGCGATCTCGAACAGCACGCCGCCGGGCTCGCGGAAGTAGATCGAGCGGAAGTAGTTGCGGTCCCTCTGCTCAGTCGGATGCAGGCCGTGATTGCTCACGAGCTCTTGCGCCATCTTGCCCTGCTCGGCATCGTCAGCCGCGCGGAACGCGATGTGATGCACCGAGCCGCCGCCCTGATGGCCGCGCAAAAAGCCCTTGGCCTCGTAGATGTCGACAACGCTGCCCTCGACATCGCCGGGCGCCTTGAAGCGGATCACCGAGCCTTCACGGCCGGTCTCCTTGAAGCCGAACACGTCGGTGAGGACAGCGGCCGTCTTCGCCGCGCTGTCGAGCAGCAAGGTCACGCCATGGAAACCGCGGATCGCGTGCTCGGCCGCCACGTCGCCGTTGCTCCAGCCGGGCTCGCTCTCGGCGCCGGGAATGCCGACCAGCGCCAGCGCCATGCCATCGGGATCGGTGAACGGCAGCACGGATTCGCCGAAGCGCTTCTCCAGCGCCTCGTAGGCAATGCCCTTCTCGGTGAAACGCTGGGTCCAGTAGCCGAGCGAGCGCTGCGGCACGCGGAAGGCGGTCTGATGAGTTTCGCCGACGCCGCGGCGCCCGGCCGGAACGCCCGCCCACGGAAAGAAGGTCAGGATGGTGCCGGGGCGGCCGGTCTCGTCGCCATAATAGAAGTGATAGGTGCCGGGATCATCGAAATTGACCGTCTTCTTGACGAAGCGCAGGCCGAGATCCCGGGTGTAGAAGCCGAAATTCCTGATGGGGTCGCCGGCGATCGCGGTGACATGGTGCAGTCCAGACATTGTCGTCCTCCAGAGTTCGGGGAGCGTCTTGCTCTGGCCGGAAATATCGTTCCGCTTTGGATTGGAGACAATCCATGCAAATATGACGGCAATGTCTACGATTTGGAAACAATCGGCGAGTGCAGGCCTTGGATAAGCTCGGCAGTCTCCGGGCCTTCGTGAAGGTGGTGGAAAGCGGCAGCTTTGCGGAAGCCGGCCGGCAGCTGCGGCTGTCGCGCTCGGCGATCAGCAAGTACATCGCCGACCTCGAGGAGAGCCTCGGCGTCCAGCTGTTGAACCGGACCACACGGCATGCCAGCCCGACCGAGAACGGCCAGCGCTATTTCGAACGCGCGCTCGTCATCCTCTCGGAGGTCGAGGCGGCCGACCAGGCGGTGACGCAGGCGCAGTCGGCGCCGCGCGGATTGTTGCGCGTCAACGCGCCGATGTCGTTCGGCACGATGCGGCTCGGGCCCGTGCTCGCCGATTTCATGGCGCGCTATGGCGAGCTCCAGCTCCAGATCGTGCTCAGTGACGACCTGCTCGATCCCGTCCAGGACGGTTTTGACGTGACCTTGCGGATCGCGGAACTGGAATCGTCGAGCTTGATCGCGCGAAAAATCATGCCGGTGGCGCGCATGATCTGCGCTTCGCCGGACTATCTCGCACGTCACGGCACGCCAAAGCACCCGCAGGATCTGCGCGAGCACGCCTCGCTGACCTACGGCTACCTGCTCACCGGCAATCAGTGGAAGCTTACAGGCGCCGACGGCGATCACTGGATCCAGCCGGCCTGGTCGCTGTGTGTGAACAATGCCGAGGTGCTGCGCGACGTCGCGATCAAGGGCAGGGGGCTCGCGCTGCTGCCGGAGTTCATCGCTGCCGACGCGTTGCGGACAGGCAAGCTGCGCGCCGTCCTGGAAGACTATTTTGCGCCGCCGCTCGCGCTCTATGCGGTCTATCCGCCGACGCGGCACCTGTCGGTGAAGGTCAGGCTCTTCATCGACTTTCTCGTTGAGCGGTTTGGCCGCGATGAAGAAGTCGGCGCGCAGGGGGGCTGAGGCTGGGTCGGGAAGCCATGACTCTGCCCGGGCAACGGCTCGCAGCGATCTCTCGCGATGAGTCAAGAAGGCGAGCTACACGGCGGACAGTCGGGGGATTTCCTTTGAAAGGGTGATGAAAGGGTGAGCGGCAAGGGTTCTTCTATTGTCAAGGTTGCTGACAGTGATTCCTCGGAATTGCTCTCCCCGCGAACGACTGGATGAAGTCCGGCTACCAGCAAAGGCCATGATGGTTGTGCCTTTGCTGAGAGTCCGCGCAGTGGCTTGATACGATTATACCGCACCGGAAAGTTGAACTTTCTTCCGTGCCTTGGGACTCATATTAGCGTCCCGACTTCGCGCCTCAGGACAGAAAGAGTTCAACCGCTGTCGGGGCGTTCCGAGGGCTCTCTTCCGTGCCACCGCGAAGAGCCGGGCACGATGAGTAGCTCACACTTCTCGACTTGATTTCAACAAGCGCAGGAGGAAGCTATGCGGAAGTCTCTCACCCTTTTCCTTTCTGGCGTGGCATTGGCCGTCGCGGCGTCAACAGCCGTAGCCGGTGAGCGGGTGCTTGAGTTCAAGCTGGTTACGAAGCCGATCGACCTCAAGGTCATAGAGGCCGCAAACGTCGAGGGACAGACGGTTGTGTCTGGCAAATTCTTTGGGGTCGCCGTCTTCAACGATGGCCGTATCGGAGTGAAAGAGTTCGTCAATACTTCGGACCTGCTCAAAGGGTCGGGCCCCTTCTTCGGCTACAGCACGTACACATTCGAGGAAGGCTCGATTACCGCGCGCTACACCGGTTCGGCCAAAGACGGCAAATCGACGGGCGAATACACCATCCTGTCGGGCACAGGTGCCTATGCGAACGCCACGGGCACGGGAACAATCGAAAGCGCGCCGAACCCATTCAAGGGCGTCAACCTGCTGAACATAAAGCTCGTCGTTAAAACGTCCGGTTCGTGACAGCGCAATGGTCACAGGTCCCACACGAAGGAAGTTGATTCCTTGGGTGGCGTGTTGGCCCGGCCGGCGGCACATTGCCGTCCGGGCGACCTGCTGAAGAATCGCGCCAAGCGCGCCGGCTGGCTGCACAGCAACTGAAGAATTTCAGTGCTTGAGCGACGCTGAAAAGGCGACCAGTGCGATCATGTCGTCGACGCTGAGATTCTCGACAACCGGTTTCATGAGTTCGCTGTTGGCGCCCTTCCGCGCACCCGATTTGAAGTCATAGAGCTGCCGGAACATGTAGGTGGGCGAACGGGACGCAAGCCCCGGAGCGATGGCAGTCCCGTTGAGGTCAGCACCGTGACAGGTCCCGCACTGGACGCGCGGATCGCTGTTCGTTGCCAGCGTCCGTCCTTTCTGAACGCTGCCCACCGGGACGTAGGCGATGAAACGAGCGCGCGAGTCCCGGCTGACAAAGTGTTCAACGTTTTCCGGGATCTCGATGATGCGCTGGCCGATGGGCTCTTTCTCGGCGCCGTCCAGCGGAGCCAGGAACAGGTCTCTCACCTGTGTTTTTGGCACCGCCTCGGCCTCAACGACGACAATATTCGACCTCGGCTTGATGGAGGCGAAGTAGGCTGCCGCCTCTGCGAGTTCTTGATCCGTCACCGCTTTGGACAACTTGATCATCAGGTCGGTGGCGACGCGAGGCGCAGAGTTCGTGCGCAGGCCCGTCTTGAACTCCGCCGTTTGCTGAATGATGTATTCCGCGGAGAGGCCAAATAGGCTGGCATTCTCAGGACCGCCCGGTCCGTCTGCCCGGTGGCAGACGCCGCACGCGAACACCTCTGGCTTTCTCCCCCTCACCACGATGTCTGGCATTGGTGGATGATCGTCCGGATGCCAGTCGGGCGCGGCGAACAGATCGCGCACTTGCGTGAGCGTAAAACCGGCGGCGCTGTCAGGAACGTGCCTGATCGTGCCATCGTCAGGCGTGCGTTGAAAATTGGGCGGGTTGACCGGGTAGGCCCATGCTGGCGGGCCCTCCTGGATTTGCGCACGCGCCCCCGCCGCGGTGAGCAATGCCAACGAGACCACCCATAGAGCGGTCGGAAATCTCATGGCTCTCGACCTCCCAGCGCGTCGGTGAAGCCAAACTGTACTTCCCGAAGGCGAAGATCAGGAGCGGCTAACCGACCGCTTGTCGGGCGACGGGACGCCGCAGCTCCTCCGCCACATCGAAGACACCATTCAACGCCGGGGGCTCGCAGACGTCAATGTGCGATTTCAGCCGTCTTGGTCTGCTCGGGGGCAAAACGCCAAGAGCTCGATCTGAACAAATCTAGCTGACCGACCGCTGCTCGGCAGGCCGGAGCAGATCGTCGAGCGCGCTCATCGAGGCTGCTCGCAGCGCAGCGAGCTCGCGCGCGGCGCTCTGGCACTCAGGCGCCGACATCGCAGGCGACGCCAGCTCGATCTCGCGGCAGCGCTCGAACAGGCGGACGAGGCCGAGCGCGCCGGCGGCGCTGCCGAGTTGATGTGCGTGTCGGGCGAGCTGTTTATGGTCGCCGGTCGCGGCAGCCTTGGTGATGTCGTCGATCAGCTTTTCGCTGGTCTCCTCCAGCAAGTGGTGGAGCTTTGTGATTTGCGCGGCGCCGAGCAGCTCCTTCTGGTCGTCGAGATAGTGCCGGTCGATCAAGGCGCCCGCGGCGAGTTGCACGGCTGCCGGCGCGACCTCCGGATCGTCCTCGATCGCCTCGCGCAACGCGTTGATCAGGATCGGCTTGCTGACGATCTGGACAATGCCTGCGTCGGCGAGCCGCTCGCGTGCGCTGGAGGACACGTCCGCGGTGACGGCGATGATGCGCGGCATTCTCGGCAGACCGAGCTTGCCGATCCGCGACGCCGCCTCGACGCCGTCCATGTCGGGCATGTGCAGGTCCATCAGGATGACGTCGAACGCGTGATCGCGGGCGAGTGCGACGGCCGAGGCGCCGTTTCTGGCGATCGTGGCATGATGGCCGAGCCGATTCAGCATTGCTTCGCCGACCTCGCAATTGATGGGGTCGTCGTCGACCAGCAGCACGCGGAGGCGCCGCGACGGTGGCGGAAGTGCACCTTGGGCGATGCCGCTGACGGCCGGATCGAGCGGCACTTCGAGTGTGAACGTGCTACCCGCGCTCGGCGTGCTCTCCACCGTCAGCTCGCCGCGCATCAAACGGCTGAGACGCCGCGCGATCGCGAGTCCGAGGCCGGTGCCGCCGAACCGCCGCGCGATGCTGTCGTCCGCCTGCACGAAATCCTCAAAAATCCGCTCATGCATGTCGGGGGCGATGCCGATGCCGGTGTCGCGAACGGTCACGCGCAGCAGGACATGACCATCATGGCGCTCGGCGGCTGCGTTGACGGTGATCGCGCCTGATGGCGTGAACTTGATGGCGTTGCCGATCAAATTGAGCAGGATGCGATTGAGCCTGACGGGATCGCCGTGCACCGAGGTCCTGACCGAGGCATCGCAGGCAAGGTCGAAGGTCAGTCCCTTGCCGAAGGCCTGGGGCCGCATCAGGTCGGCGGCCGTTTCGATCAGCTGGTCGAGGTGGAAATTACGCGGCTCCAGGGCTTCGGCGCTGGCCTCCAGGCGCGCATATTCCAGGATGGCATCGACCAGCGCGATCAGCGTCTCCCCCGATGCCGCCGCGGTCGTGAGGTGGCGCCGCTGCGCCTCGCCGAGTTTGCCGTCGTCGAGCAGCTGCAGCACGCCCATGACGCCGTTCAGCGGCGTGCGCAGCTCGTGGCTGACGACGGCAAGGAAGCGCGATTTGGTCTCATTGGCCGCCACCGCCGCGCTCCGCGCGCGCTCGGCGGCATCGTGCTCGGCAAGGGCCTGATCGCGCGCTTTCTCCAGCTCCGAGGTGCGCTCGATCACCTTGCGCTCCAGCGTCGCGTAGGAATAGCGCAGTTGCGCGGCCATCCGGTTGAACTGGTCGCCGAGCGCTTCCAGCTCGTCGCCGGTCTTGATCGCGAGCCGCAGGCCGAGATCGCCGCTCCCGATCCGCCGTGCGCCCTCCGTCAGCAGCTGGATCGGCCCCGTCATGCGCCGGCTGAGAAAGAGAGAGACCAGCACCGCACCGGCCAGCAGGACGACGAGGAGAAAGGTCGAACGGCCAATCGACGCATAGATCGGCGCATAGGCCTCGCTGAGCGGCAGCTCGACGAACACCAGCAAGCCGAGCGAGGGGACCGTCGCATAGGTCGACAGCACGCGCTGGCCGGACAGATCCTCCTTGATCAGGCCGCCGGAGGGCGGCCCCACGCCGTCGAGCGCGGCGCGGACGTCGGCATGGCCGGAGAGATCGCTGCGTTGCAGGGCTCGCCACAAATCGGGATGCGCGATCAAGACACCCGTGCGGTCCACCACGTAGGCCTTGCCGGTGTTGCCGACCCTGATCCCGGCGACGAGGTCCCAAATGAAACGCAAATTAACCTCGGCGACGATCACATTGGGATTGCGGCCAATCCCCCGCGTGGCGAGCGTCATGAAGGGTTCGGTATCGCCGAAGAAGTAGACCGGCCCGTAATAGGCCCGGCTTTCATTGGCTCCGCGAAAGGCGGGCGAGGCGGAGAGGTCGGCTTTACTGCCGATTCGGTCTGCCACACGGCGGGACACACGCATCTGTTCAAGCCCGTGCGAGTCGAGCTCGGCGATTTCCGCGATCGCCGGGGAGAGGCGCAGGAGACGGATGGCGTTCAGGCGTTCGTCTTCGTTGGTCGACAGCTCCGGCGGCAGGCGCGAGAGCCATCTGATCTGGTTTTCGATCTGGCCGATGAATTGGCCGATCTGAATCGCAGCGGACGCCGCCTGCTCGCGCTGGGTCGCCGCCAGAAGCTGCTTCTGCTCGCGATAGGAGAACCAGACGTCGAAGCCCGTGTTGATGGCGAGCGCGGCAAAGGCGAGGGCGACGATCGAGTAGAGATATTTGCGGAACAGCCGGCCGGGAGGCGTTCGCAAATGTCCCTGGTCGACCGTTTCGTTCACTCGCGGATCTCGTCGGCGCGCGCGAGCAGCGTGAATGGTATGGTCAATCCCAGCGTGCGGGCGACGGTGCGGTTGATCAAGAGCTCGTATTTGCGCGGCGATTGCACCGGCAGGTCGCCGGCCTTGGTGCCGCGCAGGATGAGATCGACATAGTCGGCCGAGCGCACTTCCAGCGTCGGCCCGTAGCTCATCAATCCGCCGGCGTCCATGAAGTAATGAAACGGATAGATCGTGGGCACGCGATACTTGGCGGCCGCCGCCACGACCGCCTTCCGGTTGACGACCAGGAAGCTGTCGACCAGCGCAATCATCGCCGCCTTCGGCGGCTCGGAGAAGCGCCTGACGGCTTCGTCGATGTCCGTCGGCGCGTTGACGGGGGCGGGGATTGCGGACACTCCGGACTCGGCCGCCTCTTGCTCAATCGAGTCGAGGAAGAAGCGCCCGCCGCGCGGGGTGGTCGCCGGGTTGAACAGGATACCGACGCGCGCAAGATCAGGCACGGCCTCGCGGATCAGCTGCAGCCATTTGCCGCCCATCTCGGCGGTGCTGTTGGTGAAGCCGGTGACGTTGCCGCCGGGATGCGCAAGGCTTTCGACGAAGCCGTTGCCGACGGGATCGTTGGCGGTCGCGAAGACGATCGGGATGGTCCTGGTGGCGGCAAGGACCGCCACGGTTTCGACCGTCGACCCCGTCAGGATCACGTCCGGCTTCAGCTCCAGCAATTCCTGAATCGCGGCCTTGAGCCGGTCCGGTGTGCCGAAGGTCGAACGGAGCTCGAGGCGGAAGTTGACGCCTTCGACCCAGCCGCGCTGCCTCAAGCCGGCGACGAGGCCGCCGAGGCGGGAGGTTGCGCTGTCGATTAGGCTCCGCCGGGTCAGCTCGTCGTCGAGCGGCAATGCGGTCAGCGATCCGACGATCCGCATGCGATCCGACGTTGCGCCGAGCGCGACCCATCCCGCGGCGGTTGCGCCCGCAAGTCGAATGAAGCCGCGGCGATCGACCGCGAGAGCGGAAGGCCGTTCGGTCATGAAACTCTTCGCATGATGGCTTGCCCCGGAGCGGATGCTTAGCGCGAACGGCCGGCATCCACAATTGATGAAAAAATGCGCTTATGAATGCGCATTCGCAGCGTTTGGCAGCCCGATACCGTATTCCTACGCTGCCAAAGAGTCGCTGCTTCGAGCGTTGTCTCCTTCGTGACGCCTTGTAACGCCTTCGCGTTGCAACATTTTCCGTCTCGGTTGCGACGACGGTTCGCGGAAGGCGATTTCGCAGCTGCCGATTTTTGAAGCGTTGTTTCAAGTTGTTTCGAAGGTTCTCGATGCGCAAAATCTATCTCATTCCGGCCGTCGTAGGCCTGCTCACCGTCATTGCTGCCGGACCGCTCGCGGCCCAGGGCGCCGTACCGAAGCAGAAGGCTGCGCCGGCACCCAGAGCGGCTGCGGCCGGCGCCCCCGCTGCAGCCGGCACGCCCGTCGCCGCCGGGGCGAATTCGGCCGAGACACCGGCCGCGGACGACAAGATCAAGGCGATTGACGGTTTCCGCTCCGCCAAGTTCGGCATGAACGAGGCCGATGTGCGCGCGGCGATGACGAAGGATTTCAACGCCAAACCCGACGCCATCAAGTCACAGGACAACGCATCCGAGCTGACGCACAGCATTCTGCTGTCCGTTCCCGAGTTGCTGCCGAACGGCGGCACCGCCGAGCTCTCCTACGTGTTCGGCTACAAGTCGAAGTCGCTGATTCAGGTCGGCGCGGTTTGGTCGAAGGCGACTGACGCAGCGATCACGCCGGAGAAGCTGTTCTCCAACGCCAACATCCTGCGCGCCCATTTCATGGGTGAAGGCTTCAAGCCCGACTCCATCGCCGTCAACATGCCCGTCGCCGGTGGCATCGTGATGTTCCGCGGCAGCGACGCCAGGGATCGCTCGGTGATCCTGCTCCTCCAGGGCACGTTCGAGAACAAGGAGAACAACCAGCGTGTGCTGACCCCGACCAGCCTGCTGCTGTTCTACGTGGCCGACGCCAAGAGCCCCGACATCTTCAAGCTGCCGCCCGGCCAGTTCTGATGTCTGGATCGCACGACATTCTCCCACCCGGTTGTGGATCGGCGCCAATGCCGATGACGAGGATCTGACATGCGCGGACCATCTGCGGCGCGAAACGATGACGAGCGGACGACGCTGCGCCGGCTGGCGCGGTTCCGCTCGATGTCGCTGCTCTGCGCGATGCAGATGGTCTTCCTGCCGGTGTTCAGCGTCCGTCTTCAGGCCCAGACGGCGAACGTCATCGTTCCCGACGGCCGCACCGGGACCAGCCTTCAGACCTCCGGCAGCGTCACCAACGTCACGACGTCGACGGTCTCGGGCAACAACGCCTTCAACTCCTTCTCGCAGTTCAGCGTCGGGCAGGGCAATACGGTCAACCTGCAACTGCCGACGGGGACGCGAAATCTCGTCAACATCGTTCGCGACGCGCCGGTCTACGTCAACGGCACGCTGAACTCCTACATGAACGGCTCAATCGGCGGTAACGTCTATTTCGCCGACCCCAAGGGGTTCGTGGTCGGCCGCAGCGGCGTGGTCAATGTCGGCAGCCTCAACGTCTCGACCCCGACACGGGAGTTCACCGACAGCCTGATCGGTCCCGGCGGCGCGATCAACGGCACGGCCGTCGGCAATCTCATGGCGGGCTCGTTCCCGGTCTCGCCGGACGGCAACATCCGCATCTACGGCCGGGTCAATGCCCAGGACGGCGTGCGTCTGACCGGGCAGAACGTCTTCGTCGGCGGCGCGACCCAGCGCGACATCGCCAATCTCGACCATGCCGCCAAGTTCGCGGCATCCGTCAATTCCAAGGGCCTGCGCAGCGCCAGTTCGATCACCGTCAGCAACGGTTCGATCCATATCGGCGCCGTCAACAACGCTCGCGTCAACGGCCGCCTGACCGCGCACAGCAAGACCTCGACGCCGAGCAACATCACGGTGCAGGCCGGCAACAACATCGATATCGGCAAGAACGCCAGGCTGAATATCGCCAGCAAGACCGGCGATGCCGGCGAGATCCGTCTGAAGGCAGCGCAGAATCTGACCGTGACGGGCGGGGCCAGGTTCAACGCCAGCGCGAAGACCGGCAATGCAGGTCTGGTCGATTTCAGCGCGAACGGCGTCATCGACATCGGCCGGGGCATCGAGGTCAATCTCAGCGCGGCCAACGGCAAGGCCGGCACGCTGCTGATCGATCCGACCGACCTGGTCGTCGGCGATGCCTCCCAGGGCGACACCGGCGTGACGCTTTCGAACAGCTCCGTCGCGGCTGCGCTCGCCGGGCTCAGCGCCGGTGCCAATTACCTCATTCAGGCCGATCATTCCATTACGCTCGCCGCACATGCGGTGATCGATGCCCGCCGCCTCGACGGCTCCGGCCATTCGACCGGCAACGCCAACAACGTCATCATCGACGCGCCGAACATCGATATCAAGAATGGTGCGCAGATCCTGGCGCAGTCGGTCAATTTCGGTGGGACCAGCTACGCCGACGGCAACGTCACGCTGACGGCAACGGCGAGCGACATCAAGCTGTCCGGTCAGGCCACAGCCACGACGGCGATCACGGTCGACGGCAAGATTACCGGTGGTACCGTCTCGATCACCGCGACCTCGACCGCCGTGTCGAGTTTCCTGAACGGTTCTGCGGTCGGTGATCTCGCGCTCGTCGGCTCGACGCTCGCCGCCTCGCTGCTCGGGCTCAATGGCGGCTATGTCGCGGCCAGCGCGACCGCGACGATCAACATCAACAGCCATGCCGACATCAACGGCCGCGGCGACGTCACCATTTCCGCACATGCCACCGAGACCGCGTCGGATCCGGCGGTCGCATCCACCTTGCTCGGCAGTCTCACGCCGGTCGCGGCCGGTGTGGTCGTCGGCAAGATCGATGGCAACGTGACCACCAACATCGCCTCGGGCGCGACGATCAACGCCGGCGGCAACCTCGAGATCAAGGCGCTCAACGATGCGACCATCGCCGTCTCTGCCCTCGCGGCATCGACGAGCGCGCAGATCGTCCCGACGGTGGCCTATTCCAAGGGCTCGGTGACGACGACCGCCAACGTCGAGACCGGCGCGCATATTGCTGCCGGCACGGTGAACACGAGCGGCAGCACCCTGAAGGTGCGCGCGATCAACAACAATTCGTTCTCAACCAGCGCGACGTCGGTTGCTGCACCCGGATTGGGGGCGAGCGGCGCCGTCGGCGGCGCGTTCGCCATCAGCGACATCACGACGTCCGTGACCGCGACGCTCGGCGCATCACTCGGAACCGATACCGCCAACCGGATGAACGGTTCCGTTCTGGTCGAGGCGACGTCCGACACGACGAGCAATTCCACGATGGCTTCGTCCATCGCCGGCCTGCCGGCGCTGATCGCGGCGATCGAGAGAGGACTGCGTTCCGTCACCGCGCCGACGTCGATCATCCAGGACCACATGTCCTCGCTAGTGCCGCTGAACTTCAATTTCAAGGCTGCAGGCGCGCTTTCCCTGGCCAACAGTACGCAGAGTGCGACCGCTGCGATCGCGCAAAACCCGAGCGGCGGCGCGCCAAGCATCTATGCCAGCGGCAACGTCGCCGTCGCCAGCAACGTCATCGATCGCGGCGTTCGCAGCAACGCGACGGCCAGCGCCATCACGAAGGACGTGGTGTCCGGCGAGAGCACGGCCATCAGCGCGGCCGTCGCCTGGGGCAATTTCACCCACAATTCGAACGCCTATGTCGGCAATGGCACGCTGATCAACGCGGCGAACATCGCCGTCGATGCCACCACCGAACTGCCGATCACCATTTCCTGGCTGAAGTGGGATGGTTTGGGCGCGGTGCTGAGCCACCTCAACGGCAATCTCGGCGTCGGCGGCAACATCCTGACCAGCTACGCCAACGCCACGGCGGACGCCGGCGACACGATCGGCATCGCCGGCTCGCTGAACCATTTCGTCGTGAAGAACAACACGACGGCGTGGGTCGCCGGCAGCGCGAACCTGACGGCAAACTGCGCCGCGGCGGCCTGCGGCAGTGGCACCGGCTGGTCGGTCGGAATGGACAATGGCGACCTCCACACCTACGACACCAGCATTCAGGTTGCGGCGACCACGATGACCGCGTCGATCGACGCCGCCGGCAATGTCGGTACGCTCGGCTTCCTGACCGGCAACACGTCGGGCGGCTCTTCGGTCGGCGGCGCGCTCAATCTCGTCCAGTTCAACACCAACACCATTGCCGGCGTCTCGGACCGCGCGACGCTCCGGGCGGCGGACGACATCGCCGTCAACGCGATCACGTCGGACCAGTTCGTCGCCGTCGCGCCGTCGTCCGGCAAGGCCGCGGGCGCGCTGGCGCTGAACGGCATTACCTCGCTCGGCTTCCTGAACAACACGACGCATGCGTCAATCTCCAGCCAAGCCACTGTCTATGCCCCGACCGTCAATATCCTGGCACAGCAGGATCTGTCGGTCGTGACACTGGCCGGCGCGATGAGCCGAAACACCAGCGGCGGTTCGGCCGTCGGGTTGGCTGTCGCCTATCTCGGTGCAAACACCGACACCTCCGCCTATATCGGCGACAACCATTCCGACATCCGGCCCGGCGTGTTCAGCGCCAACGATCCGTTCGCCGGCACCAGCGGCGGAAGCGGGGCGGTCAATGTCGACAATCTGACACTCAGCGCGACCACTTCGGGGCGCATCACCGCTGCCGCCGTCGCGGCAGCCGTCTCCGACCCGGCGTCGTCGAATTTCTCCGACAAGGCAGGCGCTGCCGGCGCCGCCTCGACCGGAGGCACCGCCGGCGTGACGACGGCCGCGAGCAAGATCGGCTCGTCCTCGGGATCGAGCACCGAAGGCTTCAGCATCGATCTCGCCGGCAGCTCGTCGATCAGCGACGTCGCACTCGGCACCAGCGCCTATATCAGGAACACGACGGTCAACAAGTTCACCACGACTGGGACCGTGATGACCAACACGATCGTCCAGGCGCTGAACGACACCATGCTCAACAATGGGTCCGGCTCCGCGGCGCTCAATCTAGCCGGAGCATCCGCTCAAGGGGCCGCGATCGGCGGCGCGATCGCCGCGGCGATGTCGAACAATGCGACGCTCGCCTATATCTACGGCACCACCCTGAGCGACCAGAGTTCGGTGACGGTGCAAGCGCTCAATGGCGGCTCGGAGACCGTCGTCGCGCTCGGCGTGGCAGGATCGAAATCCAATGCCGCGTCACTGTCGGCCTCCGTCGGCATCGTCACGGACAGTGCCAACGCCTATATCGAGAGCTCGACGATCACGGGCCAGTCCACCGGCGTCAATCGCGCGCTCGAGGTCGATGCCTACCAGACCACGAACATCGCGATTGGTGGTGGCTCGCTCTACATATCGGGTGGCCAGGCCGGCGTCGGCATCGGCCTGACCTATGCGTCGGTCGCCGATCCCACGGGCGGCAACGCGACAGATGCGCATATCCGCAGCACGTCGATCTCGAACTACGACACCCTGCTGGTGTTGGCCGACAGCGCCAGCGTGATTGCGGCCGGTGCGGCCTCGGGCGGGGCGGGGTCCAACGGGCTTGCCGGTGCGATCGTCGTCAGCGAGATCGCGCCGACCACGACGGCCTACATCAACAGCGGCGCGACGGTGAACATCAATGTCGGTGGCGTGACGGTGCTGGCCGACAGCGGCGCCGTCTCGGCGCTGGACACCGCGCTCGGCAACCTCGTCAAGAAGTCGAACAACAACCATCTCGCCACCGACACCTGCACGGTCGCTGGCGGCACGGGCGGGCAGAACTGCATCGACTTCAGCGCGGCCGCGCTCAACGACGGCACGGGCAATGGTCCCGGCGCTAGCATCGTCTCCGTTGCGGGTCTCATCCAGGCCGGCAAGAACAATGCGGGCGCCTCGATTGTCTACAACACCATCGCCACCACGCATTCGGCCTACATAGCCAACGTGCTGATGTCGGCCCCAGGCAATGTCCGCGTCAGTGCGGTCGATTCCTCGAAGATCCAGGCGGTTACGATCGGGTTCGGCCTTGCGACCGGCCAGTTTGCCGGCGTCGGCGGCACAACGATCAGCTCGATCGCCAACACCGTTTCGGCCGCCATCGGCAACAACCTGTCGAGCGCGTCGCAATCCTCCGTCACCGGACGCAACATATCCGTCAACGCGACCGACAATTCCAGCATCACCGGCACCGCCGCCATTGCGGGCGCCTCGACGCAAGGCAGCGCCGCGGGCCTGGCGCTGGTCTACAGCAGCATCGCCAACAATGTCAGTGCCGGCGTCACTGGCTCCAAGCTGACGGCCTCGGGCAGCGTTGCCGTCGGTGCGAACTCGAATGCCAGCATCTCGACGGTCGCCGTCGGTGTCGCGATGTCCTCGCAGGTCGGGCTGGCCGGTTCGGTCGCCACCAATCTGATGGGGACCAATGTCACGGCTAGCATCACCGCCGCCGGTACCAACGGCATCAACGGCGCTGACGTCACCGCCGCCAACAATGTCGGGGTGATCGCCGGCAACAACGACAAGGCGGCCGTGTTCGCCGGTGCCTTGTCGATCAGCAAGGGGGCGGCCGGCGGCGCGGGTTCGCTGGTGACCAACCAGATCACCGGAACCACCGCAGCCTATATCAGTGGTGCCAACACCAAAGTCGATGCGCGCGGAACCAGTTCGTCCGATACGCTGTCGGTCAACAACGGCACGCTCGTCCATGCGTTCGATCTCGGCGCCGCCCATGCGCCGACCGACACCACGCCCGACCTCTCCGAGAACCAGGACACCGTGCGCGGCCTTGCCGTGGTCGCGAGCTCGCACCAGGCCGTCGTGACCAACGTCGCCTCGCTTGCCGCGAGTTCCAGCATCGCGATCATGATCAACCCCATCACCAATGTGATGAGCGGGGCGACGCGAGCCTATATCGACAGCGCGGCCATCGACACGCGCCTGACCTCCTCGACGCTCAAGCCGCAGATCGAGGTCGCCGCGTCGAGCTTCTCCTATTCCGGCGCGTTCGGCGCCGGCATCGCTTACGGCAGCAGTGGCGGCGGTGGCGCGACGATCATCTCGACGACGATGTCGCGCGAGACCTTGGCCTATATCACGAATGCCACTGTCGGCGGCGTGCAGTCGTCGAGCGAGACGGTCGGCGCCGTCACTGTGAAGGCCAATGCGGAGCAGGATGCGTCGTCGATCGCGATCGGTTTCAACACCGGCTCGGTCGGGCTCAACGTCTTCCAGGCGACCACGGAAGCCTATGTTGACGGCGGCGCGCTGACGGCTTCGTCACTGACGGTGAACGCCAACAACAACACCGGCATCTTCTCCGCGAACGGCTCCGGCGCCTATGGCAGCCAGGCCGCGATCGGCGCGGCGTTCCTGGTCCAGGTCTCCTCGAACCGGACGCTGGCCTATGTCGGCGACGAGTTCCGCTATCAGGGCAACGGCGCGGCGCACACGACCGCGCTCAATCTGAGCGGCGCGCTCGACGTCGAGGCCAAGACCAAGAACCGTTTCGAGGCCTATGCGATCGGCGGCGCGCTCTCGACCGGGACGGCGGCTATCGCCGGCATGGCCAACATTGAGGTCGCCAACAACACTACCATCGCCGGCGTCTACGACACTACGCTGCAGGGGGTGACGGGCGGTACGGCCGGTGCGGTGACGATCAACGCCAACGAAGACGTGGCGATCAAGGAGATCGCAGGCGCACTTGCGGTCGGCGCCAGCGGGGGAGGCGTCGGCGTCGGCGCCGCAGCCAACGTCATCGTGTTCAAGAGCCGGACCGTTGCCGAGAGCTGGAACAGCAATCTGAACTCGTCAGGCGCGATCAACGTCAATGCGCTCAGCACCAAGGAGGTGCTGTCCTACGCGGTCACCGCCGGCATCGGCGGCAGCGTCGGCATCGGCGCGACCGTCGGCGTCATCATCATCGGCACCAACACCGCCGATGCCGACACCCAGGGCCAGCAGACCGGTCAGCTCAATCAGGGCGGCAGCGGCACCATCGCGTCGGTCAACAGTGGCACCAGCAACACCCACGGGAGCAACGCCGTCGCCAGCGGCACGGCCGGCAATCCGAACAGCGCCAATGTCAGCTCGACCTACGACGTCAGCAACGTGCTGAGCGGCGGCAACGACGTCGTCGTCGCGCAGATCGCGGGCGGCAACGTCACGGGCACGCAGGTCAACGTTGCCGCCACCAGCGCCAACGCGGCCAAGATGTATCTGCTCGGCGCCGGCTTTGCCAAGAATGTCGGCATCGGTGCGGGCATCGGCTACACCAGCGTCAACAGCACCGTGCTCGCCAATCTGAGTGACTACGGACGCAACGGCTCCGGCGTGCTGGTGGCCGCCGATACGCCTTTGGCGGTCTCGGCGCCGATTATCACCGTTGCGGCGGTCGTCAAGGACGCGACTACCGGGCCTTATGCCGGCAAGACCGTCGACACCGAGGCCATCGCCGGCGGTGCGGCGCTTTACTTTGGCGCCCAGGCGGCTGTCGCGGTCGGCAATGTCAGCAACTCCGTGGTGGCCATGCTCGGCGGCCAGATCACCGGCACGGGCGGCACCGGCAATGGCGCCGCCGTCATGGCGCAGGATTCGACGACCCAGGTCGTCTTCACCGGCGGCGTCACCGGCGGTGCCGTGGCGGCCGGTGCTTCGGTCGCAACGGCAAGCCGAGCGAGTTCGGTCGCCGCGAGGGTTCTGAACGGCTCCACCGTCAACGTCGCGGCTCTGGCAGTTGGCGCAAGCGGTGCCGGCACGCTGACGACGACGGCCACCGCGCTCGGCGGCGGTATCGTCGCGGGCGTCGGTGCGGATGCGGAGGCGCACGAGAACTCGTCCGTGCTGGCGGAGATCGGCAGCAGTGCCTCGATCACGACATCCGCGACCGGCGTCGGCACACTGGTGTCGGCCTCGATCACGCCCAATCTATCGAGCGAGGCGATCGGCGTTTCGGTCGGCGGCGCCGCGGTCGGCGTCGCCATCGCCCAGTCCACGGTCGGCGCCACGGTCACTGCCGATGTTGGCGACAACACGAGCTTCTCGGGTGGTGCGCTTGCGGTGACCGCCATGGCGCTGGTTCCGACCAGCGGCACGTCGACATGGGCCAAGGCGCTCGCCGGCGGCGGCGGCTCGCTGATCGGGGCACAGGGCAGCTACGCCAAGGCGTCGGAAAACGCGACCGTGAGCGCCTATGGCGGGACGGGGATTACGTTGCCTAACGCCGACGTGACCATCGCGGCCGAAAACGACAGTGCCCAATACGCCGAGGCGACGGGCCTTTCGACCGGATTCCTGGCGCTCGGCGCCACCGTCGCGCAGACCTCGTCCAGCGCGCATACCTACGCCTATCTGGGTGCGCCTGCCGATATGGATAATCTGAATCACAGCAATTACACCGGTATCCTGCGGATCACGGCCACCGGCACGGATGCCAACGTCTCCAACGCGACGGTCGGCGCGGGCGGCACCTATGCCGGCGCGGCCGCGGTCGCCACGACCAGCTCGACCGCCGTGACCAACGCGCGCTTCGACGGCGGCACGGCTGATGACACGCTCTATTTCGGCGGTCTCCGCATCAATGCCAAGCACACCACGAATTACGCGGCGAGCGGCGATGCCTATCAGGCGTCCACGGCCGGCGTCTCCGCCGGCAAGGCGCGGAACGACGTCGACTCCACCACCACGGCCGAGATCGGGACGCATCTGATCATCAATTCGGCGGCCGGCGACATGGTCGTGATCGCCAACGACATCGTCAACCAGGGTGGCGGCGGCGCGCGTTCGGGTTCCGGCGGCTCGTTCTCAGGGGCGGCCGCGCTCAGCGAGTCCTTTGTGACGCAGAACGTCACCACCAATATCGGCGCCGGCACGGTGCTGAGCCTCAACGACGATCCCAGGACCTCGACGGCCGTGATCAACATCGAGGCCTACAACACGCTGAACACCAACGACACCGCGAGCCTCGCCACCGCCAGCTTCTTCGCCGGCGGCGGTGCCGAGTCCAACATGACGGCAAATGCCACGCTCGCGGTCAACATCAACGCCCGCGAGCTGTTCAGCGCCGGCAAGATCTATATTGGCACGGCCGCGAAGATGGCGGCGGCGAACAACGCCAATGCCAGCCTCTATGGCGCGATCGCTGGCGTCGGCGCCAGCACCAACAGCTGGGTTCACGCCAACCAGTCCGTCAATGTCGGCGCCGGCGCGAAGATCATGGCCTGGCGCGACATCACCATGTATGCCGGCCTGTCCGGCGATGGCCTCGTTTTCAGCAGCGTGCAGGCGACGGCGACGACGGTCGTCTACAACAACACCGCCATTCCGATCTCCACGCTGTACCGCGGCACGGCCAATGCCGACGACAGCACGAGCCTGACGCTGGCCCCGACCTCGAGCATCCTCGGCGCGCGGAATATCTATCTGGGCGCAACGCAAGGGCAGGTCACGGCCGCCGGCAACGGCAGCAATTACAATCCGTATCTGGACATCTTCAGCGCCAAGAACAGCGACAATCACAGCCACACCAGCGGAACCGGCGATGTCGCGCTCAACGGCCTGGTGGTGGCGGGCATCAACAACGACGTGACCATCACGATCGTGCTCGGCGCGAGCACGCCGACCCTGAGCACGACCAGCCCTTACTCCGCGCTGACCCTCGAGGCCGTTTCCGATGTCAATCACTTCAGCCCGGTGATGAGCTGGAACCACCAGACGGTCCAGTACACTGTGGTCGGCAACTTCAATCCGTACCAGCTGGTGGTCAACCAGCTGGCGTCGCTGACCGGCCTGACAGAGGCGCAAGTACGCTCCCAGCTCGCGGCGGCCACGCCTACGGCGCCCGCGACGATGGCGCCGTCCGGCACCGATCCGACCGGCGACATCCAGCGCCAGATCGACACGCTGATCAAGCAGGCGCCGTTCACCTCCGACGCACCCGGCAACGCCTTCGCGTTCGGCGACATGCTGGTGTCCGCCGGCAACGTCTCGATCCTGGCGCAGAAGCTGACCGGAAACAGCGGCACGAACCCGGCCGCGCCCGCGGTCATCGCGCGCAGCTCGCCCTTGATCAAGATCGAGAACAAGGGCCTCGACTTCATGAGCCTCGGCAACCTCACGGTCACCGACGTGAGCGGAGGCAACATCACCTACCGCCAGATCGACCATGTCGACCCGGATTCGCACTCCAATGTGACCTTCACCGCGATGCCGAGCGCAACACCGGTCATCGACATCTCGGCCACCTATAACCGCCTGGATCCTGACTCCGGTCAAGGCATTGACCAGAACGGCAACGTGCTGACCCGCACGCCCGACATCTATTTCAATGGCGCCGTCAACAACGCGAACGGCCTGCTCAAGATCATCAACAATCTCGGCAGCGTCGTCGCATCGCAGTCGCTCAGTGCCGCGACCGTCCAGATCGTGGTGCCAAAAGGCACCTTCACCTTCCTCGGCGGTATCGGGAGCTTCTACGACAGCGGCAGCGCGGTCACCTCGCAATGGGCCACCACTGAAAACAGGCCGGAAGACACGCTGACCGCGGTGATGACGGCGGCGACCTATCTCGGCGCCTACGGCGACTACTATACCGCTCCGCATATCGCTTCGGGAACCGATCACCCCTATTTCTATTACTGCTGCACCGACGGCAGCCACGGCGTGTATCAACCCGTCGGCAACGCCGACGCCAGCACGATCTTCACCGCGCGCATGCTGATGACGTATTACGACGGCACCTCGCTCTATTCATCGATCTTCCTGCCGGTGGGCAGGGGTACGCCTGGGAACACCAGCACTCCCGATGCCGGCAGCGTGCCTGACATCGCGACCCTCAAGATCATCGAGGGGCAGTCGCAGGACTCGACCAATGTCGTGCTCGCGCAGTGGAAGAAAACGACTTATGACGGCCGCAACGTTTACACCGATAGCGGTCCGTACAAGACGCCGTTCAACTGTGCGTCAGCCTGCGACAGCTCGGGCTTCTTCCAGGTGATCAACATCCAGCCGGATGCGATCACGCCGAAGACCGCCAATTCGCCGGCCACCGCGACAGCCTCCCGGACCATCAGCGGCCAGGCGGTCATCATCTCGGCGTCGGTGATCAACATCAATGGCACCATCCAGGCCGGCTCGAGCAGCAATTACTCGGTCGACATCGGCGCCGCGGCGTACGATGCCATCTATGGCAGCAACGGCCTCAAGAACCGCAACGGCGGCGCGGACTTTGCCGCGGCCCAGGCCAATGCGCGCAACGGCGTCTATTACGATATCTCGGGCTCCGTGACGGCGTCGGCCAGCGGCGACGCCAAGATCGGGGTCAGGTACAACGCTCTCACCGACCAGCTCATCCTGAATGGCGTGGCGCAGGGCGCCGGCGGCTACGTCTACCTCAACGGCAAGATCATCTCGACCTCGACCGACAGCACCCAGACCCAGGGTAACATCGAGATCAAAGGCGGCGCCGGCACGGTCACCGTCAACAACACCAGCGGGCTCCAGCTCGTCACCAACACCATCAATACCAGCGTCACTGCCCAGAGCGTGGTCGAGATCGTCGACCAGCTCAAGGGGAAGACGACGTGGTGGGTCTACGATCCCAAGGCTGCAAGCAGCCAGCAGGTGTCGCGGTACGAGACCAACAGTGTCACTGCGGCCGCGATCGACCCGTCGATGCTTGCAGCGAGGACCGGTACGGCGGGTATCCAGTACGCGACGAAGGAGAACATGCTCTATCAATGGGTCGACACCGCGACGCTGGATCGTCTACCCACCAGCACGCAGTTCGACTACGGCTGGAGCTTCACGCCCAATCAGACCACCGGCGAGAGCTGGACCCGCTCGACCAGCCTGGTTTCAGGCACGCAGAGCACCAACTACCAGAAGGTCACGACCGCCACCGGCAGCTATCACTGGGCGGGCGGCACGAACCCGGACGGGAGCCCCGTTGGACTCAACACCCACTCCAACGCGTGCTGCGGCGCAGATGCCCAGTACAACTGGTACCAGGCGATCTATGATCATTTGACGCTCTCGCTGACCAACACGGTCAAGGCGTCGAACCCGATCAACATCAAGTTCACCGGTGGCAGTAGCAGCGACGTCGTGGTCAATTCGACCTCCGGTATCGTCATCAACGGGTCGATCAACAACCAGCAGGGAACGACGACGCTGGCCGCCACCGGCGCCAACTCGTCCATCACGGTCGGCGCCAATGCCAACAACCCGGTGATCTCGGGGACGAGCGTGACGCTTCGGGGTGACGGCGGCATCGGCACGCTCGGCGCCAACAGGACGCCCGTCCAGGTGCAGATCTATGGTGGCAGCCTGACCGCCAGCTCGATCGACCGCGACATCGCGATTTCGGCCATCGGCGCGCTGTCGATCAACCAGGCGAAGGTGAATTCGGCAGGCGCCACGCCGCAGGGCAACGTGTTCCTGTCGGCGACCGGCGACATCAACTCGGCCTCCGCCTACAACCCCGCCAATCCCGTCGTGATCGGCAAGAACATCGAGATCAACTCCGCCTCCGGTGCCATCGGCGCGACGAGCGCGGTGGTCAACGGCGCGTCCACCCTGACCAACATCAATCCGCTGGTGATCCAGGCGACGGGGACGGTTCAGGCGGGCGGCAGCGTGGATGGCGGCGTGCTCGACAGCGCCTCGGCCACCGGCACCTACATCATTCAGTCCAAGGGCGACCTCCGCCTAGGCACGATCCAGTCGACCGGTGGCCCGGTGTTCCTGGAGGCCGCCGGCTCCGACGGCAACCAGGCCAACATCCTGAACGGCCGGGCGGCGGTCGGCCTGACCCAGGCACAGAGCCAGCATCTTCAGGACGTCCAGGCCAGCCTCGACCTTGTCAGTGGCAACGCCGCCACCAACGCCGTCAACAGCTATCAGTCGATGGTGACGTCGGCCTACAACGACTATTTCCAGCTCAAGAACATCGCCTTCCCGAACGGCAGCACCTACAACCCGACCTCGGTGGGGCAGACGGTGCTGCGGGCGCAGGTGGCGGCCAAGCTCGGCATCGACCCTGCCGACGTCACCGCGACGCAGATGAAGACCGAGGCCACGACGCGGTTCCTGAGGGATCAGTTCCTGCTCGGCAAGATCACCACCGACGAGCTCAAGACCTCGCTGACGACATTGCTCGGTGCCGCTCCCGCGGATCCGCTGGGGACCGTGTTCGGCAGCTCGCTGTCGGCGACCCTGTTCACCAAGCTGTTCGACGGCGTGGCGACCACCAGCCAGCGGATGCCGAGCAACACGGCGTTGCAAACGGCGCTTGGCGCTTACAATGCAAACTACAGCTACACGCTCGCATCGACCGAGCGGGTCTACAGCATCATCACCGCGGGCTCGCAGTGGACCCAGAGCCAGCTCGCCTACACGGTGTCGTCGTCGGCCGTCGGTGCGGCACCGCCGCCGATCGACGAGAACGTCATCGCCAATGTCAGCGCCAACCAGATCATGCTCTACGCGCCGCGCGGCTCGGTCGGCAATTCGGCGGCGCCCCAGACCTTCACCTTCACCAGCGTCGATTCCTCGTCGCTGACGCCGGAGCAGAGGGGTTTGCTGGCCACCGCCGGCCCCGGCCAGCTCACCGTCGGCGCGGTCACGGATCCGACGACCCATGTCACGACCTATACGGTCAGCCTGTCGCAGCAGAACCTCGTCGTCGTCGACAACCCGATCGCGATCTCGGCCAAGGCGCTGACCAACATCTATCTCGGCAGCAAAAACAGCCTCGCGCTCGGCGGCGTCACCGCCAATTACGGCCCGGTCACGGCCGCGCAGACCAACGGCATCGAGGTGACCGGCCGCGGCGACGTCAAGCTCGACGCCGTGACCAGCATCTCCGCCAATGTGGGCGGGGCCGTGATCTCGGGCGATATCGCCAACCTGACCCTGATCGCCGAGCATGGCAATGTCGGCGCGCCGGGCGCTGCCGGAAGCAATCCCGCGACCAACGCCAACGCGCTTCAGATCGCGTTTGCCGATCCGGGCAACGACCAGCTCGACCAGGTCTCGTCGGCGCAGGGCATCTATGTGAAGCAGACCACCGGCGATCTCATCCTCGGCAACATCGCCGCCGGCAATGCGATCCACCTCGCCGCGACCGGCAGCATCTACGCCGAGGCCGATTTCACGGACCGCTCCGCGATCCACATCCTAGGCACCGACCTCGACCTGCGCGCCGGCGGCAGCATCGGCTTCAACGGCGGGGCCTTCCAGCCGCTGCAGGTGAACATCTCCGGCGCGGTGACCGGCTCGGCGGTCGGCGATCTCAGCATCCTCGCGGTCACCGGCGATCTCGCGGTCGGCACCAGCGGCCCCTATGGGGCGCTGACGGCTGGCGGCGCGTTGACGCTGAACGTGGCGCGCGGCGCGCTCACCATCAATACTGGCATCACCAGCGACGGCCTGATGCAGCTGCTCGCCAATCGCGGCATGACCTTCGCGGCCGGCACCAGTGCGGCGCCGGTGGTTGCGACCAGCAGCACGGGCGGCGTGACGCTGGTTGCCGCGACGCTATCGATGGGCGCCTATTCGGCCATCAACGCGCCCGGGTTGATCTCGGTGACCACCACGGGCGATGCGACGATCGGCCAGCTGAATTCCTCGCAGTCCTACGCTGCCGCCTCGAACGCCCCGTCGATCATCGTCACCGCCGGCGGCGTCGCCTCGCTCGGTGCGATCATCGACAATGGCGACGGCCAGACCAAGTTCATCGCCTCCGGCGCGGGCGCCGAGCTCTCGCTGAGCGCATCGAACGGCATCGGCAGTGCGACCGGGCGGTTTACCTTCAGTGCCGCGCGGCTGTCTGCGAGCGCGAGCGCCGGCGATATCTACGTCAAGGTTCTCGCTGACACCGAGGTGAGCCTGCTGTCCGCGGTGAAGGGCAGTGTGGACATCATCGGCACCGGCGGACTGAGGCTCGACCAGGTGCTGGCGGGCACGGCGACCGGCGCGAGCGGATCTTTCCGCGCCGTCGCGAACAATGGCAGCATCCTCATCGGCACCGCCGAGAGCAGCGGTTCGCAGACGGTCCACGCGACCCAGAATGTGACGTTCAAGTCGCTTGCGGCCACCGGCAATAGCGGCGACGTCGGCAACATCAACGTCACCGCCGACACCGGCTTCATCCTGGCCCAGACGGTGACGTCGGGCGGTGTGACCACGTACGGCTCGGTCTCGGCCCATGGCTCGGCGAGCCTCGTTGCGGCCACGACCATCAGCGGCAACACGCTCGCGGCTTCGACAGGCTCGGGGCTGCTGACGGCAACCGGCCCGATCAACTGGAACACGCTCAACGTCGGGACGACGCTGGGCGCGACTGCGGGGCAGGGCAGCATCACCCTCCAGACCGCGCAGAGCGGCGGCACGCAGACCATTCGCGCCCACGACAACGTCACCTTCAACGCGCTGACCGCGATGGGCATCAACGGCGATGCCGGCAGCATCAACGTCACCGCCGACACCGGCTTCATCCTGGCGCAGCCGGTGACCTCAGGCGGCGTGCCGACGCTCGGCTCGGTCTCGGCCCACGGCTCGGCGAGCCTCGTTGCGGCCACGACCATCACCGGCAACACGCTCGCGGCTTCGACGGGCTCGGGCCTGCTGACTGCCACCGGCCCGATCAACTGGAACGTCCTCAATGTCGGGACGACGCTGGGCGCGACCGCGGGGCAAGGCAGCATCACGTTCCAGACAGCGCAGAGCGGCGGCACGCAGACCATCCACGCCCATGACAACGTCACCTTCAACGCGTTGACGGCGACGGGCATCAACGGCGATGCCGGCAGCATCAACGTCAACGCGGACACCGGTTTCATCCTCGCGCAGACCGTGATTTCAGGCGGCGTGCCGACGCTGGGCTCGGTCTCGGCCCACGGCTCGGCGAGACTGATCGCGGCGGGTGCGAACACCGGGCATAACCTCACGGCCACCGCCGGCAATGCAGTCCTCAGCGGCACGGTCGTTCATTGGGATAATCTCAACGTTGGCGGCACGCTCGACGTCACCGCGACGACCGGAGGGATCACCGTCGGCACCGCCATCAGCGGCGGCACGCAGACCCTGCATGCCGTGAACGACGTCGTCTTCAGCCAGCTCACCACGACGGGGATCCCGGGCGATGCCGGCGATCTCAACGTCAAGTCCGACACGGGCTCGCTCCGCGGCGGATCGATCTCCGCCCACGGCGACACGCATTTCGATGTGGTCGGACCGGTCTCGCTCGACCGGATCAGCGGCGACATCGTCAAGATGACCTCGTCGGGTGATTTGACGATCAACTGGGTCAGCGTCGTGCGAGAGCTCGACCTCGCGGCTGATACGATTAACGTCAAGGGCGAGCAGATCCGTTCGAACCCGGCGGTCCCGCTGATCCTGAACGTCACCGGCTACAACGGCGGCGTTGCGAAGTCTGCCAACATCTCGATCGACCCCGACCACATCATCGTCAACCAGTTCAGGGTGGTGGACGCGACCTTCTGGACCGATGCGCCGGCCGTCTCGATCCTGAACGGCTACGTGCCGGGCCAGCTCATGCTCACCACGGCGACCCAGCAGATACTCCTGAACAACCGTACGCCGGCGCCGTCCAATTGGCCGTCGCTGCAGCTGTATCAGCCGGGCGGCGTGTTCACGATGAGCCAGCTCGGCAACGCCAATGTCAGCAATGCCTATGTGGTGTTCTACACCGGCGACGTCTCGGCGACCGTCACCAATTTCGGCCCGACCCACAGCTGCTGCAATGTCTTCACCGGTGCCAGCATGGCGCGCAACATCGCGGTCGACGGCGAGGGCAAAGAGAGCATCGAGACCTGGCTCGCAAAGAAGGATGGGGGGACCTTCTACCTGCTCGGTCTCTCCGGCCAGGCGCGGCTGGACGCGCTGCTGACGCCACGGCCGGTCGAGGCCGTCGGCTCCGGCCCCGCCGTCAACGTCGAAGGGCTCAGCGACATGCGCAAGCTGCGCCAGAAGGGGCAGCGTGCGGGACGTCCGGGCTGGAAGGATGCGGCGGTTGAAACGGAAAAGCCGGCCGTTGGCCGTCTCGCACAGGCATGGTAATTGGATTCGGGATGCGGATTCTGGGGGCGTCGTTGGCGATCGGGCTTGCAGCTTGCTGCATCGCCTCTGCGCGCGCCCAGTCGATCAATCCCGGCGTGATCCAGAACGACGTCGACCGGCAGCGGCGGCAGCTCGAGCAGCAAGGCGCGCCGCCCAAGCTCACCGGGCCGGCGGTGATCGGCGGCGAGCGGGAAAAGTCCCAGCTCCTGAAGCCGGGCGGGCCGAAATTTCGCCTGCGCAAGGTCACATTCGACGAGTCCAAGTTCATCACGCCGGCGGAGCTGGATGAGATCGCGAAGAGATATGTCGGCAAGGACGTCGACATCGCCTCGCTGTTGCAGCTCGTTGCCGACATCAATGCGGTCTATGCCGCGCGCGGCATCGTCACGGGCATCGCGACCCTGCCCGAGCAGGATGCCAAGGGCGGCGTCGTCCGCGTCAAGCTGACCGAGGGACGGCTGCAGAAGACGACCGTCGAGGGCAACAAGCAGACTCGCACCGATTACATCCTCGATCGCGTGAAGGAGCCCGAAGGCGAGGTCCTCGACGTTCCAAAACTCAACCGCGACGTGATCTGGTTCAACCGGACCAACGACGTGCAGATCAAGGCGCTGCTGCAGCCCGGCACGAGCTTCGGCCTCACCGACCTCCAGTTCGCGGTGATCGAGCCGCCGGTCGACACCTTGCAGCTCTTCACCGACAATCAGGGTTCCGAAAACACCGGGCGTTGGGAGGGCGGTGCCTTCTACAAGCGCCACGGATTGTTCGGCGTCGACGACCGCCTGACCTTCTACGGCGTCCGCTCCGACGGCAATCTCAACGGCAATGTCGCCTACAGCATCCCGGTCAATCCCTGGGGCGGCCGCGCCGGCGTCAGCTATACCGAAGGCAAGATCAAGATCGTCCAGGGGCCGTTCGTCGCGCTCGACGTCACCGGTCGCTCGAGCCAGGCCGCTGTCAATTTCAGCCAGCCGGTCTGGGTGACGCAGGACTGGCTGGTGCTGCTCAACGCGGCCTTGACCGAGGGCAAGACCGTCAGCCGATTTGCCACGGTCGCCGTCACCGACGACCACTACGACAAGACCACGGCTGGAATCTCGGTGACCAAGTCCGGCAACACCTATTCGATCACGGTCTCGCCGGCAGTGAACTACGTCGCGTGGCATGACTATGTGCTCGGCAACAACCGCGCGTTCAACACCTACACCGGCTCGCTGATCGCGACGAGCGCCGCAGGGCCCCAGAACTTCAGCGCCAATGTGCTGGCGAGCTGGCAGTACACGCAGGAGAAGCTGCTGCCCGGCGATCAGATCTTCTCGATCGGCGGTCCCACCACCGTACGCGGTTATCCCTCCAATGCGGCCTCCGGCGACAGCGGCTATTATCTCAACGCCGAGCTGCACTACAACTGGTCGCAATGGCTCAGGGGTTTCGACACCTACATCTTCACCGATTGGGGCGCGGTGTATTCGACCTTCCCCGGCGTCACCGAAATGGCCTCGGTCGGCGTCGGTTTCTCCTGGACCTATGCGCAGTTCATGACCTTCGAGGCAAATTACGCGACGCCACTGAAGATGGCGGTCTCGACCCAAAACCATTACGAGGCCTATGGCCGCGTCATCTTCCGCCCGCTGCTGATGTTCCAGAAGCCGGAGCCACCCGCGCCTGTGGCGGCGGTGGCCGGCAGGAGCAGGTCGTAGCGGAAGGTTGTGCCGCTCTCTCCGCCGTCATTGCGAAGAGCCCTTGCGATCCTGGATTGCTTCGCTTCTCTCGCAATGACAGAGGATGGATCGACTGCTGGTATCTGACGGGCGAGCTTGAGGCGCGATCCGCTTAACGCCGCAACGTAAACTCGTCCGCGCCGCGCCGGTGCTCCCATTTCGCCTGCTCCAGCTCGGGCTGGTCGCATTCGGCTTCCGGATAGCCGATGCAGAGATAGGCGATGAACTTCCAGGTATCGGGCACGTCGAGGACGACGTGGATGCGATCCGGGTTGAGGATTGAGACCCAGCCGATGCCGATGCTCTCGGCGCGCGCGGCGAGCCACATCGCGGTGATGGCGGCGACCACGGAATACTCGGTCGTCTCCGGCATGGTCGCACGGCCGAGGCCGTGGCCGATGTCGCTGGCCTTGTCGGCGAACACGGCGAGGTGACCGGGGGCCTGCTCAAGGCCCGACAGTTTCAGCGTGGCGTAGCGGGCCGCGCGTTCGCCGGAATAGCAATTCAGTGCGTCGGCGTTGCACGCCGTGAAATCATCGATGATGGCGCGACGTCGTGCAGCATCATCGACGGTGACGAAGCGCCAGGGCTGGCTGAGGCCGACCGAGGGCGACAGGCAGGCGGTCTCGATCAGGCGATCGATGGCGCCGGCCGGCAGCGGGTCAGCTCGAAAGCGGCGGACGTCGCGGCGCCACACGAACAGCTCGCGCAAGTGCTGACGGAAGGTGTCGTCGAACTCGACCATGAGATCAGCCTCCCATCCGGAAGGATGCCGCGACCAGCAGAATGAGAATCTCGCCGATCTGCTCGAACGCACCGAAGATGTCGCCGGTCTGCCCGCCGATCTGGCGCACGGCAAGCCGCGCCAGCAACAGGCCGGCGAGCGACAGCACGATCAGGCCGACCAGCGCCTTGCCCGGCCCCAACGCGAGAGCGAGCGCGAGCGTTCCAAGAGCGAAGGCGATGGCGACGCTGCGGCCCGGCGGCGATCCCGCGCTCGCCGACAGCCCGTCAGGCCGCGCTGGCGGTACCAGTGACATGAAGGCCGGCACGCCCGCGCGGGCGGCGGCGTGCGCGGCGCAAAGCGCAAATGCCACCAGCAAGGGATCGGCGATCGCCGCGAGTGCGCTCCAGCGCAGGCCGAACGACAGGATCAGCGCGCAGACGCCGTAGGTCCCGATCCGGCTGTCGCGCATGATCTCGAGCTTGCGCTCGCGCGTGCGGCCGCCGCCGAGCCCATCGGCCGTATCGGCAAGACCGTCTTCGTGCAGCGCGCCGGTGATGAGGGCGGTCGTGGCCAGTGCGAGCAGGGCGGCAATGTTCGGCGTCAGTCCGAAGCGGATGGCGACCTTGTAGACGAAAGCGCCGGCAAGGCCGACCAGCAGTCCGGCCACGGGTAGCGCCCATGTCGCACGCGCGACGGCGCCATCGGCCGCGGGCTTGGACGATGCCACGGGAAGGATCGTGACGAACGACGCCGCCATCCTGAGATCGGCGACCATGTCCTTGAAGAGTTCGGAGCGCGGCATCATTTCAATTTCATGGGCAAACCGGCGACGACGAACTCGACCTCGTCGGCGGCTTCGGCGATGATCTGGTTCATGATGCCGGCGGCGTCGCGATAGCTGCGCGCCAGCGCGTTGTCGGGGACGATGCCGAGACCGACTTCGTTGGTCACGAAGACGACGGGGCTTTTCAGGCGGGGCAGGGCGGCGGCGAGTTCTCCGACTTCGCGCTCCCAGTCGCGCTCGGCATGCATCAGGTTGGAGAGCCACAGCGTCAGGCAGTCCACGAGCGTTGCGCCGCCACCGTCGGTCGCGATCAGCGCGGGGACGAGATCGAGCGGCACCTCGCGCTCGATCCAGTCGGTTCCGCGGCGCGCGCGGTGCTTGGCGATCCGCGCTTCCATTTCGCTGTCAAGCGCCTCAGCCGTCGCGACATAGACGGGCTGCCCGGGGAAGGCGCGCGTGCGCATTTCCGCACGCTTGCTCTTGCCCGATCGCGCTCCGCCCGTGATCAAGATGACGGCCATAAAGGTCTCCTGTAAGCCTGACTAATCACCAAACGCGGCCAAAGACAAAGCCGAAATCAGCCGGGCGGGGGCTTGCACTCTGCCTTCGCTTTGCGCAACAGGGGCGGGACAGGAGGCGTGTGTGGGCTTTGCGGGCGCGATGGTGGTGGCGATGGCGGTGGATGCCCTCCTGGGCTGGCCGTCTTGGCTGTTCGCGCGGATCGGTCATCCCGTGACCTGGCTGGGTCGGCTGATCGGTGCAATTGATCGCGGCTGGAATCGCGGGTCAGATCCGCCGGCGCTCCGCCGCGCTGCTGGTGTCGCCGGATCGCTCCTGGTGATCGCATTTTCCGTTGCGATCGGCTGCGCGCTTCAGGCCTTGCTTTCCTCGAGCTGGATCCAAATCGTGCTGGTCGGTATCCTGGCCTGGCCGCTGGTTGCGCTGCGCTCGCTGCATGATCACGTGGCCGCCGTCGCAAATCCATTGCTGGCTGGCGATATCGCCGCCGCGCGCGACGCGGTTTCGCGGATCGTCGGCCGCGATCCCGCAGCGCTCGATGAAGCCGGCATCGCGCGCGCGGCGATCGAGAGCCTTGCGGAAAATGCCTCCGACGGCATCGTGGCGCCGGTGTTCTGGGGCGCGTTGTTCGGCCTGCCGGGCATCCTCGGCTACAAGGCGATCAACACGCTGGACTCCATGATCGGCCATCGCAACGAGCGGCACGAGGCCTTCGGCTGGGCGGCGGCCCGCATCGACGATGTCGCCAATTTCATTCCGGCGCGGCTGACTGGATTCGTGTTCGTGCTGCTAGCGCCGCGGCGATCGGAGGCGTTGTCGTGCATGACGCGCGACGCACGCCGTCACCGCTCGCCCAATGCCGGCTGGCCGGAGGCGGCCATGGCGGGGGCGCTTGGCGTCCGGCTCAGCGGCCCCCGCATCTATCACGGCAGCGCGACCGACGAGCCTTGGCTCAACGAGGGCGCGCGCGATCCGCGCGCCGCTGATATCGCCGAGGCACTGACGGTCTACCGCCGCGCCATGGTGCTGCTCGCTGGCACCCTTGCGATCCTGGCTTTCGCATGAAAGAACGGGACATGCGCGAGCACGGTGGAAATCTGGATCTGGCACAGCAGCGTTTCGGCGGACGCGCGGAAGACTGGATCGATCTGTCGACAGGGATCAACCGGCTGCCTTATCCCGTCGGCGAGATCGATGCGCACTATTGGAATGCGCTGCCCTCGCAATCCGACATCAACGCCCTGCATCAGGCGGCGCAGCATGCCTATCGCACCAGCGCACCGATCGTTGCGATGGGCGGCGCGCAGGCTGCCATTCAATTGCTGCCGCGGCTGTTACGAACCGGCCGCGCCCGCATCCTCGGACCGACGTACAATGAATACGCAGGGGTTCTGTCGGCCGCAGGCTGGGATGTCCAGGAGGTCAGGGAACTCGACGCGCTGGCGGGCGCGGATCTTGCGGTGATCGTCAATCCCAACAACCCCGGCGGACAGCATCGTGCACCAAAGGATCTGCTCGCACTGCTGCCGCGCGTCGGCCGCCTCGTCATCGACGAGAGCTTCGTCGACGCCGTTTCGCAGCTGTCGCTTGCATCGGAAGCCGATCGACCGGGACTGCTGATCCTGCGCTCGTTCGGAAAGTTCTATGGCCTTGCCGGCCTGCGGCTCGGCTTCGCGATCGGCAATGCCGCCGACATTGGCAAGCTTGCGTCGATGTCGGGTCCATGGCCGGTTTCGGGAGCGGCGATCGCGATCGGCTGTCGCGCGCTGCGCGACGACGCCTGGGCTGAGACCACGTCAGCGCGACTTGCCCGGGACTGTGTTCGCCTCGATGCCATAGCGCAAGCGCAAGGCTGGATGCTACTTGGGGGGACGCCGCTGTTCCGTCTCTACGAGACACCCGACGCGCTCGCCGCGCAAGACAGACTGGCACAAAGCCAGATCTGGTCGCGCGTCTTCGCGCAAAAGCCGACATGGCTTCGGCTCGGGCTTCCCGGCAGCGAAGCCGAATGGATGCGCCTTGCCGAGGTGCTAGCGCGCTAGCGCAAGCAGACCTTCGACGTCGAGATGCTTTTCGATGTGGTCGGCGAGCGCATCGAGCGCACTCTCGACCCGGGCGTGGTAGGGCTCGTTGCCAGCGGGAATGTCGAGCTTTGCGAGGTACGCCTTGCGGAAATCATCCGACGTGAACAGGCCGTGCAGGTAGCTGCCCTGCACGCGGCCATCGCGCGAGATCGCGCCTTCGGTCTCGCCGTTCAGTGTCGCAAACGGGCGCGCACGATCGGGCCCATCGGTACGGCCGATGTGGATTTCGTACGCCTCGATCGGCTGATCCGTGGCGGCATGCACAGCCGTAACCCGCGTCAGCGTCTTCTGCGGACTCATCACCGTGTCCACATCCAGCAGCCCGAGCCCCGCCGTGTCGCCTGCGGGACCTTCAATCCCCTCTGGGTCCGCAACGCTGCGCCCGAGCATCTGATAGCCGCCGCAGAGGCCGAGCACATGGCCACCCCTGCGGTGATGCGCGAGCAGATCGATGTCCCAGCCTTGCGCGCGCAGGAAGGCGAGATCGCCGCGGGTCGACTTCGAGCCGGGAATGATGACGAGACGAACATCGCCGGGGATGGCTTCGCCGGGGCGTACCATCACGAGATCGACGCCCGGCTCGAGCTTGAGTGGATCGAGATCGTCGAAATTGGCGATCCGCGACAGCGCCAGGCAGGCGATCTTGCACTGGCCCGGCTTGCGCGCGTCACTGAGGCCCAGCGCATCCTCGGCCGGCAGCTCGCCAGCGCGGGCGAACCAGGGCAGCACGCCGAAGCCGCGCCATGCCGTTCTTTGTTCGATCAGCCTGTAGCCGTCGTCGAACAGGGTGGGATCGCCGCGGAACTTGTTGATGACAAAACCCCGGATTATCGCGGCATCGTCGGGGTCGATCACCGTCTTGATGCCGACGAGCTGGGCGATGACGCCGCCGCGGTCGATGTCGCCGATCAGCACGACCGGCACGTCGGCCTTGCGCGCAAAACCCATATTGGCGATGTCGGCCTTACGCAAATTCACCTCGGCCGGACTGCCGGCGCCTTCCACCAGCACTAGATCGGCGCGTGCCTTCAGCCGCTCAAAGCTCTCCAGCACCGCGCCCATCAGCGAGGGCTTCATCGCGGCGTAGTCACGCGCGCGCGCAGTCGCGATGCGCTTTCCGTGGACGATCACCTGCGCGCCGACATCGGTCTCGGGCTTGAGCAGCACGGGGTTCATGTCGGTGTGCGGTTCGACGCCTGCTGCCAGCGCCTGCAGCGCCTGGGCGCGGCCGATCTCGCCGCCATCGATGGTGACGGCGGCGTTGTTCGACATGTTCTGCGGCTTGAACGGCAGCACGCGCAGGCCGCGCCGCGTGAAGGCACGCGCAAGGCCTGCGACGATGAGCGACTTGCCCACGTCCGAGCCGGCCCCCTGGATCATCAATGCGCGCGCCATCGAACTCAGAACTCGACGCCGGCCTGCGCCTTGATGCCGGAGCGGAAGGGATGCTTGACCAGCGTCATCTCGGTGACGAGATCGGCGATCTCGATCAGCTCGTCCTTGGCGTTGCGCCCGGTGAGGACGACATGCGTCATCGGCGGCTTCGAGGTGGTCAGAAACTCGACGACCTCGGCGATGTCGAGATAGTCGTAGCGCAGCGCGATGTTGATCTCGTCGAGCACGACCATGCGCAAGCTCTCATCGAGGATCAGCTCCTTGGCCTTCTCCCAGCCGGCGCGCGCGGCGGCGATGTCGCGGGCGCGGTCCTGCGTCTCCCAGGTAAAACCTTCGCCCATGGCGTGGAACTGGCAGAGGTCGCCGAAATGGCCGGTGAGCAGGCGTCGCTCGCCGGTATCCCAGGCGCCCTTGATGAACTGCACGACCGCACAGGGGAAGCCATGGGCGACGCAGCGGACGATCATGCCGAAGGCCGAGGAGGACTTGCCCTTGCCGGCGCCGGTGTGGACGATGATGAGGCCCTTTTCGCCGCTCTTGGTCGCCATGATCTTGTCGCGGGCGGCCTTCTTCTTCGCCATTTTCGTGGCGTGGCGGGCGTCGGTTTCCTCGGCCGTTTTTGTATCCGGTTCAGGCGTCATCGGTCCCGGTCCTTCGGCTTGACAAGTGGCGGCCACCGGCAAATGGTGGCCCGGCGTTGGTTCCTGTCCTATGACAGGCGAAGAGGGAATGCGATAGGGTCCGAATCGGCAAGATTTGGGTCCAAAATGCAGCCGCCCCCGCGACCGTGACCGGAGAGATGCCCGAAGCCACTGATTCCCGCGGGAATCGGGAAGGCGGGGATCGAAGGGGAAAACCCTGCTCCGCAAGCCGGGAGACCTGCCAGCGCGGACGAGTTTTGGACCGGCGGACGGGGTGTTCCGCGACGGGGAAACGGGCCTTCTGAAGAATGGTCCGTGTGCCTCATCGCCTCCCGCTGTTATCTGGAAGAGGCGATGACCGTCACACTTCACGTCTGCATCACCTGCCGTGCCGGCGAGACGCCTGGCGAGGGCGAGGCGACGCCCGGCAAGCGCCTGCATGGGGCGATCCTCGACGCCGGCGTGCCCGAGGGCGTCAATGTGGTTCCCGTCGAATGCCTGTCGGCCTGCAATCAGGGCTGCTCGGTCGCGCTCAGCGCGCCCGGCCGCTGGTCGTATGTCTATGGCCGCCTGTCGGATGCGAATGCGCAGGATGTGATCGCGGGGGCGGCGGCCTATGCGGCGGCGCCGGATGGTCTCGTGCCCTGGCGCAGCCGGCCGGAAATATTCCGCAAGCAATCGCTTGCCCGCATTCCCCCCATTGCCGTCGTGCCGGAGGCCGCCGAATGAACTCGCTCGCAAAAGTCCCTGTGACGGTGGTCACCGGTTTTCTCGGCTCCGGCAAGACGACGCTGATCCAGCATCTGCTCAGCAATGCCGGCGGCAAGAAGCTCGCGGTGCTCGTCAACGAATTCGGCAGCGAGGGCGTCGACGGCGAGATATTGAAATCCTGCGCCGACGCCAATTGCCCGGAGGAGAATATCGTCGAGCTCGCCAATGGCTGCATCTGCTGCACGGTCGCGGACGATTTCATTCCGACCATGGAGAAACTGCTGGCGCGGCCCGTGCGCCCCGATCACATCCTGATCGAGACCTCGGGCCTGGCGCTGCCCAAGCCCCTGCTGAAGGCATTCGACTGGCCGGAGATCCGCTCGCGCATCACCGTCGACGGCGTGATCGCGCTCGCGGATGCCGAGGCTGTCGCCGCCGGCCGCTTTGCACCGGATCCTGATGCCGTCGAAGCGCAGCGGGCGGCAGACCAAAATCTCGATCACGAGACGCCGCTGTCGGAGGTGTTCGAGGATCAGATCGCCTGCGCCGATATCGTGCTGCTGACCAAGGCCGATCTTGCGGGCGCGGCGGGGCTTGAAGCGGCCAAGGCGGCGATTATTGCCGAGATGCCGCGCCGCGTGCCGATGCTCCCCGTGACCGACGGCGCGATCGATGCGCGCGTCATCCTCGGTCTCGGCGCCGCCGCCGAGAACGATCTCGCTGCGCGCCCCTCGCATCATGACGGCGAGGAGGAGCACGAGCACGATGACTTCGCCTCCGTCGTGGTCGACCTTCCTGAAGTCGCCGACGTCGATGCGCTGGTCGCATCCGTCCAGAAGCTGGCACGCGAGCAGAACGTGCTGCGGGCCAAGGGTTACATCGCGGTCGCGGGCAAGCCGATGCGGCTGCTGCTGCAGGCCGTCGGCGAGCGCGTGCGCCACCAGTTCGACAAGCCGTGGGGCGCCGGTCACAGGCGGTCGAAGCTCGTCGTGATCGGCGAGCACGGCGATATCGACGAGGCCGCCATCAAGGCAGGACTAGGTATCTGATGCACGTCGTCTTCCGCGAGAGCCGCGGTCTGGAGGAGACTGCGACGCCAAGGGATATCGGCCAGGACCCGGCCGATCTCGTGGTGCTCTCGTATTCGGATTCGGATCTCGCGGCGTTCGCAGCCGGCTGGCGGCGTGGTCGCGAGAACCTGCCGACGCTGCGGCTCGCGAACCTTGCTGAGCTGCGTCATCCGCTGTCGGTCGACACCTATATCGAGCGCACGCTGTCGAAGGCGCGCGGCATTCTGGTGCGGCTGATCGGCGGGGAGTCCTACTGGCCATATGGGCTTGCGGCCCTGCAACAGCTCGCGAAGGACCGTGGCATTGTGCTGGCCGTGCTGCCGGCCGATGGCCGTGACGACACGCGGCTCGATGCATACTCGACCTTGCCGGTCTCGACGCTGCGCCGGCTCAAGGTGCTCTGCGACACCGGCGGCCCGGTCGCGGCGCAGGCCGCGATTGCACAGCTCGCGCTGGCCTCGGGCCTCTATGCCGGGCCAGTTATCGGCGAGACGACCGTGCCCGAGATGGGGTTCTACGATCCCGCGCGTGGTGTCATTGCTGCGCCGGTGGGCGGCGAGGGCAGGCCGCGCGCGCTGGTGACGTTCTATCGCTCCTATCTCACCGCTGCCGACACCGGCCCGGTCGATGCCCTGATCGCGACGTTGCGTCAGAAGGGATTTGACACTTGTGGCGCGTTCGTCACGTCGCTGAAGGCTGCGGGCGTTGCGGATTGGCTGCGCGCGCATCTTGCGCAAAATCCTCCGGCGGCGATCGTCAATGCGACGGCGTTCTCGGCCATGGGCGACGACGGCACGACACCATTTGACGCCGCATCCTGTCCGGTGTTTCAGGTCGCGCTCTCCACCGCGCGGCGCGAGGACTGGGTGGAGTCGCTGCGCGGCCTGTCGCCCGGCGATCTTGCGATGCATGTGGTGCTGCCCGAGGTCGATGGCCGCCTGTTCGCGGGCGTGGTGAGCTTCAAATCGGCGGGGATGCGTGACCCCGATCTGCAATTCTCGCATCTGGCGCACCGGCCCGACGAGGAGCGCGTGACGGCCGTCGCCGCGCGCGTCGCGGCTTGGCGGGGCCTCGCGGAGAAGCCAGCGGCCGAGAAGCGCATTGCGATCGTGCTCTCGAATTATCCGGGCCGGCCGCATCAGATCGCGCATGCGGTCGGTCTCGATGCGCTGGCTTCGGTCGAGGCGCTGGTGTCGGATCTCGCGGAGGCCGGCTTCGATGTTGCGCCGGTCCACACCCTTGGCGAGACGCTGCTCAAGCGGCAACTGACCTGGGACGTTGCCGATTACCGCGCGGCGCTTTCGCGCCTGCCGCAAGTCTTGCAGGATGATCTCGCGCAAGCCTGGGGCGTGCCGGAGGATGATCCGAGCTGCCAGGACGGCGCGTTTCAATTCGCGGCCGTCGCTTGCGGCAAGTCGATCATCGCGGTTCAGCCGGAACGCGGCGATGCGACCACGCGCGATATCGATTATCACGATCTCGCCCGCACGCCGCGCCACGCCTATGTCGCGTTCTATCTCTGGCTCCGGCAGCAGGCCTGCGATGCCGTCGTGCATATGGGCGCACATGGCACGCTGGAATGGCTACCCGGAAAATCCGTGGCGCTGTCATCGCACTGCTGGCCGGAAGCCCTGATCGGCGATCTCCCGATCATCTATCCCTTCATCGTCAACGATCCCGGCGAGGCCGCGCAGGCGAAACGGCGCATTGGCGCCGTCACCATCGGCCATTTGCCGCCGCCGCTGGAAACATCCTCGGTGCCGGAGGCCCTGCGCCGGCTCGAACGACTTCTCGACGAATATTCGACCGCTGATGGTCTCGATCCCGCGCGCCGCCAACGGCTGATTGCCGCGATCCGCGACGAGGCGCGCGTGGCAGGCCTCGAAGACGATCTCGGTTTGGATGCCTCGGCCGCGCCCGCCGAAGCCATTCCGCGGATTGATCGCTTCGTCTGCGATCTCAAGGAAAGCCAATTCGGGGACGGCCTGCACGTATTCGGCCGCGGCGCCTGCGGTGAGGCGGAGCGCGGAGCGCTGCGCGCCGCGCTTGCCGGCCAGCGCGTTGCGCCGGGACCGTCGGGCTCGCCCTATCGCGGCCGTCAGGACGTGCTGCCGACCGGGCGCAATCTCTTTGCGGTCGATCCGCGCGCCGTGCCGACGCCGTCGGCACATGCGCAGGGGATAAAACTCGCCGAAGAGCTGCTGCGCCGCCATCTGCAGGATCACGGCGACTGGCCGAAGGGGCTCGTCGTCGATCTCTGGGGTTCGGCAACGATGCGCACCGCGGGCGAAGAGTTCGCGATGGCGCTGCATCTGGCCGGCCTTGCGCCGCGCTGGGATCACGCCTCCGGCCGCGTCACCGGCTACGACATCGTCGCGCCGGCCGAGCTCGGCCGTCCCCGCATCGACGTCACGCTGCGCGTGTCCGGCCTGTTCCGCGACGTCTTCTCAGGCCTTGCGCAATTGTTCGAGGCCGCCTCCGAAGCGCTTGCGGCGCGCGAGGACGAGGGCGATGAGAATCCGTACCGCCACCGCGCCTCCCGCGTGTTCGCGCCGCGTCCCGGACAATACGGCGTGGGCCTATCCGCGATCCCCGATGCCTTCACGCCGGAGACCCGCGAGGCAGCCGGTGAAGCCTGGCTGGCGGCATCGTCCTGGGCGTTCTCGGCCGACGGCGAGATGCAGCCGAATCGCGCCGGCATCGAACAGCGCCTCGCTGCGGCCGATGGCTTTGTCCATGTCCAGGACTTGCCGGAGACAGATCTGCTGCTCGCGGCCGACTATGCCGCGCATGAAGCCGGCGTTGCGGCCGCGGCCGCGCATCTCGGCGCGGCAGGGCCAGCGCTCTATCATCTCGACACGACGCGTCCCGAGCAGCCGCATGCGCGCACCCTGACCGAGGAAATCGCGCGTGTCGTCCGTGCGCGTGCCGCGAATCCGGCCTGGATCGCCGGCATGATGCGTCACGGCTTTCGCGGCGCCGCCGAAATCACCGCGACGCTGGAGCACATGGCCGCTTTCGCGCATCTCGCCGGCGCCGTGCCGCCGCATCTGTTCGATCTCTACTACGATGCAACGCTCGGCAATGATGACGTCCGCGCTTTCATGGCGCGTGAGAATCCGTCCGCGCTCGCCGCGATGGAAACCTGTTTTGTGCGCCTGCACGATGCGGCGCTTTGGCAAACGCGCCGCAATTCGATCGCCGCGGCGCTGCGGGAGGCCTCATGAGCGCGGCCACGGTCAAGGGCTGGTGTCCCGGCGCGCTGCGCCCGATGCTCTCGGGCGACGGGCTCGTGGTGCGCGTGCGTCCGTTCGGTGGACGGCTGGAAGCACCGCAAATTTCCGGACTTGCCGAGCTCGCCGGGCAACACGGCAATGGTCTGATCGACGTGACGAGCCGCGCCAATCTGCAGATCAGGGGCGTCAGTGAAGTTGGCCATCGGCCGTTGATCGACGGCCTTGCACGATTGGCGCTGCTCGATCCCGATCCGGCTACGGAAGCCCGTCGCAACATCCTCGTTACGCCGTTCTGGCGCGCTGGCGACGCGACTCAATCGCTCGCCGCCGAGCTGGAAGAAGCGCTCGAGGATAATGCGCTCGCGCTTCCAACGAAGTTCGGCTTCGCCATCGATGACGGGACCTCGCGCGTGCTCGCCGGCGATTCCGCCGACATTCGCATCGAGCGCGATCGCACAGGCCGTCTCGTGGTGCGGGCCGATGGCGCAAAGCTCGGCCGCTCCGTCGCACGCGGGGAGGCCGTGAGCACGGCGCTCGCGCTCGCAAGCTGGTTCCTGGTCTCCGGCGGCGCGACGGGCGGGCGAGGGCGCATGGCGGCCCACATCGCGTCCGGCGCGGCATTGCCTCAATCGCTGCGCGGCGAGATCGAGCCCGCGCCCGTGATGGCCGCCTCGCGTCCCGGGCACTATCCGCAAGGCGCGATGGTCGGCGTCGCGTTCGGGCAGATGCTGCACACGACGCTGCATCAGTTCGCCGGTTGTGGACATGCGCTGCGCATGACGCCCTGGCGGATGGTGCTGAGCGAAGGCAAGCGCGAGATGCCGAGCGCGCCGGGCCTGATCACCGAGCCCTTTGATCCCGCGCTGCGCGTCATCGCCTGCAGCGGCGCGCCGCGCTGCCGCGAAGCCCATGCCGATACGCGTGCGCTCGCAGCAGCGCTCGCCCCGCGCATTGCCGCCGATACGCGGCTCCACGTCTCCGGCTGCGGCAAGGGCTGTGCCCATTCCGGCGCGGCCGCGGTCACGCTGGTGGCGACCCGCGCCGGCTTCGATCTCGTCCGTGACGGCTCGATCCGCGACGAGCCGGTGCTGCGCGGCCTGAACGGCGCGGACATCGTCAGCGATCCCTCCATTCTGGTGGGAGGGAACTGATGCCGCACACTTACGAGACTGACGGCGCGGCGATCTACCGGCAGTCCTTTGCGACCATCCGCGCCGAGGCCGATCTTGCCCGCTTCACGCCGGACGAAGAACAAATCGTGGTGCGGATGATCCATGCCGCCGGCATGGTCGGCCTGGAGGCGCATATCCGCTTCACGCAGGGCATGGCGACCGCTGCGCGCGCCGCCCTGCAACGAGGCGCGCCGATCCTGTGCGATGCGCGCATGGTCTCTGAAGGGATTACGCGCGCGAGGTTGCCGGCAGCCAATGCCGTCATCTGCACGCTCGGCGACGAGGCCGTTCCAGCGCTGGCGCAATCCATGCGCAACACGCGTTCGGCCGCGGCGCTGGAGCTGTGGCGGCCGCATCTCGATGGTGCGATCGTTGCGATCGGCAATGCGCCGACCGCGCTGTTTCATCTGCTCAACATGCTGGAGAACCGCGATTGCCCACGGCCGGCCGCAATCATCGGCTGCCCGGTCGGCTTCGTCGGTGCAGCCGAATCCAAGGCGGCGCTGATGGCCGATCCGCCAGTGCCGGCGTTGACCGTCGAGGGCCGCCTCGGCGGCTCCGCTATCACGGTTGCCGCCGTGAACGCCTTGGCGAGCCGGAGCGAATAGCGATGGGGCGCATCATCTGCTGCGGTCTCGGCCCTGGCGATCCTGATCTGATGAGCGTGCGCGCCAATCGCACCGTGCGCGCCGCAAGCCACGTCGCCTACTTCCGCAAGAAGGGCCGGCCGGGTCAGGCGCGGCGCATCGTCGAGGGCATGCTGGCGGCCGATGTCACCGAATATCCCATGGAATATCCGGTCACCACCGAGATCGCCTTCGACAGCGCCGAGTACGTGCAGCTGCTGGCGGGCTTCTACGACGAGTGGGCGGAGCGTCTGGCGCGGCTTTCGCGCGCGGTGGACGTCGTCGTGCTCTGCGAGGGCGACCCTTATTTCTACGGCTCCTTCATGCATCTGCACACGCGCCTGCAAGGCCGCGTCGAGATCGAGGTGATCGCGGGCATTCCCGGCATGGTCGGTTGCTGGAACGGCGTCGGGCAGCCGATCGCGCTCGGCGATGACGTGACGACCGTGCTGATGGGAACGCTGGCCGAGGACGAGCTCGAGCGGCGCATGCGCGATTCCGATGCGGTTGTCGTCATGAAGACCGGGCGCAATCTCGCAAAGGTGCGCCGTGCGCTCAGCTCCGCCGGCCGGCTCGACGATGCCTGGCTGGTCGAGCGCGGCACCATGGCGGGCGAGCGCGTGGTGCGGCTCGCCGACATTGACGGCGCGGACTGTCCCTATTTCGCGATCGTGCTGGTGCACGGCAAGGGCCGGCAACTGGACGCCGCAGAATGACGGGCACGTTGACCATCGCGGGCCTGGGGCCGGGCAGCGATGCGCTGGTAACGCCCGAGGTCACGGCCGCGCTGGCCGCCGCAACCGACATTCTGGGTTACGCACCCTATGTCACGCGCGTGCCGCCGCGTGCCGGGCTTAAGCTGCATCCCTCGGATAACCGCGAGGAGCTGCAGCGCGCGAGCGAAGCGCTGCGGCTTGCGTCCGAAGGCGGGCAGGTCGTTGTCGTGTCCTCGGGCGATCCCGGCGTCTTCGCGATGGCCTCTGCCGTGTTCGAGGCGCTTGAACAGGCGCCGCAATGGCGGGATCTTTCGATTCGCGTGCTGCCTGGCATCACGGCGATGCTGGCAGCTGCCGCGCGCGCGGGCGCGCCGCTCGGCCATGATTTCTGCGCCATCAATCTCTCCGACAATCTCAAGCCGTGGGCAGCCATCGAGAAGCGCCTGCGGCTTGCCGCCGAAGCTGATTTTTCGATTGCGATGTACAATCCGCGCTCCGCAAGTCGGCCCGAAGGATTTGGCCGCGCGCTCGCGGTGCTGAAGGACGCCGGTTGCGGCGAGCGCCTCGTGATTTTTGCGCGCGCGGTCAGCACAGCTGACGAGAGGATCGAAACTGTCACGCTGCACGAAGCCCGGCCCGAGATGGCCGATATGCGCACGCTGGTGATCGTCGGCAATTCGCAGACGCGCCGCGTCGGCCGCTGGGTCTATGCGCCGAGGCGGGTAGAATGACCGAGCCACTGCATCACGTCAGTGACGCTTTCGACCCGCGGACGCTCGGGCAGTTTTGGTCGCGAGATCATGACCACGGGAAGGCCGATCACGCGCGCTGCGTCGATCTTGGCGCGCGCGCCGTCGCCGCCGGAGTTTCGGGCGACGATCCAGGTGATGCCGCGCGCGCGCATCATCTTCAGTTCGGCGTCGAGCGTGAAAGGTCCGCGCGACACGATTACGTCGGCTGCGAAGGGCAGGGGCGCCTCGGGCGGATCGACGAAGCGCAGCGTGTAGGCGTGCTGAGGTTTGCTCGCGAATGGCGCGATGTGCTGGCGGCCAATGGCGAGAAAGACGCGCGCGGGCGTCTCGGGCAGCTCTGCGACGGCCGCGTTGACGTCGTCGACCTCGATCCAGTTGTCGCCTTGCGTCCTGGCCCAAGGCGCGCGCTCCAGCGCAACCAGCGGCGTATCGGTTTCCGCGCACGCCTCGACCGCATTGCGGCTCATCTCCGCGGCGAAAGGATGCGTCGCGTCGATCACGTGCGTGATGCCTTCGCGGCGGATGTAATCGGCCAGTCCGCTCACGCCGCCGAAGCCGCCGATGCGGGTCGGCAGCGGCTGATCGGCAGGCGCGCGGGTGCGGCCGCCATAGGAATAGATGGCCTCGATGTCTGCGCGCGCGATCGCCGCCGCGAGCTGGCTCGCATCGGCAGTTCCGCCCAGAATGAGGGCGCGCGTCATGGCTGATTCCTTGGCTGATCCCTGGCTGACCATCATCGGTATCGGCGAAGATGGCCTTGCCGGGCTATCCGAGGCAAGCCGAAAGGCGCTCAACGAGGCCGAAACTGTCTTTGGTGGTGCACGGCATCTCGCGCTTGCCGGCGTCGGCAGCCGCGGCCGTCCGTGGCCGGTGCCGTTCGACGCCGACGTCGTTCTGAGCAGCCGCGGCCGGCCGACAGTGGTGCTCGCTTCCGGCGATCCGTTCTGGCATGGCGCAGGTGCTGGTCTCGCCGAGAAGCTGCAGACCGGCGAGTGGACCGCGCATTCCGCTCCGTCGACCTTCTCGCTTGCGGCCGCACGGCTGGGCTGGCGGCTCGAATCCGCCGTCTGCCTCGGGCTTCACGCCGCACCGTTCGAACGTCTCGTTCCGCATCTGGCGCGAGGGGCGCGCATCATCTGCCTCGTGCGCGATGGGAAAGCGGCAAGCGATCTCGCAAAATGGTTGAGCGAGCGTGGATGGGGAGCCTCGGCCTTCTGGACGCTCGCCGCACTCGGTGGTCCGCGCGATAGCATCCAAGAACATCGCGCCGACGGTTTCGCCGGTGATCCCGCTGGAAACCTGATCACCGTCGCCGTTGAGGCGAAGGGCACGCATGGTATGCCCCACGCCTCGGGGCGTCCTGACGATCTGTTCGTCCATGACGGCCAGATCACCAAGCGGCCGGTGCGTGCGCTCGCGCTTTCGGCGCTGGCGCCGCGTCCGGGCGAACGGCTGTGGGATATCGGCGCCGGTTCGGGGTCGATCTCGGTCGAGTGGGCGCTGTGCGGCGGGACGGCGACCGCAATCGAGCCGCGCGAGGATCGCGTCGCAAACATCCGCAGCAATGCAGCGGCGTTTGGACTTTCGCACCGGATAACCGTCGTCACGGGGAGGGCGCCTGAAGCTGTTGCTGCACTCGAAGCACCGGATGCGGTCTTCATCGGCGGCGGCCTCGACATCGCGATGTTCGATGCGATCTGGTCGCGGCTTGCACCGGGCACACGGCTGGTTGCACATTCGGTCACATTGGAGACGGAAGCGTTGCTCGGCGATCTGCACCAGCGCCACGGTGGCGAGCTGATGCGGGTCGACATCGCTTATGCTGGCCCGCTCGGCCGTTACCGGTCCTGGGAGGCGGCACGGCCGGTGGTGCAGTGGAGTACGGTCCGATGAAGGTGGCCGGGTTTGGGTTCAGGAGAGATGTCACTCTCGCTTCGCTGCGCGAAGCGCTGCTGGCTGCGGGTGATCCCGAAGGCCTCACTGCGATGGCAACTGTCAGCGACAAGGCCGACGCGGAGCCGTTGAAGCAGCTCGCGCTTGAGTGCGGCTTGCCGATCAAGGCTGTTCCGGCCGACATGTTGGCCAGGATAGCCACGCCGACCCAGTCCAAACTCGTGATGGAGAAGTTCGGCATCGGATCGGTTGCCGAAGCCGCAGCTCTCGCTGCGGCGGGGCCGCGTGCACGGCTGATCTCGACACGCGTTGTCTCGCAGGATCGCACCGCGACCGCCGCGATCGCGGAAGGAGACGGCGCATGACGGTGCATTTCATCGGGGCAGGGCCGGGCGCGCCCGATTTGCTGACGTTGCGCGGCCGCGACCTGATCGCGGCCTGTCCGGTCTGCCTCTATGCGGGCTCACTGGTCCCCGAAGGCGTGCTGGCGCATTGCCCGCCCGGCGCGCGCATCGTCAATACCGCGCCGCTATCGCTCGACGAGATCATCGCGGAGATCGCCGCCGCGCATGCCGAAGGCAAGGACATCGCTCGCCTGCATTCCGGCGATCTCTCGATCTGGTCGGCGATGGGCGAGCAGCTCCGCCGCCTGCGCGCACTCGGTATCCCTTTCACCGTGACGCCTGGCGTGCCGTCCTTCTCCGCCGCCGCCGCCGCTCTGGAGGCTGAGCTGACGCTGCCCGGTCTCGCCCAGACGGTGGTGCTGACGCGCACGCCCGGCCGCGCCAGTGCGATGCCCGAGCGCGAGAAGCTCGCCGCATTCGCCACGACCGGTGCGGTGCTTGCGATCCATCTGTCGATCCATCTGCTCGACAAGGTCGTCGCCGAGCTCGCGCCGCATTATGACGCGGATTGCCCGGTCGCCATCGTCTGGCGCGCGAGCTGGCCGGACCAGCGCATCGTCCGCGCCACGCTTGCTACGCTCGATGCTGCCGTCGGCACCGAGATGGAACGCACCGCGATCATTCTGGTCGGCAGAACGCTTGGCGCTGCGGATTTCGACGAGAGCCGCCTCTATGCCGCCGACTACGATCGTCGCTATCGGCCTGTCGGTGCCGAGCCACGCTTTCCGGAGGCCTCGTGATGGCGGCAGGCTTCGTCATCTCCGCGCCGGCTTCCGGCGTCGGCAAGACCACGCTGACGCTGGCGCTCGCGCGCGCCTGGCGCAATCGCGGATTGAACGTGCAGTGCTTCAAGAGCGGTCCCGATTACATCGATCCCGCCTTCCACGCCGCCGCCACGGGCCGCGCTTCCGTCAACGTCGACAGCTGGGCGATGGATCGCGTGGCGATCTCGCATCTCGTCAGCCGCGGTGCGGATGCCGATGTCGTGCTCGCCGAGGGCTCGATGGGCCTGTTCGACGGCGTCGCCGCGCGCGGTGTCTCCGGCACCGGTGCCACCGCCGACATTGCGGAGATGCTGGGCTGGCCAGTGCTGTTGGTGATTGATCCCTCCGGCCAGGCGCAGACCGCGGCGGCGATCGCCGCAGGCCTTCGCGATTATCGCCCCGGCGTGCGGCTTGCCGGCGTCGTGCTCAACCGCGTCGCCAGCCCGCGCCATGAAGACCTCGTGCGGCGTGCGCTCCACGATTCCGGCATCGCCGTGTTCGGCGCGCTGCCGCGTCATGCCGAGATCAGCCTGCCGAAGCGGCATCTCGGCCTGGTGCAGGCCGAAGAGCAGGGCGAGATCGGCAAGCTGATCGACGAGGCCGCGCGCTTCGTCGCCGAGCATGTCGATCTCGATGCGGTGCTGCGATCGGCCGCCAGCTGGTCGCCGCAACCTGCCGCGAAGGGGCTGAACGTGACGCCACCGGGCCAGCGCATCGCGCTCGCCCGCGATACGGCGTTCTCCTTCGTCTATCCGCATATGCTGGAGGCCTGGCGCGCGGCGGGCGCGGAGATCTCGACATTCTCGCCGCTCTCCGATGAAGCGCCTGACGCGAGCGCCGATGTGTGCTGGCTGCCCGGCGGTTATCCCGAGCTGCATGCCGGCAAGATCGCGGCCAATGCGCGTTTTCGCAGCGGCCTGCGCGCCTTTGCCGAAACGCGGCCGGTGCACGGCGAATGCGGTGGCTATATGGTGCTGGGAACCGCTCTGACTGACGCGGACGGTGTCCGCCACGAGATGACGGGACTGCTTGGCCTCGAGACGAGCTTTGCCAAGCGCCGCATGCATCTCGGTTATCGTCTGGCCGCACTCGCCGCGCCGATGCCGGGACATCGCTCCGGCGCACGCCTGCGCGGCCACGAATTCCACTATTCGACCATTCTTGCCCAGCCTGATACACCGCTGGCCGTCGTGCATGACGCGACCGGCGCGGTCATCGCCGAAACCGGCTCGCAGCGCGGCCACGCCACCGGCACCTTCTTTCATCTGATCGCGGAGGACCGGTGAGCGGATTCGTCTCCTTCATCTCCGCCGGGCCCGGCGACCCCGAGCTTCTCACGCTCAAGGGCGCCGCGCGGCTGCGCGCAGCCGACGTCGTGCTCTATGACGATCTTGCCTCCGGCGCGATCCTCGATCTCGCCCGGCCAGGCGCCAATCTCGTCGCGGTGGGGAAACGGGCAGGGCGTCCCTCGACCAAGCAGCACCACGTCAACCGCCTGTTGGTCGACTATGCCGCAACAGGCGCGCGCGTGGTGCGGCTCAAGTCGGGCGACGCCGGCATTTTCGGCCGGCTCGAGGAGGAGCTAGAGACGCTGCGTGAGGCCGGCATCGGCTACGAGATCGTTCCCGGCGTCACCTCGGCCTGCGTTGCCGCGGCGCAAGCCGGCATCCCCCTGACCCGGCGCCATACATCGCGCCGGGTGCAATTCGTCACCGGTGCCGATGTCACCGGCGAGTTGCCGCCCAACCTGAACTGGGCGGCGCTGGCCGACCCTGAAGCGACGACCGTGGTCTATATGGGCCGGCGCACCTTTCCGGCGCTTGCCGCAAAGTTGATCGCGCACGGGCTCGCTGCGGATTCCCCCGCGCTGTTCGCCGAATCCCTCGGACGCCCCGACGAACGGCTGGTCCGCACCACCATCGCCGAGCTTGCCGAGCAGCTTGCGCGCGGCGGGGCCGCCTCGACGGCCGCCGTGATCCTGTTTGGGGCGCTGGCGGGGGATTATCCCACATGACGGCCTTGGCCGCCGTTCGCCCCTTGACGCAGGCTCAGCGAAAGGGGCACACAAGAGAGGCATGGTGCTCGACGCGGCGCAAAGCGCCGGAGCATAATCGGGAATGGGGGTGGGCGGACCCAGTTGCGGCGCCCAAAACCCCAGCCGCCCCCGCGACTGTAAGCGGTGAGGGACTCCGATCAGCCACTGGGCCGCAAGGTCCGGGAAGGCCGGAAATCCCGGGGAACCGCGAGCCAGGAGACCGGCCCTGCACGTTTTGAGGCCAAGGCCGTCGGGTGTGACGGCAGGAAGGAACTGAGCCATGCATATCGAACCCGGGGTCGTGACGGGCGCCAAGCTCGTGTTGAGTTACGCAACCGGCATCTCCGCAGGCGGCGTTGCGCTGAAGCTCGCGGTCGAGACCGTGCGTGAGCAGGGCATCACGTCGTTCGCGGCGCGGACGCTGGCCACCACAGTCCTCGTCTTCACTTTCTTCGAGATCCTGCCGCACTTCCCGGTCGGCGTCTCCGAGGTGCACTTCATTCTCGGCTCGACACTGTTCCTGCTGTTCGGCGCGGCGCCGGCGGCGTTCGGCCTTGCCTTCGGTCTGCTGCTCCAGGGCGTGTTCTTCGAGCCGGCCGACATCCCGCAATACGGCATGAACGTCACCACGCTGCTGGTGCCGCTGTTCGCGATCCAGGCGATCGCCACACGGATCATCTCGCGCAACACCGCCTATGTCGATTTGAAGTATCGGCAGGCGTTGGCGCTCTCGACGACCTACCAGGCCGGCGTGATCGCCTGGGTGGCGTTCTGGGCGCTCTATGGCTCGGGCTTTGCGATGAGCAACCTCGCCAACATCGCGACGTTCGCGGCGTCCTATGCGCTCGTCATCGTGATCGAGCCGCTCGCCGATCTCGCGGTGCTGGCACTGGCGAAGTCGCTGCGCGGCGTCACCGCGCCCGGCCTCGTCACCCCGCGCCTGCACAACGCGGCCTGAGAGACAAGCGAACGGGCGGCCAGCAGGGCCGCCCGTCGCGTTCGCGATGCTCACGCTCTCCCTGATAGGCATCGGTTGCGGCGATCCCGACCAGCTCACGCGCGCGGCTGTTCATGCGATCAATGCCGCCGATCTCGTCCTGATCCCGCGCAAGGGGACGGCGAAGTCCGATCTCGCCGATCTCAGGCGGATGATCTGTGCGGACGTGCTCACCAGCGACAAGACAATCATTGCCGAATTCGATCTTCCCGTGCGCGACGCTGGTGAAGCTGACTATCGCAAGGGCGTGGATGATTGGCACGATGCGGTTGCCGCGACCTGGTCGAAAGCGATCGCAAACCATCTCGAAGGCGAAGGCAAGGTTGCGCTGCTGATCTGGGGCGATCCCTCGCTCTATGACTCCTCGCTGCGCATTGCACGACGGCTCAATCCGTTGCCGACGATCGAGGTCGTGCCCGGCATTACCTCGATCCAGGCGCTTTGCGCGGCCCATGCGCTGCCGCTCAACGATATCGGCGAGCCCTTTCTGGTCACGACGGGGCGGCGCTTGCGCGAAGGCAGCTGGCCGCAGGGTGTCGATACCGTGGTGGTGATGCTCGACGGCGGCACGGCGTTTCAATCGCTCGATCCGGGCTTGCAGATCTGGTGGGGCGCCTATCTCGGCATGCCCGACCAGATCGTCATGTCCGGCGTGCTCGCGGAGGTTGGCCCGCGCATCGTCGCGGCGCGGCAGGAAGCGCGCGAGCGGCACGGCTGGATCATGGACAGCTACATTCTCAAGCGCGCACGTTAAGCGAGGCAGCATGCTCCCCGAATGGGTCACCCAGAACTGCCCCGATGTCTCCGCGGCCCATCGCGAGGCGGCGATCGCTCGGCAGGCGCAACTGACAAAACCGACCGGCGCGCTCGGCCGGCTCGAGCAGCTCGCAATCGAGCTTGCGGGCCTGCAGGCGACCGAACAGCCGCGTGCGGCACGGGTGCCGATCATCATCTTCGCCGGCGACCACGGCATCGTCGCGCAGGGCGTATCGGCCTATCCGCAAGCCGTGACTATCGCGATGATGGCGAATTTCGCCGCCGGCGGCGCCGCGATCTCGGTGCTGGCGCGCGAGCTTGGCTCGAGCCTGGAGGTGGTCGACGCCGGCACGCTGGCGCAGGACGAGATGGCAGGAATCGTCACCGACAAGCCGCGCCACGGCACGCGCGATTTCAGCGTCGAAGCCGCTCTCGCACCCGCCGAGCTGGGGTTTGCCTTCGAGGCCGGCCAGCACGCGGTTGCGCGCGCGGCGGCCCATCATCCTGATCTCCTGATCTTCGGCGAGATGGGGATCGGCAACACCACGACCTCGGCGGCAATCGCGGCGGGCCTGCTCGGCATCAGCGCCGAAGAGATTGCGGGGAGCGGCACCGGGATCGATGCGGCGGGGCGCGCGCACAAGGCCCGTGTGATTGATGCTGCGATCGCGCGTCACGGCGTTGGCGGCGCTTCGCCGGAAAAAATCCTATGCGCCGTTGGCGGCCTGGAGATCGCGGCGATCTCAGGTGCGATCATCGCGGCCGCGCAGCGCCGCATCCCTGTATTGATCGATGGCTTCATCGTATCGGTGGCGGCGCTGGCGGCGGCACGTCTCAATCCGTCGTGCCAGCCGTTCCTGCTGCCGTCGCATCAATCGGCGGAGCAAGGGCATCGGCTGGTGCTGCGCGCGCTGAACGTGCAGCCGTTGATCAGCCTCGATCTCCGGCTCGGCGAGGGATCGGGCGCCGCCATCGCGCTGCCGCTGGTGCGCCTCGCCTGCAGCCTCCACAATGGCATGGCGACGTTTGCGCAGGCCAATGTGCCGGATCGTCCTAGCTGATCCGCTGATTGACGGAGACGACGCGCCAGCCGCTCAGGAGGCGATCGATCCGGGTCAGCGACAGCGGATCGACCACGAAGCGCAAGGCCGCCTGCGGCGTCAGGTCCAGCGCGATGCAGAGTGCGGCGCGGATGGTGCCGGAATGCACGACGAGCGTGGCCGATCCGGCTGCGATCCGCGACAGGCCCTGCCGGACACGCGCGACCTGATCCGCAAAGCTCTCGCCGCCCGGCGGTCGTCCGCCAGCTGGATCGCTCCAGAACTGCGCATAGGCCTCACCGCGGGTCGCCTCGAGTTCGTCATGGCGATGGCCGGTCCAGTCACCAAAATCCTGCTCGCGGAATTCACTGACGGGCTCCGGTTCGAGGCCCAGCGCGCGCGCCGTCTCGACCGTACGCCGCGACGGGCTGGCATAGCCGGCGGCATCCGGTGGCAGGTGCCGTCGCACAGCGTCCAGTTGCGCGCGATCGCTGAGATCGGCCGGCGCGTCGGACGCGTGGATCGTACCTGTGACGCCCGCGACGGGCGCGTGCCGTATCAACCAGAGGAAGGTCTCGCCTTCCATGCTCATCTCCAAGGAAGTTGGTCGTTGTGGCCATAACGCCGCAACTGGCACATTGACTCTGTTGTGATGGTAATCCTAGATGCTCGCGACGGTTTCCCCGAGAGGGGATGAAAAGGGAATACGGTGCGGGGACATTGTCCCCAACGCCGTGGCTGCCCCCGCAACTGTGAGCGGATAATCCTTCGTCAGAAGCCACTGGGTCCTCGGTCCCGGGAAGGCGACGAAGTGGTGATGACCCGCGAGCCAGGAGACCTGCCGTCAGCCGTGGTCACACGCGAAGATGTCGGTCGGGGAGTACAGACATTCGGCTTCATCGGACGGCTGAAGGGCCAAAAGGTGAGACCTCGTTCGCTGTGACGTGCCACTGACGTCATACCGAGGCCCGAAACCGTGTCTTCCATCCGTATCGTACGACCGCGAAAATTCCTGCTCGCCTCCGCGGCACTCACATCCTTTGCCGCTCTCGATCCGCCCGCTGCGCTGGCGCAGCAGGCCCGAGAGCCCCTGCCGCCGGTCGAGGTGTCGCCGGCCCAATCCCGCAAGCAGGCCAAGCCTGCCGGCCGGGAGGCGCAGAGCACGCGCCGCGCAGCAGCGCGCAGGCCGGCGACCGCAGCAGCGATGCCGAAGCCTGCCGTGCCGACTGCGGCACCCCCGACGCCGCTCAACAGCAATGCCGTGGCCGAAAGCGCCTCGCGGCTCGGCCTGACGGTGCGCGAGACGCCCGCGACCGTCGAGGTGATCTCCGCGGAGACCATGCGCGAGCAGGGTTATCGCACCGTGTCCGACGTGGCGCAGGGGGCGGTCGGCGTCACCTCCGGCGATAATCCGGCCGAGCCTTCCGCCTTCTCGATGCGCGGTTTCACCAACAGCCAGATCAACACGCTCTACAACGGCATCAAGATCGGTCCGCAGAACATGACCTCGCGGATCATGGACACCGCCAATCTGGAAGCCGTGGAATTCCTGAAGGGCCCGGCATCGCTGATCTCGGGCGAGGGCGCCGCCGGCGGGGCGATCAATTTTGTGACCAAGCAGCCGCACACGGGAGCGATCCGGAACGAAGCTGATTTCTCCTGGGATTCGCTCAGCTCGTTCCGCGCGCATTACGGCTCGGGCGGCAGCACCAATGTGCAGGGCCTCGACTACCGCTTCGACATCAGCCGTTCGGCGCTCAACGGCTTTGCTGACGACACCAATACTAAGATGCTCGATGTGTCGGGCCAGCTCAACTATCGCATCTCGGACAGTCTCAAGATCTGGGGCGCGATCGAGTATCGCGAGGATCGCTCGAAAGCCTATTGGGGCGCGCCGCTGGTGCCGATCGCTTTCAGTGGATCGCACGCGACGACGGGGATCGTCTCCGGCAACTACTTCAACAGGACTGATCTTGGGGCTGTCACGATCGACGACCGCACCTTCAATACCAACTACAACGTCCTCGACAACCGCAACGTCGCGCAGGAGGTGTGGCTGCGCGGCGGTTTCGAGCTGAAGCTGGCGCCGGACCTGACGCTGAAGAGCCAGGCCTATGGTTACGGCGCCGAGCGCAGCTGGTTCAACAACGAGGTCGAAGCGTTCGATTCCACCAACAACCAGGTGTATCGCGAGCGCTTCTATGTCGCGCACAGCCAGCGCCTCGTCGGCAACATCACCGATTTGATCTGGGACACGAATATCGCAGGCTTCGACAACCGGCTGGTCACGACGCTGTCGTCGAGCTATCTCGATTTCGTCAGGCCGGGCGCGGCAAACTTCCCGAACGATTATGTCTCGCTGGTCGATCCCAACCGCGGCTTCTACGGTCTGCTCACGACCAAGCAGCAGACCGCGCGTATCGACAACGAGGCGCTGTCGTTCGAGGACCGGCTGAAGCTGACGCGGACCTTCGCGCTGATCGGCGGCCTGCGCGTCGAGCACATCGGGCTCGATCGCAACTCGACGGATGCCGCCGGCCTGGTGAACGCGGGCTTCCCGTTCACGAAAGACTGGGCGCCGGTGACGGGCCGCATCGGTTACACTTGGGAGGCCGTGCCCGGCCTGACTTTCTTCAGCCAGTACGCGACCGGCGCCGACGTCTCCGCGAACACCAGCTTCCTGTTGTCGCCGACCCAGCCGCTCGACCTGACGACCTCGCGTACCTACGAGACCGGCGTCAAGCACCTGTTCTGGGACAACAGGGCGGAGTGGTCTTTCTCGGCCTACGACATCGTGCGCAAGAACGTCTATGCCGCGGCCGGCGGCATGGCGCTCAACATCGCCGGGCGACAGGAGTCGAAGGGCGTCGAGCTCGCCGCTTCGGTCCGTCCGATCGATCCACTGCGTCTGTGGGGCAACATCGCCTATGTCGACGCCCGCTATGCCGACTACAATTTCGTCGGCGGCTCGTTCTCCGGCAATACGCCGCCGAACGTGCCGCGCATCGTGGCGAATGCGGGTGCATCCTGGCGCTTCTTCACGCCCTGGCCGGTGGAGCTCGGCATCACCGGCCGCCATGTCGGCGACCGCTACAACACCGATGCCAATGTCGTGACGATGAAGGCGTATACCGTCGCCGACGTCTACGCCTTCGTCGATATCCCCAAGACGGTGTTCAATGCGGTCGACCAGGCCCGCCTGACCTTCCGCGTGCGCAACATCACTGATAAGCGCTATGCGATCTGGGGCGATCCGTTCTATCCCGACCAGATCCTCCTCGGTGCGCCGCGCACCTATGAGCTCTCGGCCGCGTTCAAATGGTAGGGCGCTGAACGGATGATGAGCGCGATCGTCGTTACGCATCGCTGGCTCGGGATCGCGTTCTGCCTGCTGTTCGCGATGTGGTTTGCGACGGGGATCGTGATGCACTTCGTTCCGTTTCCGTCGCTGACGGAAGCGGAACGGTTTGCCGGCCTTGCGCCGGTGGATCGTGGAGCGGCGAGGATCCCGGTTGTGGAGGCGGTCGCTGCGAGCGGGGTCGCGGGCGCCGTGCGCGTCCGGCTGATCCAGCGGAGCGATGCAGCGGTCTACATCGTGTCGGGATCATCGCGCGTGCGCGCGGTCCGCGCCTCCGACGGAGGGGATGCGTCGGTCGCGATTGCCGATACCGCGCTTGCCATCGCGCGGGAGCACGGGCGCAATCGCGGGCCCGATGCCGCGCGGGCCGCGGTCGTTGCGCTCTCGGACCATGATCAGTGGAGCGTGCCGAACGGCTTCGATCGCCACCGGCCGCTGTTTCGTGTGGCGTTCGGCGATGCCGCCGGAACGGAAGTCTATGTCTCGTCGTCCACCGGCGAGATCGTCCTGGACACGAGGCGGCGCGAGCGGGGCTGGAATTGGGCCGGCAGTGTGCTGCACTGGATTTACCCGACGGTCCTGAGAAGCAATTGGTCGCTGTGGGATCGCGTCGTCTGGACGCTGTCCTTGCTGGCCTTGATCGCGGCGATGCTTGGTGCGGTGCTCGGGATCGCGCGGGTGCAGCTGCGAGGGCGCCGGATGTCCTCGCCCTATCGTGGCTGGCACGCGTTGCACCACGTCATTGGCCTCACGGCAACAATGTTCGTGCTGACATGGAGCCTCAGCGGCTGGCTCTCCATGGATCACGGCCGGCTGTTCTCGCGCGGACAATTGACCGCGGCCGAATCCGGCGTGATGAACGCGTTGCCTGATTGGACGGCTGCCCCATGGCTCGATCGGCAGCCGATATCGCCCTCGGCCCGGGAGATCGAATGGTTTGCCTTCAACGGCACTGTCTACCGGCGCGACCGGGTGGGCCTCGACCGTCAGGTCTTGATCAAGGCAGGGGACGCGCCCCGCGACGGACCAACGGAATTTCTGGACGTGCATGAGATCCAGAATCTGGTGGCGCGCCTCGCCGCCGGCTGCGGCGCGCCGTCCGTTCTTGCTGGCAACGACGACTACCCCGCGCAATCGGCTATTCCCGGTGCGCCCGTCTACCGCTTGCGCTGCGGCGACCTCTGGTTCGATATCGACGGTGCCGATGGCAGTGTGCTGCAAAGGCTGGATGCCTCGCGGCGGGCCTACCGCTGGTTCTACAGCGCGCTCCACACGCTCGATTTTCCGGTCCTGCTGGCGCATCCGCGTCTGCGCGATGCCCTTATCGTTGGACTGTGTGCGTTGGGACTGGCGTTCTCCGTCACCGGGATCGCGATTGGCTGGCGGCGTCTGCGGTCCTGACCGAGACCGCGTGTCTTGACCAACGGCCGGCGGTTCTATCGGCTCCTCTCTAGTCCAGGCCGGTCTTGCCCGGAGCCCAATAGGCTTTTGCCCTGATCCGCGATGATGCGACGCCGGCGGCCTTCAAGGCGCGGCCGACGCGCTGGATCGAGGATGCCTTACCGGTCAGGACGAACTGTGCGCCGTTTGCGGCAAGGCGGAGCAACTCGGATTCGGCGGTTGCAAGATGGGTGTCATCGGCGCTGCGTGCCATTAGCCTGGCGTGGCCGAGGCCGATGGAGTCCAGCACAAGTCTCGACTCCGCGATATCAGCGGCTTCGAACAGATGGAGCGCGCCGCCAGCCTGCAGGCTGTCGCGCAACGCCGCCGCAAGGCCGAACGAGGTTTCATCGCCGAACAGAACGATGGGCGCTTGGAGGTCGGCAAGGTCGAGCGAGCGGCGTGGACCAAAGAACTGGCAACTGTCACCTTCGCGCAAACTGCTAGCCCAGCGGCTGCCGGGGCCTTCGCCATGTGCAAAGGCCAGCAGCCGCGTTCTGCCGTTGCCGGCGTCCCACGACATCGGCGTATAGGTGCGCGCGCTCAGGCCCGAGCCCATCGCGACCTGGATCTTGTCGCCGGCCGCCCAGGCGACGTTTCTGAGCGCTTCGCCTTCGAGCTCGACGAGCCGGAAGTGCGGCGAGAGCGTCTTGATGCCGGCAACGCGCGCAGGGCGCATCAGCCATCGCAGCAACATCCGCGTGACCCGTCCCTGCGGTGCCCGCGATGGCTCGGACGTTTGTGGCTCGTGAGCAGGCTCGTTCAAGTTTGGCTCCATCGCAGGGTTCACCGCCATGCCGATCATCTGGTCTTGATCGTGAATTCGTTGCCGCGTCCCGGCTCGAACGGCAGCGACAGTGAGAGGTAACCGTTCTCGGGATCGCGCACGTAGTCGATATAGCCCGAGGCTTCCTCGAGCGCGTTCTCGCCGACGATGAGCGCGCCGCGCTTCAAGTGCGGCTCCAGCAGCCTGAGAATGGGAAGATAGAGAGTGAAAGCGCCATCGAGCATCACCATGTCGATCTCGTCGCCAAGGCCGGAGCTGAGCGTTTCGCGCGCATCGCCGTGCCTGAACTCGACGAGGTCGGCGAGCCCCGCGGCGGCAAGATTCGCCCGCGCCCGCTCGATCTTGCCGGGTTCGAGATCGGTCCCGATCAGGCGGCCGCCACCGATGTCGCGCAAGCCCGCCGCCATGTAAATCGCGGAAATCCCCATCGAGGAGCCGAACTCGACGATGCGCTGTGCCTTGGAGGCGCGGACGCACATGTAGAGGAAGCGTCCGAACCGCGGAGAGACGCTCAGGAAATTGTCCGCAAGTCCGCGATAGACTTCGTTCAGATCGCGGCTCTCGGCCGCGATGGCCTTGCTGATGATCTCATCCCGGCTCTTCGCTTCGTTCGCGAAGGTTTGCACAGTTGGCCGTCGGCGATCTCCGCTTCCTGATGAAGACGATGGAGGACGTCGGCGACGACGCCCTTGCTGAGTGAATCCATGTCGGTCGGCTCCTTGCAATGCGCCCGCCGGGCGCTTCGGAGCCTGGATACGAAATGGTCCCTCAGACCGCATTCCGCGAACGGGACAATCGATTGCGAATTCCGGTCAGTGTGCGCCGATGCGGCGTTCGGCCAGATATCGCGCCGACGGCTTGCCCAGTGCCTTGCGGAACATGGTGACGAAGGCGCTGGCCCCCTCATAGCCGAGATCGAGCGCCACGGCCTGGACCGATGCGCCCTGGTCGAGGCGCTGAAGCGCGATCAGGATGTGGAGCTGCTGGCGCCAGCGGCCGAAGCTCATGCCGGTCTCGCGTTGCAGGATGCGGGTGAGGGTGCGCGGGGCGACGGCCATGCGCCGGCTCCAATCCTCGATCGTCGCGCGATCGGAAGGATCGGTCATCATCGCGCTGGCGATCCGGCGCAGCCTGGCATCGGCCGGCATGGGGAAGCGCAGCTCTTCGGCGGGGGCCAGCGACAGCTGGTCGAGCAGCACCGCGGCGATCCTGCCGTCGGCGCCGTCGGGATCGTACATGACCGGCATGTGGGTGGCGTGCACCAGCAAATGCTCGAGCAAGGGCGAGATGGTCAGCGTGCAACATTGCCGCGGAAGCGCCGGCACCGCATCCGGTTCGACGAACAGGCAATGCATCTCGACGTCGCCAGCGACGCTGACGCTGTGCGGAACATGGCCGGGAATCCACACCGCACAGCGCGGCGGGACGATCCAGACGCCGTGTCCGGCCTCCAGCCTGACGATGCCACGCATGGTCAGGACGAGCTCGTCCTTGCGATGCTCGTGCATGGCCAGCTCCATGCCCTTGGTGACCATGTGGCCCCCGAACGCGGCGACGGTGCGCGGCACGGTTTCAGGATCGAAATCCCCGAGATCATCGGGGTTCATATGGTCGTCGTTGAGCCGGAAGAAGGGCATGCAGGCGATGGTCGATCCGAACATGACTGGCGGGTTCAGGCAATATCTGGCCCGCGATCGCGACTTTCAACGCAGGACGTCCGAATCTCGATGGTTTCTAACGAGCTGGTCCCAACGGATGGTTGCGCTGTCGCCCATCGATTGGACCGGACGATATCCTCGCTTACTGACCGTACAATAAAGAAGGGCTGAGCCGCCTGCCGTGCATAGCTCATGGGCATCCGAACCTCGCGCAGCGCCCCTCGATCGCCTGCAAATTAGACAGGTGATTTTGGATGTTCGGATTGCAGTGCAACGGACGTGACGGTTTGCGCCGAAAAATCCGTGGTGCGATGCACTCTGCTGGTGTCCAGCTGTCGACATCTGCATGCTCTCCGCGCGGGCACTGCTGCACCAAAACGTGCAACCGAACTTGCAGCTCGCGGCGCCGGCCCGGTGGTTTGCGACAAACCTGGCTCTATCCCGACCTGACCGCTCTGTCGCACACTCGCGGACAATGGCAAGACAAGGGATGCATGATGAGCGCTCTCGGTTGGGCATTGGATGTCGCGATGGACGGTAACAGCCCGGCGTCCGGTTCGGACCTCATCCGTCGCTGCCCCCGCACATGAGCTCCTCCGAAAATCACTGGGAGGTCGGCACCGATATCGGCGGCACCTTCACCGATATCATCGCGATCCGGCGCGATTCATCGGAGGCGCGGATCGCAAAGGTGCCGTCGCGCCCCGACGCTCCGGTTCAGGCGATGCTGGAGGCGATCGAGGCGGTGGGCCTGCGCAGAAGCGAGGTCAGGCGCTTCGTCCACGGCACCACGCGCGTGACCAACGCCATCGTCGAGGGCCGACTGCCGAAGGTGGCGCTGGTCGCGACCGAGGGATTTGCCGATGTGCTCGAGATCGCGCGTTATCGCCGCCGCGATCTCTACCGTCTCGACGTTCCGCCGAAATCGCCGCCGCTCGTGCCGCCTGAGCGCTGCTTCGGGCTCGCCGAGCGCCTCGATCACGAGGGACGGGTGCTGAAGTCGCTGGAACAAGCGGAGATCGAGCGCCTGGTGGCCTGGCTGAAGGAGACCGGCGTTCAGAGCGTCGCGGTGGCTCTCCTTCACGCCTATGCCAATCCCGTGCACGAAAAAGTGCTCGGCGAGCGCCTCAAGGACGTCGTCGCCCATGTCTCGCTGTCACATGAGGTCAACCCCGAGGCACGCGAGTATGAGCGGACCTCGGCGACCGTGTTCAACGCGGCCGCGATGCCTATTGCGGTCGAGTATCTGAGCGAGCTGGAGCAACGCCTGCCGATTGGCCCCGGCCTGCAGGTGTTTCATTCCGCCGGCGCGATGATCCCGATCTCCGCGGTGAAGCGTCGCCCGCTTGTGATGGCAATGTCGGGCCCGGCCGCCGGCGTCTCGGCGTCGGTCAGCATCGCGCGCCAGCTCGGCACGCCGCGCATGCTCACCTTCGACATGGGCGGCACCACGACGGACGTGTGCCTGATCGTCGACGGCCAGGCCGAGATGACCGACGGCCGCATGCTCGGCGACAAGCCGCTGCGCCAGCCGATGCTTGCGGTCCACTCCATCGGGGCGGGCGGCGGATCGATCGTGCGCAACGGCCCGGGTGGCCTGACGGTCGGGCCGGAGAGTGCCGGTTCCGAGCCGGGTCCGGCCTGCTACGGCCGCGGCGGCAGCGAGCCAACCATCACCGACGCCAACGCCGTGCTCGGCTATCTCAATCCCGAAACGAAGCTTGGCGACCGCATCGGCATCGACATCGATGCGGCCAAGCGCGTCATCGCGCCGATCGCGCGGGCGTTGGGGCTGAGCCTGACCGAAACGGCGCTCGGCATCATCAAGGTCGCCAACGCGACGATGGCCCGCGCGCTGCGCCGCGTCACGGTCGAGCGCGGCATCGACGGGCGCGACTGCACGCTGCTCGCCTTCGGCGGCGGCGGCCCCATGCATGCTGCGGGCCTCGCCGATCTCTACGGGATTGCGCAGGTCGTCGTGCCCAGCGCATCGAGCGCGTTCTCGGCGCTGGGCTGTCTCACCGCCGATTTCAGCTTCCTGCAGCAGCAGACCCTGCGCGCCGGTCTGGACGGCATCGATCTCGTACGCGTGTCGGAGCGCATTGGGGCGCTCATTGACGATGCGTCGGCGCCCCTGATCGCCAACGGTGTCGCGAAGGCGGAGATCGAAGTCGAGCTGGTGGCGCTGATGCGTTACGCGGCGCAGAACGACGCCATTCCAATCCCGCTCGCACTGCCGCTCGACGTGATCAGGCTCAAGAGCGATTTTCTGGCGCGGCATCACGAACTCTTCGGCTATGCGACGAGCGAGCCCTGCGTCATCGAATCCGTGCGGGTACAGGCGTGTCGGCCGTCGACAACGGTGGTGGGCCGGCCGGCGACGGCGGCGAGGGCGCTGTCATCAGGCACGCGCCTCTGCTCGTTCGACGGCTTCCACGAGATCGCGACAGGGATCGTCGACCGCGCCTCGCTGACCGACACCGTCAACGGCCCGGCCATCATCGAAGACGCGTGGTCGACGGTGGTGGTGCCGTCGGGCTGGCAGGCGAGGCCGGACGTTTCAGGCAATCTGTTCCTGACGCGGAGGGCAACGTGAAGCTCGATCCGTTCGTCGTCGAGGTCATCAGGCACGGGCTCTCGGCTGCGGCCGAGGAGATGAGCCTGGTGATGACGCGCTCGGCGCGCTCGCCGCTGCTGCGCGAGGCCGGCGATTTGTCGTCGGCGATCACGGACGGCCATGGCGGCCTGGTCGGGCAGGGCCGCGACATCCCGATCCATCTGGGCGCGATGGCTTACACGGTCCCCGAATTGCTGAAGGTGGTGCCGCGCGACAGCCTGAACGACGGTGACGTGCTGATCTACAATGTCGGCGCGCTCGGCGGCAATCATCTCAACGACGTCAAGGTCGTCCGCCCTGTCTTTGTCGATGGCGAGATCGTGGCGTTCGCGGTCAGCCTCGCGCACTGGCCGGATATCGGCGGCACCTGGCCCGGCAGCTATTTTGCCAAGGCGATCGACACGTTCCAGGAGGCGATGCGCATTCCGCCGGTGCTGATCGCAACCTCAGCCGGAATCAACGCGCCGATCGTGCAATTGCTCAAGGCCAATGTTCGGGACGCCGAATCCTGCGAGGGCGATCTGCTCGCGCAGATCGCGGCGACCAAGGCCGGCGAGCGGCGCATCGTCGACCTCTGCCGCGAGCACGGCAAGGCGGTGTTCACCGCGACGCAGTCGCGCCTGCACGACCTCTCCGAGATCGAGATGCGCGAGGCTATCCGCGCGTTGCCGGACGGGGTCTACGAGGGCGAAGACCATCTCGACGACGGCAGCGTGAACGACGCGCCCGCGCGTATCCACGTCAGGATTACGATTGCCGGCGACGAGGCGACCTTCGATCTTTCGGGGAGCTGCGACCGCGTCTCGAATTTCTGCAACACGACGCCGTTCATGGCGCGCTCGGCCGTCGCCTATGCCGCGCGCATCATGAGCGGGCGCGACATGCAGCAGAATGCCGGTGCGCTCCGCCCCCTGACCATCATCACCCGCCCGGGCTCGATCCTGGAGCCGGGTTGGTCGGCCTCCGTCGCCGCGGGCAACCACGAGACGTCGATGCGCATCGTCGATGCGATCTTCCGGGCCATGCAGGACACCATCCCCGAACGATTGTCCGCGGGCGGCGCGACCACCGCGGGCGTCCTGTTCTTTGCGCAGCCGCGGCAGGACGGTTCCTGGAAGATGCTCTACGAGGTCCACGGGGGCGGCGAAGGCGCGCGGCACGATCGGGCCGGCATCTCGGCGACCCGGGTGCATCTGTCCAACACCTCCAACACGCCGGTCGAGGTGATCGAGGCGAACTACGCGATCCGCCTCGAGCAGCAGGCCATTCGCCGGCGATCGGGCGGGGCCGGCGCCTTCCGCGGCGGCGATGGCGTCGTGCGCGCCTATCGCATTCTGGCGCCCTCGATGCATCTGACGACCTGCATCGAGCGCATGGTGATTCCGCCATTCGGGATGCAGGGCGGTGAACCCGGCAAGGCCTGTCGCATCTCGCTTGTCAGGCAGGGCGCCAACGTCGCGATCGACGGCAAATCCAACCTCGTGCTGCAGCAAGGCGATCTCGTCACCGTCGAGACTTGCGGCGGCGGTGGCTACGGCGCTGAAGTTGCGGAGTGAAGGGATTGCGATGAGCAGATTGTTGCGAACCGGGCTGAACGCGGGCGACAGCGCGCCCATGGCTGTGGTCGGCGGCGAGGGCGTCTATTTTCATCTTGCGGACGGCCGCAAGCTCATCGACGGCAGCAACACCGGCGGCGGTCTCGGTCACCGTCATCCCGCGATGGTGGAGGCGATCCGCCGGGCGGCGGACACGCCCGTGGTCAACGAGGGCTGGACCTGGGTCGGTCGCGAGCAGGCCGCCGACGATCTGATGGCCATTGCGTTCAAGGGCGAGGACGATTGGGTCGGCGCGGTGCGCTTCTGCATCAGCGGCAGCGAGGCTAACGACATGGCGCTGTCGCTCTGCCAGGCCTTGACGCAGCGCTCCGCGCTGGCGACGCGCGAGCGCGCCTATCACGGCATCACGGGTCTGTCGCGCAGCATGACGGTGCAGCCGCAATGGCACGGCGGACTCGCGGTGCATGCAGGCGGCTCGAAGCTGCCGGCGCCGATGGCGCCGGTGCGAATCCTGCCGGCGCCGGATGGCGCGATCTACGGTGGGCCGGCCAACAACAAGCCACCGAGCGAATATCTGGCCGACGCCACGCGTCTGCTGTCGGATACCGCGGCGACGATCATCGACTACACCCAGGGCGGCATCTATTACGACGGCGCCTATCAGGACGAAGTCGCCCGCTGCGCGCGAGAGGCTGGATCATACTGGATCGCGGACGAGGTCGTCACCGGTGCAGGGCGTGCGGGGCGCTGGTTCGCGTTTCAGGGCGCGCAAAGCCGTCCTGATATCGTGACGCTTGGAAAATCGCTTGGCGGTGGTGCCGCCGCCGTCGCTGCAGTCGTGGTATCGAAGGAGATCGTCGAGCGATTGAAGGGCACGAGCTGGCAGAATTACGGCACCTTGCGCGGCCATCCGATCAGCATGGCCGCGGTCAGCGCCTACCTGAAGGTCGTCAGCGAAGAGAAGATTCTCGAGCATGTGAAGAGCCTCGAACAGCTGTTCGTCCGCCGTCTGCTCGCGATCGCGCAGAAACATCCCAGCGTGCAGCGCGTAGCGGGGCAGGGGCTGCACTGGACGGTGGAGCTGCACGGACCGGACTGGCGCTCCTGGCGCGCCGACACCACCGAAGTGCCGATCGCCTCGCGCGTCGCGACGCGGGCGCTGGAAGCCGGCGCGGTGATCGGAACCAGCGGCGAGCAGGTTTCGCTGTTCCTGGCACCGCCGCTCGTCATTTCCGACCGCGAGGCGGACCAGCTTCTGGATGCGCTCGACCATGGCCTCGATATTGCCGACGAGGAGCACCGATGAGCGCCGATCACGCCTTGCAAGCCGTCCAGCCCATCCGGCTGGAAACCATCGGCGGTGCCGCGTTATGTTGCAGGCGCCGGCAATTCGTTGAAGCTTTCACTTCCTCCAAGAGATCACCGGGAAATCGCTGATGCGTATCGTCAATGTCGCCGCCGCCCAGATGGGCCCGATCCAGCAGGCCGACAGCCGCGAGGCCGTGGTCAAGCGCATGATCGCGCTGATGGACGAAGCCAAGGCCAAAGGCGTCGACCTTATCGTCTATCCGGAACTGGCACTGACGACGTTCTTCCCGCGCTGGTACGCGGAGGACCGCGCCGAGTTCGACATCTGGTTCGAGCGCGAGATGCCGAACGCGGCGACGAAGCCGCTGTTCGAGCGCGCGGCGCAGCACCGGATGGCAATGAACTTCGGCTATGCGGAGCTGACGCCGGACGGCCATCACTTCAACACGGCGATCCTGACAGACAAGTCTGGCAAGATCGTTGGCAAATATCGCAAGGTCCATCTGCCGGGCCATGTGGAGTACGACACCAAGCGCTCGCACCAGCATCTGGAGAAGCGCTATTTCGAGCCGGGCGATCTCGGCTTCAACGTCTGGCGCGAGCTGGGTGGCATCATCGGCATGGCGATCTGTAACGACCGGCGCTGGCCGGAGACCTATCGCGTCATGGGCCTGCAAGGTGTCGAGATGGTGCTGATCGGCTACAATACGCCCTCCGTCAATGCGGAGCGAAGCGAGGAGGGCGTCGAGAAGCGCCTGTTTCACAACCGCCTCTCCGTGCAGGCCGGCGCCTATCAGAATTCGACCTGGGTCGTCGCGGTGGCCAAGGCCGGCAATGAGGATGGCCATCCGCTGTTCGGCGGCAGCCTGATCGTCGATCCCAACGGCGAGATCGTCGCGGAAGCCAGGACGGAGGACGACGAGCTTCTGGTCCATCCCTGCGATCTCGACGCCACAAATTTCGGCAAGACCACGATCTTCAATTTCGCGCAGCATCGCCGGATCGAGCATTACGGCCTGATCACCAGCCAAACCGGCGCGGTGCCGCCGCCGCAGAAATGACGCCGATGTCGGATCATGGCATTTCCTTGCGCGAGCTTGATCCGCGCGATCGCTACAAGCTGCTCTGCGGCGTAATCGTGCCGCGGCCGATCGCGCTGGTGACGACGTTGGACGAGAACGGGGCGGTCAATGCGGCCCCGTTCAGCTTCTTCAATGTGTTCTCCGAGAGCCCCGCGCTGATCGTGCTCGGTCTTCAGCACAAGCCGGATCACAGCCCGAAGGATACCACCCGCAACATCCATCGCGACGGCGAGTTCGTCGTGCACATGGTGGACGAGGCGCTGTCGGTCGCGATGAACGATTGCGCGGTCGATTTCCCCTCCGGCGACAGCGAGGTCGCTGCGACCGGGCTTGCGATTCTTCCCTCAGTCGATGTGAAAGTGCCGCGGCTCGCTGCTGCGCCCTTTGCGCTGGAATGCCGCCGCCATGTGGTGCTGAACTTCTCTCCGGATCGCGAACTCTTGGTCGGTGAGGTGCTCAGGGTTCACGCCCGCGAGGGCCTCGTAAATGAGGCCAACATGTATGTCGATCTCGACGCCTACCGCCCGATCGGCCGCATGTTCGGCAATCTCTACACCACCCAGCGGGATGTTTTTCGCTGACGCGCGAGAGCCACGCGCAATGGCGCGCGCGGCAGGACGCCAAAGAGCTGAAGGACGCCTAGTGAGCCGAGAACTGCACCGTACCCAGCGCCATGCTGACGGCCGCCTGTGTCGGGTCGATCACGGGGATGCCCAGCGCGTCTTCGAGCGGGCGACGGTGCCGTGCCATGCCGGCACAGCCCATCACGATGGCGCGGGCGCCGTCCTGGTCGCGCAGTGCGCGGCCGACGTCGATCATCCTCGCCAGCGTGCCTTCGCCCGAAGCGGTCTCCGCAACGCTCATATTGAGCGGCCGCTCGCCGGCGAGGCGATCGGTCAGTCCCATCTGCCTGAGATAGCGCATGTGACGCGGGATCGAGCGCTGCGCGATGGCGATGACGCCGAACGTTTCGGCGCGGGCGAGCGCCGTCAGCACGCCGCACTCGGCAATGCCGAACACGGGCCGTTCGGTGCCTTCGCGGCAGACCTGAAGACCGGGATCGCTGTAGCAGGCGATGACGAAGGCAGCCGAGCTGTTGTCACCTTCCACCAGCCGTCGCAGCGGCATCGCGACGCCGTCGACATCGGCTTGGCTCTCAATGCCGAACGGACCTTCGGCCAGCGTCTGGCAGACCAGTTCCGGTCCACCCTCGAAACCGAGCGGCCTCAAGGCGTCCTCCAGCCCCTGCGTGACCGCGGGGTTGGAGTTCGGATTGATGACGAGAATGCGCGGCCGGGACATGATGGTCTTCCTGCGAAATGGAGAGCATTTGCCCAAGCCTATCACGGAGTGCCTCATGACTGAACCCACCTACGACCTGATCATCCGCGGCGGACGCGTCGCCACCACCACCGACGTGTTCGAGGCCGACGTTGCCATCTCCGGCGAGACCATCGCGGCGGTCGGCCGCGGGCTTCCGGCGGCCAAGCGCGAGATCGACGCGCGCGGCAAGTTGGTGCTGCCCGGCGGCGTCGACAGCCACGCCCATATCGAGCAGCTGTCCGCTGCCGGCATCATGAACGCCGATACGTTCGAGAGCGCGACTGTCTCTGCCGCTTTTGGCGGCACCACGACGGTGATCCCGTTCGCCGCCCAACATGTCGGCATGAAGCTGCCGCAGGTGGTGGAGGATTATCATGCGCTGGCGAAGAAGGGCGCCGTGATCGACTACGCCTTTCACATGATCATCGCGGACGCGACCAAGGAGACGGTCGAGGAGCACATTCCCGCGCTGGTGAAGCAGGGCCACGCCTCGATCAAGATCTTCATGACCTATGACCGCCTCAAGGTCGACGACGAGCCGTTGCTCGACATCCTGCTCGCCGCGCGCCAGTCCGGCGCGATGCTGTGCGCCCATGCCGAAAATCACGGCATCATCGCCTGGATGGTGAAACGCCTGCTCGCGCGCGGATACACGATGCCGAAATACCACGCCGTTAGCCATGCCCGCGTGTCGGAAGCCGAAGCCTTCACGCGGCTGATCGGCATGGCCGCGCTGATCGACCAGCCGATCATGATCTTCCACGTCTCGACCGCCGAAGGCGCCAGAGTGATCCGTGACTCCCGCGGGCAGGGGCTGAAGGTTTTTGCCGAGACCTGTCCGCAATACCTGTTCCTGACCGCGAACGATCTCGACAAGCCCGGCGCGGAAGGCGCCAAGTGGATGTGCAGCCCGCCGCCGCGCACGCATGCAGACCAGGAGGCGCTGTGGCAGGCGCTGGCGCTCGGCGATCTCCAGACCATCTCGTCGGATCACGCGCCGTATCGCTTTGATGAGACCGGCAAGCTGCGCGCTGGACCCAATCCGAATTTCAAGCAAGTCGCGAACGGCCTGCCGGGGCTGGAGCTGCGGCTGCCGCTGCTGTTCGACGCGATGGTGTCGAAGGGGCGGCTGGGCCTGGAAAAGTTCGTCGAGCTGACGTCCACGGCGCCTGCCAAAATCTACAATCTGCACCCCCGCAAGGGCTCGATTGCGATCGGCGCCGATGCCGATATCGCGATCTGGGATCCCAACCGCGAGACCGTGATCGCGGACGAGATGATGCACGATCTCGCCGGCTACACGCCGTTCGCGGGCCGCAAGCTGAAGGGCTGGCCGGTGTCGGTGCTGTCGCGCGGCCGGATGGTCATCGACGACAACAAGTGCCTCGCCGATGCCGGCAGCGGAAAATTCCTGGCACGCAGCGGCGGCGAGGCGGCCAAGCCCACCGGCCGTCTCGTCGCCGACATGGACCCGGAACGGAATTTCGGGGCAAAACTGCTGTGATGGTGGATCGCGCGCGATGAGGACCGTCATCTTCGGCGGCACCGGCTTTGTCGGGCTCAACCTCGCCGAGGTGCTGCTCGCGCGCGGGCATGAGGTGACGTTGTATGACCGCAAGCAATTGCCGGTGGGAGCGGAGCGATCCCTTGTCGACGACCGGGAGCGGCTTACCCTTGTTCAGGGCGAGATCACGGACGTCGAGAGGATCGACGTACTTCTGAAACAGGGTTTCGATGCGATTGTCCTTGGCGCTGCGATAACGGCCGGTGATCAGCTCGAGCGATCCACGACCTCGAACATCCTCGAAATTAATGTGATGGCTCAGATGCCGATCCTGGGCGCGGCGATCCGCCGTGGCGTTCGGCGCGTGATCAATCTGTCCTCGGCGTCCGCCTATGGTGCCGCGGGGCACCGTTACCCGGTCCTCGACGAGGAAACGCCGTGCGATCCCATTTCCTTCTACGCGATCAGCAAATTCACCTCGGAACGATCGGTGGCGCGGCACGCCGAGCTCTTTGGCGGTGATTTCCTGAGCGTGCGTTTGAGCGCGGTGTTCGGTCCTTGGGAGCGGATCGGCAAAGTGCGGGATACGCCGAGCCTTCAGTTCCAGATCCTTGCCGAGTTCGCTCGCTGCGGGCTGGCGCTCATGCCAGGTCCGGGAGTGAAGGACTGGATTTATGCCCTAGACGCCGCCGAAGCCGTCGCTGTGCTGATCGAGGCCGAGCGGCCACGCCACCGGCTCTACAACATCTCCAGCGGTGCGGCGTGGTCTGCGCTGCAATGGGGCGAGGCCTTTGCGGCTTTGCATCCCGGTTTGCAATGCCGGCTGGCGGCACCCGGAGAGAGCACCTTCATCAGACTGCAAGGGCCGGAACGCGCTCCGCTCTCGGTTACACGGATGGCGGACGAATTCGGCTGGCACGCGCGGTTCGGCTGCGCAGAGTCTGCGGCGGCGATGAGCACCTGGTGGATGCAGCACCGGGAGGAGATTTGACATGCCACCGCAAGGGCGCTCGGCCATCATCGACGGAGGTTGGCTCGCGGCATGAGCGATGCGCTGACAGAACTCGAAGCGGGCATTCGCGCCGATCTCGCCAGGATCGCGCATCCCGGCGCCGCCTGGCTCGAGCCGAAGATGGGCCCGGACGGCAAGCCTGCGCTGGACGTGCTCATCGTCGGCGCCGGCCAATCCGGCGTGGCTATCGGCTTCGGCCTGATGCGCTCCCGCGTCAGCAACATCCTGCTGCTCGACAAGGCCGCGGAGGGGATGGAGGGCCCGTGGCTGACCTATGCCCGCATGCCGACCTTGCGCAGCCCGAAGGATTATACGGGACCCGACCTCGATATCCCCAGCCTGACTTATCAGTCCTGGCATGAAGCCCGCTTCGGCAAGGAGAGCTGGCAGACGCTCGACCTGATCTCGCGCGGCCATTGGGCCGACTATCTACTCTGGTTGCGGCGCACGATAGACCTACCCGTGCGCAACGGCTGCGAGCTTCTGGAGATTGCGCCGGCGGCCGACGGCCTGCTGGCTGCCATCGTGAAAAGTGCTGATGGCGTCCAGACGCTCCATGCACGCAAGATCGTGCTGGCGACGGGGCAGGAGGGCATGGGCGGCTGGATGATCCCCGAGCCGCTGCGCGATCTTCCGGCACGCTCGGTCGCAACCGTCGCCGACGATATCGACTTCGAAAACCTTCGCGGCAAGCGCGTCGCCGTGATCGGTGCCGGCGCATCCGCCTTCGACAATGCGGCCACTGCGCTGGAGGCTGGCGCCAGTGAGGTGCACCTGCTCTGCCGCCGGGCCGAGATCCAGGTGATCCAGCCCTATCGCTGGCTGACCTTCCGCGGCTTCCTGCGCCATCTCAGCGATCTCGACGATGCCTGGCGCTGGCGCTTCATGCGCACGATCCTGGAAATGCGCGAGGGATTTCCGCAAGCAACCTATGACCGCTGCGCGCGCCACGCCAATTTCACATTGCACGAGGGCGCTCCGATCGAGGCCGCGCGTCAGACCGCGGGCGGTCTTGAACTGCAGACGCCGCGCGGCGCCATCGCGGCGGACTTCGTCATCTGCGGGACCGGTATCGACATGATCTTTGCTGGCCGCGGCGAACTCAGCCGATTTGCCGGCAATATCGCGACTTGGGCCGACCGTTACCAGCCGCCGGACAACGAGCGCAACGAACGGCTCGGCCGCTTCCCTTATCTCGCCGACGATTATGCTTTCACCGAACGTGTCCCGGGCGAGACGCCGTGGATTTCCGACATCCATCTGTTCGCCATCGCCTCGACCATGAGTTTCGGCCCGTCGGGATCGTCGATCAACGCGATGACGACCGCGGTGCCCAAGCTGGTTCATGGCCTGACGCGTGGCCTGTTCCGCGCCGATGTTGCGCGGCACTGGGCCTCGCTCAGCGCCTATGACGTGCCGCAGGCCGTGGTCACGCGGCAAGCGCGAAGCAGCGGGGAATTGCGATGATCATCCATGCGCCGCCGCGACGAAGCGTCCGCAGAAGCGCATCATGAGACTGGCGCGCAACTTGCTTCTTTCTTAACCTGCCTTGCTGGCGTTGTTGTCGAAATCTTGGGGAAAACGAATGCGTTTTGTGTCTTTCAGGCCGGCGTCCTCCGTGCTCGCCGCCACTGCGCTGTTGCTCATCGCCACCGCGCCTTCGCAGGCGCAAACCCGGGCGGAGACGCTGCGCTATGTCACCGGCGCATCCGTCAACACGCTCGATCCCAACATCCCCGGTTCGACCCGTGAATCCTTCGCGCTGAGCATGAGCACCTACGACCGGCTGGTGGCGTTCGGTCGCAAGCAGCTCAATGGCAAATGGGTGTTCGATCTCGACAAGATCACCGGCGAGCTCGCCGAATCCTACGACGTCAGCCCCGACGGGTTGAAGCTCACCTTCCGCCTGCGCAAGGATGCAAAATTCCAGGACGGCTCGCCGGTCACGGCCGAGGACGTGAAATGGTCGCTCGATCGCTGCGTCACCGCGCCGATCCTCGGCAAGGCGCAGCTGCTGACTGGCTCCTTGACGTCGGCCGACCAGTTCAAGGTCATCGATCCCCTCACGATCGAGGTGACGTTGCCGAAGCCCGACAAGCTCGCGCTGCCGAACTTGGCCACCGTCTATCCCATGATCATCAATTCGAAGGTGGCGAAGGAGCACGCGACAGCGGATGATCCCTGGGCCACCGCCTGGCTGAAGGAGCACACCGCCGGCAGCGGCGCCTATGTGATCGAGACGTTCAAGCCGGGCGAGCAGGTGATCGTCAAGCGCAACGAGGCCTGGAATCGTGGCTCGCCCGACAAGCCGGCGTTCTTCAAGCGCGTGATCATTCAGTCGGTGCCGGAGCCGGCGACGCGCGCCAATCTGGTCGAGCGCGGCGATGCCGATCTCGTCGTTGATCTGCAGGCCAGCGACGTGCAGTCGCTGGAGTCCAAGGGCAAGCTCAAGGTGATCTCGACGCCGCAATACAATTCGATCACCTTCGTCTCGATGAACAATCAGATCCCGCCTTTCGACAACGTCAATGTCCGCCGCGCCGTCGCCTTCGCGCTGCCCTATGACGACATGTTCAAGGCCGCTCTGTTCGGCCGCGGCGCGCCGCTGTTCGGTGCGAGCTGGCCGGACGGCAAGCCGCTGAACGGCATCTATCCGTTCCAGCAACCCGTCAAGATCGATCTCGACAAGGCCAGGGAATATCTCAGGGCCGCCGGGCTCCCCGAAGGCTTCTCGACCACCTTCAGCTTCAATGTCGGCCAGGCCTCGACCGCCGAGCCGATGGCGGCGCTGGTGAAGGAATCGCTCGGCAAGATCGGGATCAAGGTCGACATCCAGAAGCTGCCGGATGCGCAGATGTCGACGCAGATCAACGAGAAGAAGCTGCCCTTCTACACCGAAGGCATCGTCGCCTGGCTGCCGTCCACGGACTACTTCTACCGCAACTTCTACACCGGCAATCAGCGCTGGAATTACAGCTCGATCAACAACGCGGAGCTCGCCGCGATCGCGCAGGAAGCCCGCTTCGAGCCGGACAAGGCGAAGTACGAGGAAGCAGGCCGCAAGCTCAACGCGATGCATTTCGATCTGATGCCGCAAATCATGCTGTGGCAGCCAAATCAGGATGCGGTGATGGCGTCCTCGATCGAGGGTTACACCTACGAGTTCCACCGCCAGGTCGACTATCGCGATGTCAGCCGCAAGTGATAGCGTCAGACGAAAGGAGCTCTGGAAGGTGAGGGCCGGACTCGGCGCAACGATGGTGCGGGCGGGCGGGCGGCTGCTGTCGTCGCTGCCGGCGCTGTTCGGTGTGCTGGTCTTCACTTTCCTCCTGATGCGCGTCCTGCCCGGCGACCCCGCGGTGTTCTTCGCCTCCGGGCCCAACGCCGGCAAGGAGGAGATCGAGCAGATCCGCAAGCAGATGGGGCTCGACAAGTCGGTGCCGGAGCAGCTCGTGTTCTATCTCTCCGACATCGGCCGCGGCAATCTCGGCCGCTCCATGATGACCGGGCAGCCGGTGCTGAAGGATCTGCGCGAGCGGCTGCCGGCCTCGCTCGAACTCACCTTCACCGCGCTCCTGATCGCGCTGATCGCCGCGGTGCCGCTCGGCGTGCTCGCGGCCTTGAGGCCGGGCTCCGTCGTCGATCACGGCGTCCGGCTGTTCTGCGCGCTCGGCGTCTGCGTGCCGACCTTTGTGTCGGGCCTGCTGCTGATCTACGTCTTCTACTATCTGCTCGGCCTTGCACCCGATCCGACAGGGCGGATTGACGTCTTCACGTCGCTGCCGCCGCAGCACACCGGGTTTCTCTCGATCGACTTCGTGCTCGCCGGCGATTTCGAGGGCTGGTGGGCGGCCTGCAAGCAGTTGATCCTGCCGGCGGTGAGCATGGCGCTGTTCGTGATTGCGCCGCTGGCGCGGATCACGCGTGCCTCGATGCTGGTCTCGCTCGGCAGTGACTTCGTGCGCACCGCGCGCTCGGTCGGACTGTCCTGGCGCAAGGTGGTCGTGACCTACGCGCTACGCAATGCGATCCTCCCCGTGATCACCATCGCCGGCATCGTATTCTCGACCATGCTGGGCGCCAATGTGCTGGTGGAGAAAGTGTTCTCCTGGCCGGGCGTTGCCTCCTATGCGCTCGATGCGCTGCTGTCCTCCGACTATGCGCCGGTGCAAGGCTTTGTGCTGCTGATGGCCAGCCTGTTTGTGCTGGTCAACCTGGTCGTGGACATCTGCTACGGCATCGCCGATCCCAGGGTGTCAATCGGATGACCAGCGCAACCCTCCGCCATTCGGTCTGGATCCTGCGCGGAAACCCGCTCACCGCCGTTGCCGCCACCGGCGTGCTCCTGTTCGTGCTGGTCGCGATCTTCGGACCGTGGATCGTGCCCTACGATCCCGTGGCCTCCAATGTCTCGGAGGCGTTGCTGCCGCCGGGCGCGGCGCACATTGCCGGCACCGACCAGCTCGGGCGCGACGTGTTCAGCCGTCTCATCATCGCCGCGCGTCTAGATCTTGCCATTGCGGTCTCTGCCGTCGGCATCTCCTTCGCGATCGGTGCCGTGGTCGGCTCGTTCTGTGGCTATGCCGGTGGCCGGCTCGATCGCGGCGTCGGCCGCTTCGTCGACGTGATGATGGCCTTTCCGCTGTTCGTGCTGGCGATGGCCATGGTCGCAGCCCTCGGCAACCGGATCGAGAACATCGTGATCGCGACCGCGATCATCAATCTTCCCTTCTACATCCGCTTCGCGCGGGCCGAGGTCAATGTCCGCCGGAATGTCGGTTGGGTGGAGGCGGCGCGGGCCTGCGGCGAGAGCCATTTCTCGGTGGTGCTGCGCTTCCTGCTACCGAACATCCTGCCGGCGATGGCGGTGCAGATCTCGCTCAACCTCGGCTGGGCCATTCTCAACGCCGCGGGCCTGTCCTTCATCGGTCTGGGCGTCAAGCCGCCGACGCCGGAATGGGGCATCATGGTCGCGGAAGGCGCGCGCTTCATCTCGACCGGGCGGTGGTGGCTGGTCGCATTTCCGGGTCTGGCGCTGATGATGGCCGTGCTGTGCTTCAATCTCCTCGGGGACGGGATGCGGGACATTCTCGACCCCCGCATGCGCACATGAGCGAGGCGCTGCTCAGCATTGACGACCTCCACGTCGCGTTCTCGACGCGACGCGGCATGGTCGAGGCCGTGCGCGGCGTGAGGCTCACGGTCGAGAAGGGCGAGATGCTCGGCCTCGTCGGCGAGAGCGGCTCGGGCAAGTCTGTGACGGGCTTCGCCACGACGCGGCTGCTCGACGCAGCGGGGCGCGTCACCGGCGGCAAGATCCTGTTTCGTGGACGGGACGTGACAAAACTCAGGGGCGATGACCTTCGTCAGCTCCAGGGCGCCGCGATGTCGATGATCTTCCAGAACCCGCGGGCGGCGCTCAATCCGATCCGGGCCATCGGCCTGCAAATCGCGGACGCGATCCTCACCCACAAGCGGATCTCCAAGGACGCCGCGCGCGCCGAGGCGCTGGACCTGCTGCGCGCCGTTCAGATCCGCGAACCCGAGGCGCGGATGAACGCCTATCCGCACGAGCTCTCCGGCGGCATGTGCCAGCGCGTCATGATAGCGATCGCGATCTCCTGCAATCCCGCGCTGCTGATCGCGGACGAGCCGACCACCGGCCTCGACGTCACCACCCAGAAAGTGGTGATGGATCTCCTGGCGGATATCGCCGCCGCGCGCGGCATGGCCACGATCCTGATCACGCACGATCTCGGGCTCGCGGCGCGTTATTGCCGCCGCATCGCCGTGATGGAACGTGGCCGCATCGTCGAGGAGGCGAGTTCCAGGACACTCTTCGGCGCGCCGCAGCACGCTTATACCAGGCGCCTGGTCGCGGCATCGCCGACCGCGACGTCCCGTATCGAAGACCTCGTGACGGAAGAGGAGAAAGAGCGCTCCGCGACTGTCGCCAGCAAGCCCCGAGCGGAACTCGTGCATGGCACGCCGCCGCTCCTGGAAGTGCGAAAACTGGCAAAACGCTTCGACGAGGGCTCTGCCGCGGTGGCCGACTTCTCGATGACGATGGCCGGCGGCGAGAGCGTCGGTCTCGTCGGGGAGTCCGGCTCCGGCAAGAGCACGACGTCGCGGATGATCTGCCGCCTGATCGACCCGAGCGAAGGCGACATCGTGTTCGACGGGCATTCGATCGGACACGTGGCCTCGCGCGACTTTCACCGCTCGCCCTTGCGCAAAGACATCCAGATGGTGTTCCAGGATCCGAACGAGAGCCTCAATCCGCGCTTTACGGCGTTCGATTGTATCGCCCACCCCCTGATGCGGCTTGGCGGCATGCGCCCGGGTGAGGCGCTTCGCGAACGGGTGGAGGAATGCGCCGTGCGGGTGGGATTGCCGCTGGATCTGTTGCCGCGGTTTCCGCACCAGCTCTCCGGCGGCCAGAAGGCCCGCGTCGGCATCGCCCGCGCCATCGCCTGCCGGCCGCGGCTCCTGGTGCTGGACGAACCGACGGCCGCGCTCGATGTCTCGGTGCAGGCGGTTGTGTTGCAACTGCTCGATCGCCTCAGGCGCGAGAACGACATCGCGCTGCTGTTCGTCAGCCACGATCTCAACGTGGTGCGCATGCTCTGCGACCGCACCATCGTGCTGCGCAATGGCGGAATCGTCGAGCAGGGCGAAAGCCGCGCGCTGTTCGACAATCCGAAGACCGATTACACGCGCAAGCTGGTCGAGGCGATCCCGCATATCGAGACCGGCGAGATGCTGGCGGCAGCTCTGTGAGGCCTGGGCCGGCCCAAATGGCGGTGAGATCCCGCTGGCGAAGGTTCGGTTAGTGGCATACCATTTGCACGCCAATGGGTTCTGGTTTCACCTGCTCTTGGCCAACGATGGCCGGCATCACGGCATTACTGGGAGGATTTCATGGATCGCAGGACCGTATTGAAGGGACTGGCTGGCGCGGGCGGTCTGGCATTGACGGGCCTCTCGGCCCCCGCGATCGCGCAAGGCGCATCAGCCCGCACCCTCCGCTTCGTGCCGCAAGCCAATCTCGCCAATTTCGATCCGATCTGGGGCACGCAATATGTCGTGCGCAATGCCGCCGCGCTGGTCTGGGACACGCTTTACGGCATCGATTCCTCGTTGCAGCCGCAGCGCCAGATGGTCGAGTCCGAGGAGACCTCGGACGACGGCAAGACCTGGACGTTCAAATTGCGCCCCGGTCTCAAGTTTCACGACGGCGAGCCGGTGCTGAGCAAGGATGTCGTCGCGAGCCTGTCGCGCTGGGCTGCGCGCGATCCGATGGGGCTGATGATCCTCGCCAACCAGCAGGAATTGACCGTCGTCGACGACCGCACCTTCAAATGGGTCTTGAAGCAGCCCTTCCCGAAAATGCTCTACGCGCTGGCCAAGAACAACGCGCCGTGCTCCTTCGTCATGCCTGAGCGCATTGCCAAGACCGATCCGTTCAAGCAGATCACCGAGTATGTCGGCTCGGGTCCGATGAAATTCGCCAAGGGCGAATGGGTCCCCGGCGCCAAGGCCGTGTTCGAGAAATTCGCAGACTACGTCCCGCGGCAGGAGAAAGCCTCCTGGCTTGCCGGCGGCAAGCAGATCCTGGTCGATCGCGTGGAATGGATCGTGATGCCGGATCCGGCCACCGCGGCCGCCGCCCTGCAGAACGGCGAGGTCGACTGGTGGGAGAATCCGATCGCCGATCTCGTGCCCGTGCTGAAGAAGAACAAGAACATTAGCGTCGACATCGGCGATCCCCTCGGCAATATCGGCTCGTTCCGCATGAACCATCTATTCGCGCCGTTCAACGACGTGCGGGCGCGGCGCGCGGTGCTGATGGCGATGAGCCAGGAAGACTACATGCGCGCGATCGTCGGTGACGACAACGCATTGTGGAAGGCGTTGCCGGGTTTCTTCACGCCGGATACGCCGCTCTACAGCGAGCTCGGCGGCGAGATCCTGAAGGGCAAGCGCGATCTCGATGCGGCCAAGAAGCTGCTGGCCGAAAGCGGCTATTCCGGCCAGCCGGTGACTTGCTTGGTGGCGCAGGATCAGCCGATCACCAAGGCGCAAGGCGACGTGACCGCGGATCTCCTGAAGCGGCTCGGCATGAATGTCGACTTCGTCGCGACGGACTGGGGCACGGTCGGCTCGCGCCGCGCGGCGAAGACGCCGCCCGGGCAGGGTGGCTGGAACATGTTCCACAGCTGGCACGCCGGCGCCGACTGCATCACGCCCGCCGCCTATACCGCCATCCGCGCCAATGGCGAAAAGGCCTGGTTCGGCTGGCCCAATAGTCCGAATACCGAGAAGGAGATCACGACCTGGTTCGACGCCAAGAATCTCGAGGAAGAGAAGGCGGCGATCGGGCGGGTCAACAAGGCGGCGCTCGAGGATGTCGTCTATGCGCCGACCGGCTTCTTCCTGACCTACACGGCCTGGCGCAAGAACGTCTCCGGCATCACCAAGGGGCCGCTGCCGTTCTTCTGGGGCGTGTCGAAGTCTGCATGATCGTGCGTTGAGGCCAGATGCTCTCCTATATCCTCCGTCGCATCGTCGCGACCCTGCCGGTCATGGCAATCGTCGCGCTGTTTGTGTTCAGCCTGCTCTACATTGCGCCGGGTGATCCCGCGGTGGTGATCGCGGGCGACCAGGCGAGTCCGGAGGATGTGGAGCGCATCCGCCAGAGCCTCGGTCTCGATCGGCCCTTCCTGGTCCAGTTCGGAGGCTGGGTCTGGCGCATCCTGCACGGCGATCTCGGCACCTCGATCTTCACCAATCTGCCGGTCTCGGCGATGATCGGACAGCGCTTAGGGCCGACGCTGTCGCTGATGATCGTCACGCTGCTGCTCACGATCGTGGTGGCAGTGCCGCTCGGCGTGGTGGCGGCCTGGAAGGCTGGCAGCCTGATCGACCGCGTCATCATGGGCTTTGCCGTTTTCGGCTTCTCGCTGCCCGTCTTCGTGGTCGGCTACATGCTCGCCTACATCTTCGCGCTCGAGCTCGAATGGCTGCCGGTGCAGGGCTATACGCCGCTCACGCAAGGCTTCTGGCCGTGGCTCGAGAACCTGATCCTGCCCGCGATCGCGCTCGGCTGCGTCTACATCGCCCTGGTGGCGCGCATCACGCGCGCCGCCATGCTCGAAGTGTTGCAGCAGGACTATATCCGCACCGCGCGCGCCAAGGGCCTCGGGCAGGGCGGCATCCTGTTCATTCACGCGCTGAAGAACGCGGCGGTGCCGATCGTGACCGTGATCGGGATCGGCATCGCGCTCCTGATCGGCGGCGCGGTCGTCACCGAAAGCGTGTTCGCGATTCCGGGTCTCGGTCGGCTCACGATCGACGCGATCCTGCGCCGCGACTATCCGGTGATTCAGGGCATCGTCCTGCTGTTCAGCTTCGTCTACGTCCTCGTCAATCTGATGATCGACGTCATTTATACGCTCGTTGACCCGAGGATCCGCTATTGACCGACACGACCCTCAATCCGCAGGCGCTCCCGGCCGGGCTCGTTCTTGCGCCACAACTGCCGGAAATCCTGCGGCCGGTCACGATCCGGCGCGGCTTCGTCGGGTTTTTGCGCGGCCATCCGACGGTCGCCATTGGTGGCGCGCTGCTGCTGACGCTCGTGCTTATCGCGGTCTTCGCGCCTTATCTCGGAACGGTCGATCCGACCGCGCTCGCCCCTGCCAAGCGCACGCGTGCGCCGTCCGCCGATTTCTGGTTCGGCACCGACGTGCTCGGCCGCGACATCTATTCGCGCGTGCTGTTCGGTGCGCGGGTCTCGCTCACGGTCGGCCTGTCGGTCGCGATCTTCGCATCCGTGGCCGGCCTGGCCATCGGCATGGTCTCCGGCTTCATCCGCTGGGCCGACGGCATCCTGATGCGCTTCATGGACGGCTTGATGTCGATCCCGCCGATCCTGCTGGCGATCGCGCTGATGGCGCTGACGCGGGGGAGCGTCGGCAACGTCATCCTCGCCATCACCGTCGCCGAGATCCCGCGCGTTTCGCGGCTCGTGCGCAGCGTGGTGCTGTCGCTGCGCGAGCAGCCCTATGTGGATGCCGCGGTCGCCTGCGGCACGCGCACACCGATGATCATCCTCCGTCACATCCTGCCGAATACGCTGGCGCCGATGCTGGTGCAGGCGACTTACATCTGCGCCAGCGCCATGATCACCGAGGCGATCCTGTCCTTCATCGGCGCCGGAACACCGCCGACCATTCCGTCTTGGGGCAACATCATGGCCGAGGGCCGCGCGCTGTGGCAGGTCAAGCCCTACATCGTGTTCTTTCCGGCGGCCTTCTTGTCCGTCACCGTGCTTGCGGTGAATCTGCTCGGCGACGGCCTTCGCGATGCGCTCGATCCGCGCATGGCCAAGCGTCTCTGACCGGGGCTGATCGCGATGGCGCTGCTCGAAGTCGATAACCTCCAGACTCATTTCCGCACCCCCGGCGGCATCAACCGCGCGGTGGACGGGGTGTCTTTCCATGTCAACGAGGGCGAGACGCTGGCCATCGTCGGGGAGTCCGGCTGCGGCAAGTCGGTGACATCGATGTCGCTGATGCGGCTGATCCCGGAGCCGCCGGGCAGGATCGCAGGTGCGATCCGCTTTGCCGGGAGAGACCTGCTGCAACTCTCCGATCGCGAGATGCGCGCGATCCGTGGCAACGACATCTCGATGATCTTTCAGGAGCCGATGACCAGCCTCAATCCGGTTCTGACCGTCGGCCGACAGATCCGCGAGACGCTGATGATCCATCAGGGCCTGGACAAGCAGGCGGCCGAGGCGCACGCGATCGAGATGTTGACGCTGGTCGGCATTCCCGAGCCGAAGCGGCGCGTGCGCGAATATCCGCACCAGCTCTCCGGCGGCATGCGCCAGCGCGTGATGATCGCCATTGCGCTGGCCTGCAATCCCAAGCTTCTCATTGCCGACGAGCCGACCACCGCGCTCGACGTGACGATCCAGGCGCAGATCCTGAAGCTGATGCTGGACCTCAAGCGCCGTGTCGGCGCGGCCATCATCCTGATCACCCACGACCTCGGCGTTGTCGCCGAGATCGCCGAGCGCGTCATGGTGATGTATGCGGGCCGCAAGGTCGAGGAGGCGCCGGTGGCGGAACTGTTCCGCTCGCCGCGTCATCCCTATACGCAAGGCCTGTTAGGTGCGGTGCCGCGGCTCGGCTCGTCGCTCACGGGCACGGCAAGACGGCTCGCCGAAATTCCCGGGCAGGTGCCCGATCTCAGAAAGCCGATCACCGGCTGCGTCTTTGCCGGTCGCTGTGCGCTCGCGACCGATCTGTGCCGCCAATATGCGCCGGGGCTCGAGGAGAAGGGCCCTCGTCACGTCGCCGCCTGCCACTATGCGGCCAAAGGAGCTGTCGCGGCATGAGCCCTCCGCTGCTCCAGGTCAACGACCTCAAGAAGCACTTTCCGGTCAAGTCCGGCCTGTTCGGCCGCAAGTCCGAATTCGTCTATGCGGTCGACGGCGTCTCCTTCGAGATCGCGCGCGGCGAGACGCTGTCGCTCGTCGGTGAGTCCGGCTGCGGCAAGTCGACGGTCGGCCGCGCCATCTTGCGGCTGTTCGACATCACCGCGGGCCAAGTCATCCTCGACGGCCAGCGTATCGACGACGCACATCCGGGCACGATGCGCCAGATGCGCCGACGCGTGCAGGTGGTGTTCCAGGATCCGTTCTCCAGCCTCAATCCGCGCATGCGAGTGCGTGACATTCTGGCCGAGCCAATCCGGAATTTCGGCCTCGCCAAATCCGCCGAAGATCTCGAGGTCCGCGTCACCTCCCTGATGGACACGGTGCGGCTGCCGCGCGAGGCGCTGAACCGCCGGCCGCACGAGTTCTCCGGCGGCCAGCGCCAGCGCATCGGCATCGCGCGGGCGCTCGCGGCCGAACCCGAGCTGATCGTGTGCGACGAGGCGGTCTCGGCGCTCGACGTCTCGGTCAAGGCGCAGATCGTCAATTTGCTGCAGGATCTCCAGAGCGAGTTCGGGCTCGCGCTGCTGTTCATCAGCCACGACCTCGCGATCGTCGAGCACATGACCCACCGCGTCGCCGTGATGTATCTCGGCAAGATCGTCGAGATAGCGCCGCGCCGAGAGATCTTTGCCGCGCCAAGGCATCCCTACACCAGAGCGCTGCTGTCCGCGGTGCCGCTCCCCGAGCCGGGCGCCCAGCGCAATCCCATCATCCTCAAGGGCGACGTGCCGAGCCCGATCAATCCGCCGAAGGGATGCCGCTTCCACACTCGCTGCCCGCTCGTCTTCGATCGCTGCCGGGTCGAAGAGCCGGTGCTTCGCGCAGTTGGGACCGAGCAGTGGGTGGCCTGTCATCTCGAAGACGGAGCTGTGGCGACGAGCGGCTGAAGGGTGAGATTCGCGCCGGAAATTCGTCAGCAAAAACAACCCCATTCTACTGTGCATGGGGTTGTTTTCGCATTTTTGATGGGGCCGGCCTCAACCCTGCCGGCGCAGGAAGCCCGTGATCGTGACCTTTTCCCAGATGCCGGCCGCCGCAAAGGGATCGGCGCGATTGAAGGCCTCGACGTCGCCACGACCCGGTGCCTCGATCAGGAACAGGCTGCCGATCATCGTCTGACCATCGTCGGAGACGAGCGGCCCCGACATCACGATCTTCACGCCGAAGCGCGAGGTGTCGCTCAGGAACGCCTTGTGGGCATCGTAATTGGCGAGCCGGGTCGGCAGCGCGCCGGCGCGGTCGATGGCGTGAATGGCGAACAGCATGGTGGTCTCCGTTTCTTAGCTCGGTTCTTGGGACGGCCGCCGCGACGGCCGTCCGAGATCATCGGGAATGCGCCTACTTCGCGCTGAGCTTGCCGGCATCTTCGAAGGTCGGGCAGGTCCGCTGTTCCAGCGGCACGTCGAAGGGCCCAAAATTGTCCTTGGTGATGACGGTCGGCTTCAGCACGATCTCGGCGATGACGGGCTGGTTGCGCAAGGACCGGATCGCCATCATGGTGCCGAGGCAGCCTTGGGCAAATCCGTTGTAGTCGCCGCTCGCGAGCAGCTTGCCGGACTTGATCGCGTCGATCGCCTCCTTGGTACCGTTGATGCCGATCACCTGGGCCTTGCGGTTGGCGCCGTCGAGCGCCTCGATCGCGCCGACCGCCATGGCGTCGTTGGCCGCCAGCACGCCGTCGATCTGCGAATTCGACTGCATCAAATTTTCCATGACCTGGAGCGCCTGGAGCCGCTGGTAGTTACCCGGCTGCGAGGCCAGGAGTTTCGCACCGGGGGTCTCCTTCAGCGCGTCGTTGAAGCCACGGACGCGGTCGACATTGGTCAGCGAACCCTTGACGCCCTCGATGATGACGATGTTGCCCTTGCCGCCCAGCGACTTGAGCAGGTAGCGCGCGGTCTCCAGGCCAAGGCTGTAATCGTCGGCGCCGACGAAGGAGAGGAACTTGCCGCCCGCGGAGCGGTCGGTGATGTTGACGACGGGGATCTTGGCCTCGTTGATCTTCTCGACCCCGGGCACCATCGCCTTGTAGTCGACCGGCGTGAACACGATCGCGCTCGGCTTCTTCACCACGACGTCCTCGATCTGGCTCAGCTGCTCCGGGATGCTGTCGGGCTTGGTCGGGATGTATTGCAGCGTCTTGGCGTTCAGCGTCTTCGCCATGTTGTCGGCGCCGACCCGCACCGTCTGGAAGAACGGGTTGGTCTGGTTCTTGGTGAAGACGGCGATGGTCTCGCCGTCGGCGCGCGCCTCGCTGGTGAACGCGGCCGCCACCAGTAGCGGCAGTGCGAGGTAAGCCAGTTTCTGTTGTCTCATGTTGCCTCCATCCCTCATTTTGCTTGTTGGAACTCAATGAACTCATTGCGCGCGGCGGCGGGTCTTCATGTCGAGCCACACCGCGAGAATGACGATGATGCCTGTCACCAGCGGCTGCCAGTTGGCGCTGACCGAGAGCAGGTTCATGCCGTTCAGCACCAGCGTCAGGATCAGCGCGCCGATGAAGGTGCCGAACACGGTGCCGACGCCGCCGAACAGCGAGGTGCCGCCGATCAGAACGGCCGCGATCGCCGGCAGCGTCAGGCTCTCGCCGATATCGGCCTCGGCCGAATTGAGCCGCGACAGGAAGATGATCGAGGCAAGTCCCGCCATGGTGCCTGAGACCGCATAGACCAGCAGCAGGCGGCGCGCGACCGGAATGCCGGAGAGGCGCGCGGCGACCGGATTGGCGCCGATCGCATAGATCTCCTGGCCCCAGATCGTCCGTTGCGCAAACAGCGTCCCGATCCCGAGGAACACCAGCAGCAGATAGACCGGGATGGGCAGGCCGAACAGATAACCGCTGCCGATCTGCCGGAAGCCCGCCGGGAAGCCGTGCAGCGTCTCGCCCGCCATGTACCAATAGGTGAGCCCGTTGAGCACCCAGAGCATGCCATAGGTGGCGATGAAGGAGGGGATGCGCAGCGCGGTGACCATGACGCCGTTGAGCAGGCCAACGATGCCGCCGCAGGCAAGCCCGGTGAGGATGCCGAGCGCCGGCGAGCCGGTCTTGTGGATCACGGTCCCGGCGATGCAGGCCGACAGCGCAACATTGGCGCCGACGGAGAGGTCGAGGCCGGCCGTCAGCACCACCAGCGTCAGGCCGGAGGCGATGAAGAAGGTCAGGCTCGCCTGCCGGAGCACGTTGAGGATGTTGCCGAGGCTCAGGAAGGAATCGCTGAGCACGGCGAGCACCGCGCAGATCAAGAGGGCCGCGAGCAGGCGATAGAACACCTGGATCGCATCCTGCGACAGGAAGGAACGGGGCGGCATCATCGCCTCTTTGGTGATGTCGGTCATGCCCGGCTCCTGAGACCATCGAGGAACAGCGCGACGATGACGAGGACGCCGACGCTTGCGACCTGCACCGAGGACGGCAGCGAGATCAGGTTCAACCCGTTGCGCAACACGCCGACCGAGAGGACGCCGAGCAGGGTACCGAGCAGCCAGCCATTGCCGCGCTCGAACGAGGTGCCGCCGACCGCGACGGCGGCGATGGCATCGAATTCAAGTCCGAGGCCGGCGGTGGGGTGGCCGGAATTCATCCGCGCGGTCATCAACAGGCCCGCGATGCCCGCCATGGCGCCGCCGATCGCGTAGACCGCGATCAGCAGACGGTTCGGCGAGAGGCCGGCATAGCGCAGCGCCTCGCGATTGCCGCCGAGTGCGAAAATGTAGGTGCCGAAGCGGGTGTGATAGAGCAGGCCGTGGAACGCCGCGTAGGTCACGAGAGCCATCACGATCGGCACGGGAATGCCGAGCAGCGTCGCTGAATAAATGTCGCGGACGCTGTGGGGGATGCCGACCACGCTCTGGCCGTCGCTGACGATCAGCGACAGGCCCTGCGCCATGCCGAGCGTACCGAGCGTGGCGACGAAGGGCGGAATGCCCAGGATCGCCACCAGCCAGCCGTTGGCGACGCCGAAGGCCGCGCCGACCAGCAGGCCGGCGCCTAAACCCAGCAGCATCGATTTGGTGGCGAGCGACACGATCGCGACGCAGAGCGAGGTCAGCGTCAGCACCGCGCCCATCGACAGGTCCAGCCCCTCGGTCATGATGATCAGCGTCATCGGCAGCGCGAGCATGGTCAGGATGGTCGACTGCACGAGCACGTTGGAGAGATTGGCGACCGACAGAAATCCCGGCGCGATCACGCTGAACAGCGTGATCAGGAGCACCAGCACGATGGCAACGCCGGGAATGCGTTGCAGCGGATTGGGCTGTGAAACGACCGCGGCCTCACGCATGATGCATCCCCAGTCGCACGATGTTCTCCTCGGTCAGTTCGTTGCGGTTCAGGTGGCCGGCGATGCGCCCCTCGCGCATCACATAGGCGCGGTCGCAGACATGGCAGATCTCGACCTGTTCGGACGAGATCATCAGCGCCGCCGCGCCTTCCGCAACCAGGCGGTCGATCAGCGCGAAGATCTCGGACTTGGCGCCGATGTCGATGCCGCGCGTCGGCTCGTCGAAGATGAAGAGCTTTGAGCCGGCCGCCAGCCATTTGCCGATCACAACCTTCTGCTGGTTGCCGCCCGAGAGCAGGCCGACGGTCTGACGCGCACTCGGTGTCGCGATCCTCAATTGCCGGATCAGGGCATCGGAGGTGCGCTGCGCACCGCGCTGGTCGAACAGCCCGCTCGGGAACAGCTTTCGCAGCGCCGACACCACCAGATTGTCGCTCACCGAGCGCAGCAGCGCGAGACCTTCGCTCTTGCGACTCTCCGGGATCAGCGCGATGCCGCGGCGGGCGGCGAGGTCCGGTTCGCCCGAGATGGCCTTGCCATCGAAGATGATCTCGCCCGACGTCACGGGATCGGCGCCGAAGATGGCGCGCGCGACTTCGCTGCGGCCCGAGCCGACCAGGCCGCACAGGCCGACGATCTCGCCGCGGCGCACCTCGATGTTGATGTCGGAGATGCCGGTCGAGGCGGTCAGGCCCTTGACCTCGAGCAGCAGCTCGCCAGGCTTGTCGGCAAAATTGCGCGGATAGGTCATGTCGACGTTGCGGCCGACCATCATGCGGACGAGCTGGTCCGGCGTGACGTCGGCGGGCCGGACGCCGTCGATGCGTCGGCCGTCGCGCAGTACCGTGATACGATCACCGAGTGCGAACACTTCGGCCATGCGGTGCGAGATGTAGACGATCGACACGCCGTCGGCCTTCAGCCGTGCGATCAGGGCAAACAGCAGCTCGGTCTCGCGGTCGGACAGCGCCGCGGTCGGCTCGTCCATCACGAGGATGCGGGCGTCCTGGCTGATCGCCTTGGCGATCTCGACCATCTGCTGCTGCGCGACGCCGAGCTTGTCGACGATGGTGGAGGGATCGATGTCGAAGCCGATGGTGTCGAGCACGCGCTTTGCGTCAGCCAGGATCTTGCGGCGGTCGATGGTGCCGGGGATGTGGCCTTTCGGCTCGCGGCCGAGGAAGATGTTCTGTGCGATATCGAGATAGGGGACCAGCGAGAATTCCTGGAAGATTACGGCAATGCCGAGCTTCTGCGCATCCGCGGTCGAGGAGATCGCGACCTTCTTGCCCTCAAAATAGAACTCGCCAGCGTCGGCGCGGTAGGCACCGCACAGCACCTTCATCAGGCTCGATTTGCCGGCGCCATTCTCCCCGAGCAGCATGTGGACTTCGCCGGGGTAGACGGCAAAGGACACGTCATCCAGCGCCTTGACGCCGGGAAACTCCTTGCTGATGCCGCGCAGCTCCAGCAGCGGGGTGGGCGAGGTGACCTCGATCGGAAGCGCGTCGCTCATGCCTTGTCACTCATGCCTTGGCTCCGCTCGCAAAGATCTTTCCGGGGTTCATCAGATCATTCGGATCGAGCGCGGCCTTGATGGATCGCATCACATCGACGGCTTCGCCAAGCTCGTCGGTGAGATAGTCGATCTTGCCGAGCCCGATGCCATGCTCGCCGGTACAGGTGCCGTCCATGGCGATGGCGCGGGCGACCATGCGGGCCTGAAGCGCCTTGGCGCCTTCGGCCTCCTCGGGCTGAGCCGGGTCGATCAGGATCAGCATGTGGAAATTGCCGTCGCCGACATGGCCAACGATCGGCGCGGTAAAGCCGTGCTCGTCAGCGTCGCGCCGCGTCTCGGTCAGGCATTCCGCCAGCCGCGAGATCGGCACGCAGACATCGGTGATCACGGCGCGCGCGCCGGGCCGGAGGCCGAGGCCGGCATAGAGCGTGTTGTCGCGGGCGTGCCAGAGCCGGCTGCGGTCTTCCTGTGCCTTGGCCCAGGCAAAGCCATGGCCGCCATGGTCGGCGGCGATCGCCTGCGCGGCCTCGGCCTGCTCCGCGACCGAGGTCTCGGATCCGTGAAATTCGAAGAACAGGGTGGGCGCTTCGCGGTAACCGAGCTTGGCATAGGCATTGATGCCGCGCATCATGACGTCGTCGAGCAGCTCGATGCGCGCCACGGGGATCGCGGACTGGATCACGGAGATCGCGGTATCGACGGCGTCGTGCAGGGTGCCGAAGCTGCAGACCGCGGCCGAGATCGCCTGTGGGACGGGATGCACCTTCAGCGTGATCTCGGTGATGATTCCGAGCGTGCCCTCCGCGCCGACGAACAGGCGCGTCAGGTCGTAGCCGGCTGCCGACTTCCGCGCACGCTTCGCGGTCCGGATCACGCGGCCGTCGGCCAGCACCACCTCCAGCGCCATGACATTGTCCTTCATCGTGCCGTAGCGCACCGCCATGGTGCCGGAGGCGCGCGTCGAGGTCATGCCGCCAATCGAGGCGTCGGCGCCGGGGTCGATCGGGAAGAACAGGCCGGTGTTGCGCAGCTCTGCATTGAGCTGCTTGCGGGTAATGCCGGGCTGCACCACGACATCCATGTCGCTGTCGTGCACGCTGAGTACCCTGTTCATGCGGGCGAAGTCGAAGCACACGCCGCCCGCGACCGAGGCCGCATTGCCTTCGAGCGAGGTGCCGGCGCCGTACGGGACGATCGGCATGCCCGCGCTCGCGCACAGCTTGACGATCTCCGCGACCTCCTGCGTGGTCTCAGGGAAGACGACGATGTCCGGCGGCAAATTGCGATAATGCGACTCGCTCTGCCCGTGCTGATCGAGCACGCCGCGCGCAACGCTCGCGCGCGGGCCGATCATGCCCGTGAGGCGCTCGGCCAAGATGCTCGTGCTGACCCGCGGTCCCATCCTCAGCTCCCGTCTGCCCCCTGTTGCCGGACTCTTGCTGGTCCGTCGCCGCTCTAGCTTAAGCGGCTCTTGCGTTGCTCGCGACCTGCTTTAGGCCGAAATCATAGTTGAGATGGAAATACTCGCTGTCCACCATGCGACCATCCGGCGCACGGCCGGCCGGATGCCGGGTGAATTCGCGGATCAGGCTGTCTTTGACGCCGAACACCACGTCCGAGTCGAGATACTGGTCGCCGGCAACGAACACGTGTGTGACGAGCTGCTCGAAGCCGGGCGCGGAAATCATGAAATGCACATGCGCGGGGCGCCAGGGATGGCGGCCCTGCGCCTCGAGCATCTCGCCGACCGGGCCGTCATGCGGAACGGGATAGGCGGCCGGCTTGATCGACCAGAAATGGAATCTGCCGTTGGCGTCGGTGTGGAAGCGCGCGCGCATCGCGAGATCGCCAATGGCATCGAGCTGCTGCACGTCGTAATAACCATCATCGTCGGAGTGCCAGACGTCGACGACGGCGCCCACGAGCGGCTTGCCGTCGACGGTCGCCACCGAGCCGGTGACCAGCATCGGATCGCCCTCCATCGGACCGGAGATATCCGCGCCGCTGTCCTTTTCCGGTGCGGCCTGGACGAAGAACGGGCCGAGCACAGTGGTTTCGGTCGCGCCCTCCGGCATCGGATGGTTGATCGCGTCGACCAGCATGGAGACGCCGAGCGTGTCCGACAACAGGATGAACTCCTGGCGCTTGTCGTCGCACATGTGGCCGGTGCGGGTCAGGAAATCGATGCCGAATTCCCATTCCTTCTGGGTCGGCCGCACCTCGCGGACGAAGGCATGAAGGTGGCGCACCAGCGCTTCGCTGACCTGCTTGATGCGCGGATCGCTTGCGTCCTTGATCCGCTCCAGCACCGCATCGGTGATCGTGTTCTCGTTGAAATTGCGCATATGTGCCTTCCGCCGATCAGAGTTTGGGCTCGCCGAGCCCGGACAGCCGTTCCAGGTGCTTGACCGTCGCGATGAAGTCGGTGTCGCCGTCGCCTTGCGCGACCAGCGAGCCGTAGGTCTCGCGCACTTGGGCCGCCAGCTGCAACGGCACGCCGACGGCATGGCCGGCACCCAGGATCAGGTCGAGATCCTTGGCCATCTGCTTGCAGGAGAAGGTCGACTCGAAATCGCGGGTTCGTAGCGGCGCGGTCTTGTATTTCACCATCGGCGAGGCCACCGCGCTGTCGTCGAGCACCTTCAAGATATCCTGCCAGGCGATGCCGCCCTTGCGCGCCAGCGCCAGGCTCTCGGCCATCATCGCGGCCGACACCGCGATCATCAGATTGACCGAGAGCTTTGCGTAGCGGGCTTCCTCAGCTGGTCCAAGATAGGTCTGTGCGCGGGTGAAGGCGGCGAACAGCGGCTTTGCGTTTTCGAAGGCGTCATTCGGCCCCGAGACGAAGCAGGTCAAGGCGCCGGTATGAACGATGCTGGCATTGCCGGAGACCGGTGCGCGCAGATAGGCAATCCCGCGGGCCTGTGCCGCGGCCGCGACTTCAGTAGAAGCCTCGACACTGACAGTGCTGGTTTCGATCAAAATGGCGCCCGGCGCCATCGCGGCGATGACGCCGGTGGGGCCGAGCAGGGCGCCGCGCAACGCGACGTCGTCGGGCAGGGAGGTGACGACAGCCGCCTTGTCGCTCACGGCCTCGGCCGGCGATGCGGCAATCGCAATACCTTGCGCGCGTGCCTCGTTGATCCGCGCCGCGCTCTGGTCGAACGCGGTGACGGCAAAACCGGCCTTGGCGACGAGCGCCGACATCGGCAGCCCCATCTTGCCGATCCCGATGAAAGCGATGTTTTTCGAGGTATCTGTCATTGTTGTTGTCCGTTGGCGCCTCAGGCGGCGCGTCCCTGTCGTTCGATGTCCTGCACCAGCCGCCGGCCGGATTGCGCCAGCAGCTCTTTCTTGGTCTCCAACCCCTCAGCCAGCAGTCGGCCGTTCCGCTTCTTCCAGGCGCCGCCGATCATGACGGCCTCGATATTGGCGAGGCTCGTCTGCATCACGACGGTGGCGACGGGATCATGCACCGGGACGAGGTTGAGATCGGAGACGTTGATGATGACGAGATCGGCGAGCTTGCCTGGCGTCAGCGAGCCGATCTGGCGCTCGCGGCCGAGCATGCGGGCGCCTTCCGTCGTGATCCAGCGCAGCGCCTCGCGCACGGGGATCGTGGTCGTCGCGGGGATGGTGCCGAGGGTCTTGCGGGACTCCGCATTGTCGAGCGACCGCTGCATCGAGAGCGCAATGCGCGCGGCGGAGAACAGGTCGCCGGCCAGGATGGATTCGAGGTCAATGCCGATGGTCGGCCGCACGCCACGCCTGAGCAACCGTCCGGTGATCGGAAAGCCATGGCCCTGGATCATCTCGTTCTCGGGCGTCACCGAGAAGGAGACGCCGAGATCGACCATCATGTCGAGGAGATTGTCGGGCAAATCGTTGCCATGGACGATGTTGATGTCGGTGCCGACGAGGCCGGCTTCGATCAGCTTCTCCCAGCCGCCGGGCGTCTTGGCCGGACCGCCGCCCTGATGCATCGATGCGATCAGCTTGAGCTCGCGCGCCAAGCGGAAGTCATGCATGGCGACCTCGAGCGTCGAATAATGCGGGCCGAGGATCGCAAGGCCCAGCGTGACAAGGCCGTCGCGGTCGGCAAGGGGGCCTGCGAGCAGCCGCTCGACCTCGCGGCGCGGATGCGGCACTTCCGAGAAATGCGGCTCGCCGGGCTTTGGCTCCGGCTTTGGCGAGCCATGGAAGAACGCGGCACGAATGCCGCTCTCGATCAGGCCGCGCACGGCAGCGTCGGTATGATCAGGTGTCGGATTGTTGTGACACCAGTCGACGAGTGTTGTCGTGCCGCAGTTGATTTGGTTCAGCGCGCCGACCAGCGTCGCGATATGGATGTCGTCGGGCCGGAACACGGTGGCCAGCCCGGCATGCATGCGGCGGAAATATTCCAGCAGTGTCCAGTTCGCGGCATAGCCGCGCAGGCCCGTCTGCCAGGTGTGCATATGCGCGTTGATCAGGCCGGGGATGACGATGCGACCCTTTCCGTCGATGATCTCCGTATCGGTCGCGACATCGATCGATGGTCGCACCTCGACGATCCGGTTGCCCTCGACCAGCACGTCGCCGGTGCCGAGGTCGCCGATCGCGTCATCCATGCTGATGACGGTCGCGGATCTGATCAGCGTGCGTCGCATGATCTCACGCCGCCGTTTTGACAGCGCCCGGCGGCTCGCCGGTCCAGGCGCGTGCGATCAGATCGCGAATGGCGCCGCGCTCGAGCGGCCGCGGATTCCAGTAGGCGTTGGTGACGGCGAGATCGGCGGCCTTGTCGATGCCGCCCTCGGGCATGCCGATATCGCGCAGCCCCGTCTTCGCACCCAGCCGCTTCGCAAGTTCGAAAAGTCCCTGCGATGCATCGGCAGCGCCAATCGCGCGCGAGATGCGCATCATGGCGTCGGGCACCGCCGGCGCATTGTAGGCCAGCGCATGCGGCAGCACGATGGTGTGGGTCTCGGCATGCGGCAGGTCGAAGGTTCCGCCGAGCGTGTGGCAGAGCTTGTGATGCAGCGCCATGCCGACGGTGCCCAGACAAACACCGCACAGCCAGGCGCCGTAAAGCGCTTCTGTGCGGGCCTCACGGTTGTCGCTCTTGGCGGCGATGGCGGGCAGGGCGCGGGCCAGTGCGCGGATGCCTTCTTCCGCCATCAGCGACGTCACGGGATTGGTGTCGCGCGCGTAAAGCGCTTCCACCGCGTGGGCGATCGCGTTGATGCCTGATGTCGCGGCGAGACCCGCCGGCAGCGTCAAAGTGAGGTCGACATCGTAGATCACGGTCTCCGGCAGGATAGCCGCATCGCGCACCGTGGTCTTCAGGCCGTTCTCGGTCTGGCCGACGATCGGCGTCATCTCCGAGCCTGCATAGGTGGTGGGAATGCAGAGCTGGTTGACGCCGGTTCGCAGCGCCAGCGCCTTGCCGAGGCCGGTGGTCGAGCCGCCGCCGAGCGAGACGACGCAGTCGGCCTCGCACGCCTTCATTGCCGCTAGCGCACGCTCCGTGACCTCGACCGGCGTGTGCATGGTGGCCCCGGGAAAGATGCCGGCATAGAGCGGGCCGAGCGCCGCCCCAAGGCTCTTGCCCTGCGCCTCCTGCTGCGGCGTCGTCAGCACAAGCGCGCGCTTGCCGCCGAGCCGTTCCACCTCGGCCTTGGCGGAGCCAAGCGTTCCGCTACCGAAGACGACGCGGCAGGGCAGGTTTTCAAAGGTGAACGAACCGATCATGCGCCGGTCTCTTTGATGGGATAATCGACCTGGAAGCGCCCGATCCGCAAGTCGCCAAGCGCCTCGCGCACGCGTAGATGTTCGGGATGGTTGGCATAGGCCGAGAGCGCGGCCTGGTCGGTAAATTCCGAGAACAGCACCACGTCGCAGGCGTAGTCCACCGCACTGACGTCCATGCCGACTTCGATATGGGTGAGGCCGTCGATCCTACCCTTGAGGCCCTCGAACAGGGTCTTGACCTTGACCCGGGCGGCGGAGCGCTCCTCGGGGCTTTCCCCGCGCAACCGCCACATCACGATGTGCCTGATCGGGCCCGACATTTCCTGATTTTCCTCGCCTGCGATTATGTCTCGTTGTGGCTATTTTGCCTTGCAGAAAACGGAAATAAAGGCCAAAATTTGTAAGTCTCTTTTCCTCTTTTAGCAAAAATGGACCGGCTGCTCCAACTCGAAGTCTTCTCCAAAACCGCCGAACTCGGCAGCCTGTCCAAGGCCGCCGAAATCCTGCGGATGTCGAACGCGGCCGCCAGCCGCCACCTCAGCGCGCTGGAGGAACGGCTCGCAGTCCGGCTGATCGAACGCAACACGCGCCGGCTATGGCTGACGGAGGCAGGGCAGGAGCTTCTGCAGCGCTGCAGCACGTTGTTGAACGAGCTCGCCGAAGCCGAGGATGCCGTCTCCGACCGCGCGCTGTCGCCGAAGGGCATGCTGCGCGTGACGAGTTCGCTGTCCTTTGCGATGATCTATCTCGCGCCGATGCTGCCCGCCTTCCGCGCGCTGTATCCTGATCTCAGCGTGCAGATCATCAGCGCAAACCGCTACCTGGACTTCATCGAGGCCGGCATCGACGTGGCGATCCGCACGCGCGAGCACGAGCCGGATTCCAACATCATCGTCCGCCGCATCGGCCAGATGCACCGCGTGCTCGCGGCGGCGCCGTCATATCTGGAGAAGCACGGCCGGCCGGAGCACCCTGCGGATCTCGCCCGCCACAACATGCTGATCTACAATCTCGCCAACGATCCCTATTCGCTGCGGCTCAGCCAGGGCAGCACGACGCAGACGGTGCGGATCGCGCCGACGCTCGACAGCAATGATGGCCAGATCATCTGCGGTGCGGCACGCGCGGGGCTCGGCATCCTGATCCAGCCGCTTTACATCGTGCAGAGCGATATCGCGGCCGGCCGGCTGGTGCCTGTCCTGATGGGCTGGGAGCTGCCGCTGCTCACCATGAACATCGCCTATCAAAACCGCGTCCGGCTGCCTGCCAAGATCAGGGTGTTTTCCGACTTCCTGGTCAGCCACATCCGCGAGCATTCCGAGCCGGGGATCTGGATCGACGCGGCGAAGTGAGCGGAAGCAGTCATGTATCTCGGCATCGATCTCGGCACCTCCGCAGTCAAGACCGTTCTCGTCGACGGCGCCCAGCGCGTGATTGCAAGCGAGAGCCGGCCGCTGATGATCACCTCGCCGCAATCGGGTTATTACGAGCAGGACCCCGCGCAATGGATCGAGGCGACCTTCGCCACGCTCGATGCCCTGAAGACGTCGCATGGAAAAGAGCTGGCGGCGGTCGAGGGCATTGGGCTGTCCGGCCAGATGCATGGCGCCACGCTGCTCGATGCGAGCTCGAGGCCGCTGCGGCCTTGCATCCTGTGGAACGACGGACGCGCTGCCGCCGAGTGTCGCGTCCTGGAGCAGCGCTGGCCCGCCTTGCGTGCCGTGACGGGCAATAAGGCGATGCCAGGCTTTACCGCGCCGAAACTGCTCTGGGTCGCGACGCACGAACCTGAAGTCTTTGCAGCGACGAAATTGGTGCTGCTGCCAAAGGCCTATCTGCGCCTGGTGATGTCAGGCGAGGCCGTCGAGGACGTGTCGGATGCGTCGGGATCCCTTTGGCTCGACGTCGCGCGCCGGGACTGGTCGGACGAGGCCTTGGCCGCGACCGGCCTGTCGCGCGATCACATGCCGCGCCTGGTCGAGGGATGCGCGGCAGCAGCAACATTGCGCAGCGACCTCGCGCAGCGCTGGGGCATGGTGAGGCAGCCGGTGATCGCGGGCGGCGCTGGCGACAATCCGGCGGGCGCCGTCGGCATCGGTGCGATCCAGCCGGGAACCGCGTTCGTATCTTTGGGAACCTCGGGTGCCCTGCTGGCGCCGACCAGCACAATCGCTGCGAACCCGGACTGTGCGGTGCATACCTTCTGCCACGCCATTCCCGGCATGTGGATTCAGGCTGGCGCGATGCTGTCGGCCGCCTCCTGCCTCGCCTGGGCCGCGCGCCTGTTCGGCGTCAGCGAGGCCGAGTTGCTGGCGCCGCTTGGATCGCATCCACAGGCGCCGTCGCCGGTGAGCTTCCTGCCTTATCTCGCGGGTGAGCGGACCCCGCACGACGATCCCGTCGTGCGCGGCATGCTCGATGGTTTGAGCCATGGCACCGATCGCGCGGCGATCGTGCAGGCGGTGCTCGAGGGCGTTGCCTTCGCGCTGGCCGATTGCCGCGACGCGCTCGCCGATGCTGGCATTGTGATTACGGAAGCCGATGCCATTGGCGGTGGTTCACGGTCCGGCTTCTGGCTCTCGGTGCTGGCGAACGTGCTGAATATTCCGATCCACCGCTTCGCCGGAGGTGAGACCGGCGCAGCGTTCGGTGCGGCGAGATTGGGGCGACTTGCTGTCACCGGTGAGGCGATCGCCACCGTTTGCACCCGGCCGCAGCGCATCGAGACGTACAAACCTGACACCGGGCTGACTGATGCTTATGCCGAGCGGCTTCCCGCCTGGCGCGAACTGTATCGGCCGCGCCACTAGCATCGCCTCGATGCTACATTCCCGTCTGTTCGGTATTGCCCTGTGCCGCGGCCTTTTGTTTAATGCGCAAGCCGCGCTGACAGAATGATTGAGACGCGGGTGGGAAACGCATTGTGCGCCGGGAGGCACGATGAACGATCCGATCCTCGAGATGCGCGGGGTCTCAAAGTCCTTCTTCGGCATCAAGGCGCTGCGCGCCGTCGATCTCACTGTCTATGCCGGTGAAATTCATGCCCTGATGGGTGAGAACGGCGCCGGCAAGTCGACGCTGATGAAGATCCTGTCCGGCGCCTATCGGCCGGATCCCGGCGGCGAGATCCGCATCGAAGGACAGCCGGTACGGATCGAAGGTCCGCTCGGCGGCCGCGCGGCAGGCATCTCCATCATCTATCAGGAGCTGTCGCTCGCGCCCAATCTCAGCGTTGCCGAGAATATCTATCTGGGGCGAGAGATATCGCGGACAGGCTTGCTGGCGCGCGGCGCCATGCGCGAGGGCGTCGGTCCCATCCTGAAGCGGCTCGGTGCGGACTTCCTGCCGTCGACGCTGGTGGCGCATCTGTCCATGGGGCAACGGCAACTGGTCGAGATCGCGCGTGCGCTGCACGCGAGATCAAGGATCCTGATCATGGACGAGCCGACCACGGCGCTGTCGGCCGGCGAGAGCGCACGGCTGTTCGCGCTGATCCGCCAGCTTCGCGCCGAGGGCCTCGCCATCATCTACATCTCGCATCGCATGGACGAGGTCTACGCGCTCGGCGACCGCGTCACCGTGCTGCGCGACGGCCGGCTGGTCGGCTCGCTCGACAAGCCCGAGATCCGTGCGGACACCATCGTGCGGCTGATGGTCGGGCGCGACGTCTCATCGTTCTACAAGAAGGACCATGATCCGGAGGCGGGACGCGGCCATCCCGTGCTCGCCGCGATCGACATGGCCGATGGCCTGCGCGTCAAGGGCTGCTCGCTGACCGTGCACGCGGGTGAGGTGGTCGGTCTCGCCGGCCTGATCGGCGCCGGGCGTACCGAGCTTGCGCATCTCATCATCGGCGCGTTGCCAAAAACCTCCGGCCGGCTCGAGCTGGAGGGACGGCCGGTCGAGATCCGCACGCCGGGTGAGGCGCTTGAGGCCGGCATCGCCTATCTGACGGAGGACCGCAAGGCGCTCGGCCTGTTTCTCGACATGTCATGTCTGGACAACATCAACCTCGCGGTCCTCAGCCGCGATGCGAAGCTCGGCTGGTTCCTGGATCGCGATAAGGCACGCGAGCGCGCCGATCGGGCCTTCGCAGGGCTCAGCATCCGCGCCGCCAATGTCGGCGTTCCCGCCGGCGGCCTGTCCGGCGGCAATCAGCAGAAGCTGCTGTTGTCGCGGCTTCTTGCCATTGCGCCTAAGGTGCTGATCCTCGACGAGCCGACGCGCGGCGTCGACGTCGGCGCCAAATCCGAGATCTATTCGATCATCGACAATCTTGCCAAAGCCGGCACCGCGATCCTCGTCATCTCGTCCGACCTGCCCGAGATCATCGGCATCTGTGACCGCGTCGTCGTGATGCGGTCGGGACTGGTTGCAGGCGAGGTCCGGCGAACCGAGACGGCGCCGTTGAACCAGGAAGACATCATGGCGCTTGCCACGGGGATGGAGCATCTCGATGCCTGACAATGGTGCCTCGCAGGCCAAGCCCGCACCGGCGACGACCAACGGTGCCGCCGCAGAGTCAAAGCGCCAGCGGGTGAGGGTGCTGATCAGCGCGCTCGGTATGTTGCCGGTGCTGCTGATCCTCTGCGGCGGCTTCCACTTCCTGTCCGAGGGCCGCTTCTTCACCGGACAAAATCTCGGCATCGTGCTGCAGCAGGCCGCGGTGAACACCGTGCTTGCCGCAGGCATGACCTTTGTCATCCTCACCGGCGGCATCGACCTTTCGGTCGGCTCGATCCTGGCGGCTTCCGCCATGGCCGGGTTGACGCTCTCCAAGATGCCGGAGCTCGGGATGCTTTGGCTGCCGGCCGCGCTGCTCACCGGCCTTGGCTTCGGTGTCGTCAACGGCGCGCTGATCGCGCTGCTCCGATTGCCGCCCTTCATCGTCACGCTCGGCTCGCTCACTGCGGTACGCGGCCTGGCGCGACTGCTCGGGGCCGATACCACCGTGTTCAATCCGTCCATTCCCTATGCCTTCATCGGCAACGGCTCGCTGACCCTCATCCCCGGCGTCGCGTCGATCCCGTGGCTCTCGGTGATCGCCTTGCTCGTCATCCTCGTTTCGTGGCTGGTGCTGCGCCGGACCGTACTCGGCGTGCACATCTATGCGGTGGGCGGCAATGAAAGCGCGGCGCGGCTTGCCGGCATCAAGGTCTGGGGCGTGCTGATCTTCGTCTACGGCGTCTCCGGGCTTTTCGCCGGGCTCGGCGGCGCCATGCAGGCGGCGCGGCTCTATGCGGCCAACGGCCTGCAGCTCGGCCAGTCCTACGAACTCGACGCGATCACCGCCGTGATCCTCGGCGGCACCTCCTTCGTCGGCGGCATCGGCTCGATCTGGGGCACGCTGGTCGGTGCGTTGATCATCGCGGTGCTGTCGAACGGCCTGATCCTCGTCGGCGTCTCCGACATCTGGCAATATGTCATCAAGGGCCTGGTGATCATCGGCGCCGTGGCGCTCGATCGCTACCGGCTGCAGGGCTCCGCCAGAACTTGAAGGGCTCTGCCAGAACTTGAATGCGAGGTTCCGTTGCGGCAACTGGTCTGCCGCGCCGGGGACGAAGACAGACCAGGGAGGAAGTCCATGTTGAAGACGATCATGCTCGCCGGCGCCGCGACGGCGCTTGCCCTCAGCGCCGCGCCATCCTTCGCCAAGGAGCTCAAGTCGATCGGCGTCTCGCTGGGATCGATGGGCAATCCGTTCTTCGTCGCGCTGTCGAAGGGCGCCGAGTTCGAGGCGAAGAAGACCAATCCCAATGTGAAGATCACGGCAGTCGGCTTCGAATACGACCTCGGCAAGCAGGTCACCCAGATCGACAATTTCATTGCCGCTGGCGTCGACCTGATCCTGCTCAACCCCGGCGATCCCAAGGCAATCGGGCCGGCGATCAAGAAGGCGCAGGCGGCAGGCATCGTCGTCGTCGCGGTCGACACCGCGGCCGAAGGCGCCGACGCCACCGTGACCACGAACAACGTGCAGGCCGGTGAGATCTCCTGCCAGTACATCGTCGACAAGCTGGGCGGCAAGGGCGACGTCATCATCGAGAATGGGCCGCAGGTCTCCGCCGTGATCGACCGCGTCGTCGGCTGCAAGAACGTCTTCTCGAAGAATGCCGGCATCAAGGTGTTGTCCAACGACCAGGACGGCAAAGGCTCGCGCGAAGGCGGCCTCACCGTCGCGCAGGGTTATCTGACGCGCTTCCCCAAGATCGACGCCATCTTCGCCATCAACGACCCGCAGGCGATCGGCACCGACCTTGCGGCGCGCCAGCAGAACCGCAGCGGAATCGTCATCACCGCGGTCGACGGCGCGCCCGATATCGAGGCCGCGCTGAAGGATCCGCAGTCGCCGCAGATCCAGGCCTCGGCTTCGCAGGACCCGTTCTTCATGGCGCGGCGGGCCGTGCAGGTGGGCGTCGGCATTCTCAATGGCCAGAAGCCGGCCTCGACCGTCGAGCTGCTGCCGTCCAAGCTGGTGACCAGGGACAATGTCGCCGAGTATAAGGGCTGGACCTCGGATCGTTCCCAGTAAGCGCCCCTTGCCGGGAGCGCTCGAAGCACGGGATGACGGGCGGCGTTTTGATTCATGCCGCCCGTGGCGTCACAGCCGCAATGCGCGCTGATCGGCTGTCCGAGCGCGCGGGCTGCCTCTTGTGTTAGCCTCGCGCAATCTCGATCAGTCCGAATCGGAAGCAGATCTCGTGAAATCCAGGATATCCGGCGCCACATCCGGCACCGCGTGGCGGCATGCCAATATCGGTCGCCTGCTCAACAACGCCGTGCGGCGCTTCGAAGGCCGCGTGCTCGAATTGATGAGCGAGAAGGGGCACGACGAGACGCGCATCGCGCATGTCAGCCTGACCCGCAATCTCGACGTCGAGGGAACGAGGCTCACCGAGCTCGCCCGCCGCGCCTCCATGAGCAAGCAGGCGATGGGCGAGCTGGTCGATCAATGCGCCGAGCTCGGCCTCGTCAATCGTATCGCCGATCCGACCGACCGGCGCGCGCGCATCGTCATGTTCACGCCCGCCGGGCGCAAATGGCTGGATGCGTTCCGCGATGCCGTGGACATCGCCGAGCAGGAGATGCGCGCCGAGCTCGGCAAGGCCACGATGGACGCGATCCTGAAGGGACTGGCGGTCTATGGCGAGAGGTTCGACACGCTCGAGAATGTCGATTAGTCAGGCGACTTGACGATATCGTCAGGCCTCCTTACCATGCAAGATAATGCTGGTAGGGAGAAGCGTCTTGGAAACACGTCTGACGGCCGCAGTGCTCATCGTGGGCGGGGGGCCCTGCGGGCTGATGCTGGCCAACGAGCTCGGCCGTCGCGGTGTGTCCGCGATCCTGGTCGACGAGAAGCCGGGGACCGCGTTCAATCCGCAGGCCAATGCAACGCAGGCGCGCTCGATGGAGCACTATCGGCGGCTTGGTTTTGCCGACGAGATCAGGCGCGAAGGCCTGCCTGCGGACTACCCGACCGACGTTGCGTACTTCACCCGTTATGCCGGCTACGAGCTGGCGCGGTTTGCCCTGCCGTCATCGTCGCGCGCGGGCGAGCTGATCAAGGGCATGTCGGGCTCCTGGAGCGCGGCGGAGCTGCCGCACCGGGTCTCGCAGAAATATGTCGAGGCGGTGCTGCGCCGCCATGCCGAACGGCTTGCCGGCATCAAGCTGAACTATGGCCACCGGCTGATCGGCTACGTCGAAAGCGATGAAGGCATCGTCGGCGAGATCGAATGTCTCGCTGACGGCCGCCGCTTTCAGGTGGAGGCCGACTTCCTCGTTGGCGCCGACGGACCACGCTCGACGGTCCGGCAATCGCTCGGCATTGTCTATGGCGGCGAGACCGGAACGCAGCGTGACTTCATGGGCGGCCGCATGCTGGCGGTCTATCTCCGTTCACCGGAGTTTTACGCGAGCATCCCGCACGCCAAGGCGTGGATGTACAATTGCTTCAACGGCGACCGCCGCGCCTTCATGGCCTCGGTGAACGGGCGTGACGAATTCGCGTTTCACACGCAGCTTCGGCCGGGCGAGGACGAAAGTGCGATCACGATCAACGAGGCCAAGGCCGCGTTCCAGCGCGCGTGCGGCGCGCCGATCGATTGCGAGGTGCTGTCCTTCCTGACCTGGACCGCCGGTCACGCGCTGGTGGCGGACGGCATGCAGCGGGGCAGGGTGTTCCTCGGCGGCGACGCCGCGCATCTGTTCACGCCGACCGGCGGGCTCGGATACAACACCGCGATCGAGGATGCGGTCAATCTCGGCTGGAAGCTCGCAAGCGTCGTCAAGAGTCTGAGCCCGGCGACGCTGCTCGACAGCTACGAGGTCGAGCGGCGTCCGGTGGCGCTCCGCAATACCGACTATGCGCGGCGCTTCGCGGACTCCCTTGGTCTGTTCGCGCCGGCGCCTGACATCGAGGACGCCACCGACGAGGGCAGCGAGGCGCGGCGGACGGCGGGCATTTATCTCGAACAGCACGCCCGTGCCGAATTCAACATCCCCGGTGTCACCTTCGGCGGACGGTACGACGGCTCGCCGATCATCGTCTCCGATGGCAGCCAGCCGCCGCCCGATGCCGCAAACGTCTACGTTCCCAGCGCCTGCCCCGGTGGCCGCGCACCGCATGCGTGGTTGGACGATGGCGTGTCCCTGTACGACCTGTTCGGGTTCGAATGGACGCTGCTTCAGTTCGGCGAGATCGCGTCGTCTCACGCGGCGGTCACCGATGCCGTCCGCAACCTCGGCGTCGACGTGAAGCCCGTCACGCTGCCGGCATCCTTGCGCGACCTCTATGAGGCGGACCTCGCTCTGATACGTCCCGACCAGATCGTGGCCTGGCGCGGCAGCGCGTCACAGGCCGGAACGCTCGGGCACGTCCTTGCCCGCGCGCTCGGACGCAGCGCAAGCGACAGCGCGCCGGCGGCTTCAGCCGGCGGTGTATGAACTGGTGCGCGGAGACTGAACGGCGGACGGAAATCTGCCCGCGAAGCCGCGGGTCTTGGGTTGGACACGCGATCCGTCGATCACCTCGAGCCGGCCGCAGCGGTTCAGGGTGTGCAGCTTTCTGCCAGGCCACACCGGTCCGGGCTTCAAGGAATGGCGGACGACCTGCTTGAAGGCCGTTGGCGACAACTCGATCACTTCCGCCAGCGCGAGCGCCGCACCGTATCCGTCGGCACAGTTCTGGACCGGGCGCCACAATTGATCATTGATGGTCACGAAATTCCCCGCCGGCCGCGTGCTCGCGCGGTCGATCAGGACCGGATTGCTGGCATGGGGCAACCAGGGGCCCAGGAGGTGCTCGGCGTAGTAGATCGCCAGCGAGTCCGAATAACCGCCGGTTCCGTCGCGCCAGGCCCCGAATAGATAGTGCAGGCCGTTGTGCCGCGTGATCGTGACGTCGGCCAGCTCAAGGCCTGACAGGAGCGTCGCGTGTCGCTCCCATTTGTCCGGGAACCGAACGCATTTGTAGAGGGCGACGTCGCCGCGGATCGAGCTCTCCGGGATCATCCACAAATCGCCGCCGTCTTCGATCAGGAAGGGATAGGAGAGGTGCCAGGGCTCCTCCAGCACGGGCACGACCTCGCCGGTCGGCCCGCTGTCGCCGAACTCGATCGCCGAAATGATGCCCTTTCCAACCCGATGATCCAGATCTTCGAAGAAGACGAATGTTCGTCCCTGCCAGGTCATGGGAAAGGGATCGGCGTAGAAGTGGTTTCCAGGATCTCCCAGAACGTTCCAGCTTGGACCTGATAGATCTCCGGTCTGCCAGACGCCCGCGCCGTCATTGAAGCGCCACCCGACATGCCAGTGAGGGGCATAGCAGCACAGGCGATAAATCTCCTTGGCGATCGACACGGCAAGGCCGCGCGCGACATAGCCAACGGGGCCACGACGCGGGCCATCCGCTGCCGGACGCGCCAGTTGCGGCACAAGCCGCGGTCGTCCCGATAGGATCGCCGCCACCATGGTCAGGGTTCGCGCCATGACGGTTTCGAGTGCGCCGCTCAGGCCGGCGGCAATTTCTCCGGATGGATGGCCGCGATCGAGGACCGAACCGTCGACCTCGTTGACGATGTCGATCACCGGCAGGTCGCCAGCCAGAATGGCGGCGAGCGCGGCGTTCTCGCCTGCAACGCCATTGAACAGCGGACGGAGATACAGCCGGACGGAGTCGTTCGGATCGCGCGCGGCGCCGGTGAAGTCGACGATTACGTCGGCTGTCTCGGTGCGAGCCCGCGTCGGTCCCGGAATGACGTTCAGCCTGTGGACGCTGCTGTGTTTGCCCTTGTGCAGCACCATGCGTTCGAGCTCGAACAGGGCGTCGAGACCTGCGGGCCGCGGCTTGGCCGTCGCCGTCCACGCGATTTGAACCGGAACTTCCCGGCCGTCGATCAGCAGCGTCTCGCGGCCCATCCACCGCCGCGCGTACTCACGTTCACAGCGAAACTCGATGATCATGTCGAGCCCATCTATTCCAATCGTCCGGTCAGATGACCTGGCCGAGAATTCGAACGTATTCCTCCACCATGGCATCTACCGAATAGCGCAACCGCAGGCCTTTGGCGTTTTGTCGCAGTTCGTCGCTTAGATGTTGGTCCGTCAGCAGCCTGGAGACGGCCGCGGAGAGCTTCGCATGATCGGAAGCGTCGATGAAGAGCGCGGTCGGTCTTCCTTCGTAGGACAACACTTCGCGCAGGACGGGAAGATCGGTGACGACGGAGGGAACACCGGCGTTCGCAGCCTCGACCGCGGCCAGACCGAAGGTCTCGGCCTGTGTCGGGAATACGAACACGTCCAGGCAGGCGAGAAAGTCCGCCATCCGGCTGGGCGGGATTTCCCCCAGCAAATGCAGCCTGTCCGACACCTTCAATTCACTCGCCAGCAGCTTCAGCCGGGCCTCGTCGGCTCCCTGGCCGGCAAGCGCAAGGTGCCAGGACGGCTGATCCGGCAGCAGACGTATCGCCAGGTCGAGACGCTTGTGCGGATGCAGTCTCGCTGCGCAGCCGAGCAATATGCGATCCGGCGGCAGGTTGAACTTCTGTCGCGCGGTCTCCTTCGACAGGGTAAGGGCCTTGTCGTCGAAGCCGTGCGGGACATGCACCATGCGCGACCGGTAGGCCGCGGGGTAGCGCGAATACTCGCGCTGCATGTCCTGCGAATTGAGCGTGATGCGGTCGAAGAAGCCAAGGCTACCCATGAAGATGTCAGCCGTGCGGACCGGCCAGCTCATCGCCAGCGCGGATGAAACCTGATTTGCGATGACGGGTGCGCGGCTGACGAGGCGCGTCACGCCGCCGCCGATCACGTTGCCGAAATGCTGGAAGGTCAGGACGGCGTCGGGTTTGATGGTGCTGATATGGCGGCCGAGTGTCCACAGCATCCGCAGCAACGCCATCGGATTGCCCGGCCGGCTCGGCGCGCAGTAGAGCGTATCGGGCGGCTCATCGAAGGAATGCGATTTACGGAAGAAGAAGAGATTGGTGACGCGGTAGCCGCGCGCGGTCAGCCCGGCGCCAAGAAGCCTGGAGATCTCCTGCGCTCCGGCGTTCTCGGCCTGGGTTTGCGCGAGAAGCACGTGCAGCTTTCGTCCGCTGCCGTTCGACCGCGCGGGTGCCGTCGCGGTCGTCTCGCCCAATTCCTTATTCGGCTGATAGTGGAGCACCGATCCCGACCCGCTAAAGAAACGAAATCTTCACCTTCTTAACTCCGTACCTATCATGCGGGCATCGCGCGGACACCGACTAGCAACAAACGGAGTTAATGCCAGGCTTGGCAGTCGACATCGTTCCCGCAGGCATTTCGCCGGTTCCCGGCTGCTGCGCGGCGAGCGCGCGTTAACCAATCGACCTTGCGCGCGGCCAGCGCGTGATCGCGGACCACCGGGCGACGGCGTGATTGAGGCCTAGTCGCTGGAGTCGGCGCCGCGCACTGCATAATTGCGGCGCTTCAAGGCGGAGAAGCGCAGCAGCACGAGGATCGAAGGATCCACCCCTGTTCGCCGGCGGCAGAGGACGTTCAGGGCGATGGTCGCGAGCGCCAGCGACACGGTCGCCGAAATCGCCGCGCCAAGCACGCCGAGCCAGGGAATGAGGATGAGAAACCCCACGAGCCGCAGCGCGACATTGGCGGCAACGACGGGAACGTAGATCCGTTCGTGGCCGGTCAGCTGCAGGATCGCAGCAGATGGGCCGCCTGCGGCCTGGATGGCCGTCCCGATTGCGAGCACGATCAAGACCGAGTGCTGCGCGGTGAAATGAGGTCCGAACAGGTTGAGGAGATAGGGGCCGCCGATCCAGATCATGGCGAGCCCGGCGACCACGCATAGCGCGGTCACCTCCGCCATCAGCTGCAAGGTTCGCTCGAACTCCTGGTGGTTCTTGCTGAAATACAGCGAGGGAAGCCGGCGGGCTCCGAACGTATATAGCGCCGCAGATAGCATGGCGAAGATATTGGCAAGGCGCGATGCGGCAAAGTAGATACCGGCAGTTACTGGATCCAGCATCCAGTACACCAGAATGACGTCGAAATACTGGTTTGCGGCTTCAAGAATGGATGCAAGCCAGAAGTGCAGGGCGCTCGAGCGCCAGCGGGACGTTTCGGAGCGCGCCGGCGTACCGCGCAAATCCGGCAGCACGCGCGCGATCGAAACGATTTGCGCAACCAGGCCCACCGATATGGCAATTGTCATCACCGCCATCAACTCGGCGGGATCGAGTTGCCGATGACCGAGCAGCATGGCGAGCAGAAACAGGACGACGATGACTCGCCAGAAGAACTCGCGATTTCCCTCGCCCGTGAGAATGCTGACCAGTGAGCGTGCGATCTGGCTGCCGAGCATCACGCCGGCATTCGCGGCCGTGTAGGCCGATACCGCAAGTATGAGCAGCCACCCATCGCCTCTCATGTTCGCCGCGATGGCGATCCCCGCGATCACGATCAGCATTGCGATCGAGGTAATCTTGAAGCTCGATAAGAGGACACCTTTGGTGAGATCCGGCCTGTCGCCGACCTGATATTCGTTCAGGAACCGCACCAGCAACGATTCCTGGCCGACCAGTCCCACGACGGCGGCGATCTGGGCAACCGAAAGCCAGGTCGCAAAGATACCGAAGCCGTCGGGCGACATCGTTCGTGCCGCCAGCGAAAACAGCGCAAACGCGAGCGCGCCGCTACCAACCTTGAGCAGGATGGTCCCGACGACACCGCGCGTGACGTCGCGCCGCATGAGCTGGAGGATGGATTTGATCATGAAATTTAAGGAGCTGCTCTCTCCTGAAGAGACATCTTCCGATACCGGTGACAACCTAGCATGCCGAAGAAATGCGAGTGTTAATGCAGGGCATCCAGGATCTCGCCTGCGGCGTCGATGTCGCGCTCATGCCGGTTGCTTCACTGTGGAACATCACCGTCCCCATTGTCCCAGATAGACCAGGGCCGAGCTCAGGCCGACTGACGGCATAGCGCCGCATCGACGGCCGAGAAAGGCGAGATCAGCCGCTTGAATGCCGAATGCCTCGCCGGGATCGACCGCAGAACTGCCAGAAGCCGGAATTTACGGAGAATCCCGAGCAAGAGGCGTGCCGGCTTTCGTCCGGGCGGCCGGGTCCCCCGCTTCATTAACCTCGATACCGAGAAATGATCGCGTTTGGTCCTGCGATGCGACATCAGGCCGGAGAATTGCACGTACGGCTTTGGTTGACCGTGGGAGCCTGGATCATGACGGCGGATAGAACTGTGACCGAGCCGATCGGCGCAGCTGGCACTTCGACGATCGTTGCGGACATCGCGATCGTCGGTGGTGGCCTTGCAGGATCGCTTGCGGCGGCCGTGCTGGCGCGGGCAGGGCATCGCATCGTCCTGATCGACAAGCGGGCGGTCTATCCGGACGAGTTCCGGGTCGAAAAGATCGGCGGCCATCAGTTGGCGATGCTCCGCAAGCTGGGCTTCCTCGACGCGCTCGAAAATGTCGCTTGTCGATATGATCAGGTGCTCAATATCCGGGAAGGCAAGGTGGTCGATGTCAGCGTCGGCCAAGCCTACGGATTTCCCTATGCCGATCTCGTTGCCATGGCGCGCAGCCGGATCCCCGAGCCATCCGATCTGATCGTCGACGAGGTCACCGCGATCAGCTGCAGCGACGACGTCCAGCATCTCGAGCTGGCGTCCGGACGGCGCGTGACTGCGCGTCTCGTCGTTCTCGCCACGGGAATGGCGGCGGCTCTCGGTTATAAACTCGGTATCAAGCGGCAGATTCTCGCCGAGCGCCATTCGGTTTCGTTCGGTTTCACGATCGCCCGCGGCGATGGCGCGCCGTTCGATTTCGAGGCACTGACCTGCTATGGCGAGCGCACGGCCGACGGCATCGACTATCTCAGCCTGTTTCCCGTTCGCGCCGGCATGCGTGCCAATCTCTTCATGTTCCGCGACCCGACCGATCCGATCATGCGCGAGCTGCGTCGCGAACCGGAAGCGACCGTTCTGCGTCTGCTGCCGGGATTGCGGCCCTATCTCGGCGATTTCCGCGTCACCGACCGTGTCCAGAACTGGGTGATGGATCTGACCGTCGTCGAGGGACATCTCCAGCCCGGCATCGTGCTCATCGGCGATGCGTTCCAGACCAATTGTCCCGCCGCCGGCACGGGCGTCGCGCGCCTGCTGGTGGACGTCGATCGTCTGTGCACCGAATATGCGCCGAAGTGGCTCGCGACCCCAGGCATGGACCAGGAGAAGATTACGCAGTTCTATTCCGATCGCGACAAGATCGCGGCGGATCAGCAGTCCCTCAAGATGGCGCGCTTCCGCCAGGCCCTGACATCCCGCAACGATATCGGCTGGGATGTCCGGCGCCGGCTGCACTTCCTGCGGCGCAGCCTGACACACCGCGTCGATCAAATGCATCCCGGCTGGCTCGGGCGTGTTCGCGGGGCGTTGCGCGCCTGAGTTCCGCGGCCCTTCGCCTGCCGTTTTTCAGCGCGTGGGCGTCGAGGTGCGGGCGGGCAGGAGCCGCAAATCCGAGAGCCGCTTGGCCGCCAGTTTGAGCCAGGGAGCCTGCTTTAGCGCGAACAGGGCGATGGCACCTGCGGTGCTGCCGGCTTTCGTGATCGCCCACATCGGCGAGGGCTGTCCGCCGAACAGTTTCTTGTATGGCTCGTCACCGATGGTGAAATCGAGCATCTGATCGCCGCGCTCGATGCAATCCCGCGCTACCTGCTCGAACATCAGCGCGCCCAGGGACTGGCTCTTGTACCCGGCAATGTCGAAGGCGCTCATGATGATGAGGAAGCTGCCCTGATGGCAGAGGCCGAGCACGGCGGCGATCACTTCGCCGTCCATCTTCATGGCATAGAGACGCACAAAGGAGCCGAGCCCACGAAGGGCCACGTCGGAATAGAAGCCGAAATATTCGGGACGCTGGAGCAGATCTCCGTCGCCTTGCGCCTGAAAGCGCGGACCGCGAAACTTCCTCATCACGTCCATCGCCTCGAGCACGGAGGCGCTGTCGTTGCAGCATGAGAAGCTCAGCGCGCCCTTCTTCTGGAGCTGACGATATTTCTTTGCGAGCTCCTTCTGATAGGAGCGATCGATCGCACCGGCCCGCCATTGCTCGAACGGCGCGACCAGGACCGTCGCGTAGGCGTTGGTGTCCATCGATACGCGGCGCGATGCGGCCAGGAGGTTCTCGATCGGAAGCCGCCCGTCGGGCAGTTTGGTGATCCGGAGCAGATCGAAAGGGCGAACGAGGCGCCGAATCTCCGCGCATGCGTCCGCGTCATCGAGCAGTTGCGAGAACACTTTCGGGCTGCAAACCGGCGCCAGATAGTCGGAGACGCGGAGGTCGGCGAACTCGACGGTTCGGATCGGGCCGCGCCGGATCCGGAGCAAGGGCAGCACCATCGCAAGGGCGCCTGTCGCGCGGTGGCGGACCACGACGACCAGAGGTGTCGCACCCGCATCCGAAGCGAGCCTGGTGTAGAGGCTGTGCAGCCAGATCGGATGCTGGAACGCAGTGGCGGCCGAGCGATCAAACAGCTCGGCATATTCCGGAGACAGAAAGTCGAACGCCTGCTCGATGACGATGTCGAACGTGTTGCTAAGCTTGTTCATGCGCAATCAGGGAAACCGGATAATTCGCGAAGTCGATCGAGCCGTGGCTACGCTTTATAGCAGGGTCGTTACGGGCTAGACACCGGCGGTGTGCGATTTGCATTAACGCGCTCAACCACGTTCGTATCGTTACCAAATTCTTAAATCCCAGGGCCGTTTGGGCTTGGTCTCGGGATGAGATCGTGCAGAGGCGGCTCGATACCAGACGGGGCCCCAAGGCAGCTGAAGTTCACTCGCCCCAACGAAACCGACAGCTGGCAGAGACATCCGTCGTTCGTGCGGCAAGCGACGATGCTCTCGGCTGGGCGTGGGCCTCCTGGCAGCTCGGCACGCAGCTTTCAATAGCCCGCCGGAAACCGGACGTCAGGCGTGCCCTGGCATCTCCGCCGCAGCGATGCGGCGCCCTTGGCTCGGCTGCATAGTTTTGCTGCACCACGATATGAATCGCGGCAGCTTTCGCTGCAATAACGCGCTTGACTTCGTAACTGATCTCAACGACCGTATCATGCAAGCGTTGGGCAGTTCAGCCCGTCAACGCAACGAGCTTCAACCATTTCCAACATCACGCCGATTGGCGTGCTCAGTTGGCGGCGAGGGCGCCCTCGGCTTAACAGCCGGTGGGCGCCTTTTTATTTTGGAACGAGTGATGGCGCGGACGAACTATCGGATCGGCGTGATGCTGTCGACGACGGGATCCTACAGCGTCGTTGCGCGCTCGATGCTGAACGGGGCGCTGCTCGCGTTTCGCGAAATCAATGCGGGCCGTGACGACATTGCGCTGGAGCCGGTCGTGGTCAACCCGGCCGGCGACCTTGCGAGCTATCGTTCGCTCAGCCTCGAGCTGCTCGGTTCCGGCGTCCGGCATGTGGTCGGCTGCTACACCTCGTCGAGCCGCAAGGAAGTGATCCCCTGCTTCGAAAAGTTCGACGGACTGCTGTGGTATCCGTCTCACTACGAGGGCTTCGAGAGCTCCGACAACGTCATCTATACCGGCGCCGCGCCGAACCAGCACGTGCTGCCGCTCGTCGATTATTTGGCATCCCGCGTCGGCTCGCGCGCCTTCTGCGTCGGCTCCAATTACATCTGGGCCTGGGAAAACAATCGCATCTTCCGGGAGGCGCTGGCCGCGCGCGGTGGCACCGTGCTTGCCGAGCGGTATCTCTCGGTTGGCGACACCGAGGTCGACCAGGTGATCGCAGCGATCATCGATCAGCGTCCGGACTTCGTCTTCAACAATTTGATCGGCACCAGCGCTTACGCCTTCTTCCGGGCGTTCCGGGCCGCCTGCCGTGCGCGTGGCATCGATCAGGCGGCTGAAATCCCGGTCGCGAGCTGCACGCTGTCGGAGCCGGAATTGCCGGAGATCGGCCCGGACGCCGTCGATGGACATCTGTCCTCGAGTGTCTATTTCTCCTCGCTGAACTCGGCGGAAAACGGCGCCTTCATTCGTGCCTACTCCACGTCCTTTCCGGATGGACCGGTCTCGTCGGCTGATGCCGAAGCGTCCTACATCGCCGTCAAGCTGCTCGGAGCGGCCCTGTCACAAGCCGGCACCGACGACGCCCGCACGGTACGCGCCGCTGTGGCAGACCAGCGGCTGCGCGCTCCGCAAGGCGAGGTCCGCATCGACCGCCAGACCTTCCATGCCTGGCTGACGCCCCGGATCGGCCGGTCGACGGTCAGCGGGCAGTTCGAAGTGCTGCTGGAATCGCGCGAGCCAATCGCACCGGATCCCTATCTCGTTCAGTCGTCGCCGCGCTTTGCCAGCGCAATGCGCTCTCCGCTTTTGAAGGTGGTGCAATCATGAGCTCCCGACTGCTACAGAACTTCAAGGGCGGCCGTGCCATCGTCGTCACCCGGCGAGGCGGATGGGAGAGCGCGCTCGAAACGACGCTGGCCAAGCTTGGCGTCTCCACCGAATATCCGGAGATCATCGACGGTCGTGCGCAGATTGACGTCGCAAGCCTTCAGGCCGAGCGGGACATCCTGTTCATCGACGGCGATCTCGAAGGCGCGGTAGCGATCGAGGTCAATCCCGGCTCGCGTTTGCCGCCGGTGCCGGTGATCGGCCTCGTCGGCGTCGAAGCGCCGAGCCGGCTCAAGGCGCTCGTCAATCTCGGTGCAACCTCGTTCCTGCGTAAGCCCGTGCATGGCGGCGCGGTCTACACGTCCCTGTTCATGGGCATCAACCAGTTCCTGCTGCGCGCCGAGATGTATGAGCGCCTTCAAGGCCTCGAGGAGCGCCGCCGCGGCCGGCGCGCGGTGATCCGGGCGGTCGTCCTGCTGATGCAGCAAGACGGCCTCGACGAGGAGGGAGCCTATTCCCAGCTCCGCCGCGACAGCATGCGCGCGCGGCAGAACATGGAACTCTATTGCGAGGAGTTTATGAGCAAGCGGGCGAAGCCGCCCGATACGTCCGGCCGCACAACCGGCATCACGCTGCAAGGCGGCAATAAGCAGGCCATCTAGGAGAAGCAAAAATGAGCAAGTCTGTATTGCGGGGGCTGCGTGCCGCAGCCCTCACGGGGACGCTTGTCCTCGGATCACCCCTTGGACCACAAATGGCACTCGCGGCGGAAAATCCGATCAAGCTCGGCGTGCTTGAAGATCAGTCCGGCGATTTTGCCGCAGCGACGATCGGCAAGGTCCACGCCATCCAGCTCGCCGCCGACGAAATCAACAAGGCCGGCGGCATCATGGGCCGGCCGCTCGAGCTCGTCGCTTACGACACGCAATCCGACAACACCCGCTACCAGGAGTTCATGCGGCGCGTCCTCCAGCGCGACAAGGTCGACGTCGTGTTCGCGGGCTTTTCGTCGGCCTCGCGAGAGGCGTACCGTCCGATCGTCGACCAGTTCAATGGCTTTGCCTTCTACAACAACCAGTACGAAGGCGGTGTCTGTGACGGCCACATGATCGTGACAGGCGCGGTGCCCGAGCAGCAGTTCTCCACGCTCATCCCCTACATGATGGAGAAGTACGGCAAGAACGTCTACACGCTCGCGGCCGACTACAATTTCGGCCAGATCTCGGCGGAATGGGTTCGCAAGATCGTCAAGGAGAATGGGGGCAAGATGGCCGGCGAGGAGTTCATCCCGCTCGGCGTGTCGCAGTTCTCCCAGAGCATCCAGAACATCCAGAAGGCCAAGCCCGACTTCGTGGTCACCCTGCTGGTCGGCACCGCGCAGGCCTCCTATTACGAGCAGGCGGCCTCCGCCAACGTCAACCTGCCGATGGCTTCCTCGGTCAACGTCGGCCAGGGCTACGAGCACAAGCGTTTCAAGCCGCCGAGCCTGAAGGACATGTACGTCACCACCAACTACATCGAGGAGATCTCTTCGCCGAAGAGCAAGGAGTTCTACGCCAAGTTCAAGGCGAAGTTCCCGAGCGAGCCCTATGTCAACCAGGAGGCGGAGAACTCCTATCTCGCCGTCTATCTCTACAAGCAGATGGTGGAGCGCGCGAAGTCGACCAAGCGCGAGGACATCCGCAAGGTGATCGCGCTCGGCGACGTCTGCATGGACGCGCCGGAGGGCAAGGTCTGCATCGACCCGAAGAGCCAGCACATGTCGCACACGATCTATCTCGCCAAGGTCGGTGCGGATCACGCGATCTCTTTCCCAAAAGTCTGGGAAGACATCAAGCCGTACTGGCTGGGTGAGGCCGGCTGCGATCTGACCAAGAAGGATCCGATGGCCCAGTACACGCCGTCGAATCCCCCGCCGAAACCCTGACGGCGGCTGGTTGCCCCGGCGTTCCCGGAACGCCGGGGCAACCCCAAACATCTGCGACGGCAGTCTCGCGCCTTCCCACATTCTGGTTGTTTCATGGATCTTGCGACCCTCGTCTTCTCTGCGCTTTATCAATTCGGCGACGCTTTTGCGTTCCTGGTGCTCTCGGCCTGTGGGCTCGCGGTGATCTTCGGTATGATGGGCGTGATCAACCTCGCCCATGGCGAGTTCATCATGTGCGGTGCCTATGTGACGGCCGCCACCGTGCATGCCGGCCTGCCGTTGCCGCTCGGAATACTCGCCGGCACCATCGTGTCGGCGCTGGTCGGCGTCGTGGTGGAGCTGGTGGTCATCCGCCATCTCTACGACCGGCCGCTCGACACCATCGTCGCCACCTGGGGCCTCAGCCTGATCGCGACGCAGGGCACGCTGATCATGGTCGGTTCGACCATGGCGGGCGTGGGCACGCCGTTCGGCAGCTTTCAGGTCGGCGACTACTCCTATTCGATCTATCGCATCGTACTGTTTTGCGCCGCGCTCGGTGTGCTGGCGGGGCTTTATGCCCTGTTCAACTGGACGCGCTTCGGCGTGCTGGCGCGTGCCACCATCCAGGTGCCGCACATGGCCGCGGCGCTCGGTGTCGATACGCGTTTGATCTATAGCCTCACCTTCGCCTGCGGCGCGGGGCTCGCCGGACTTGCCGGCGGCCTTTACGCGCCGACCATGACGCTGGTGCCGACCATGGGAGCAACCTTCATCATGGAAGCGTTCGTCACCGTGGTGATCGGCGGCGCCGACGTGTTCCTCGGCACGGCGCCTGCCGGCGGCCTGCTTGCGATCGTTAAGTCGGGGATGACGTCCTGGCAGGGGCAGCTGTTCGGCCAGATCGGCCTCCTGGTCGCGGTGATCATCGTCGTCCGGGTGCTGCCGAAGGGCATTTCCGGCTTCGTGCTGCGCGAGCGCACCTGACGGGGGATGGCGTCGTGACCGGTTTTCTCTCGTTGTTTCGCCGTCTCGAAGGACCGCAGACCGTCGGTCGCGGTCCGGCTTTCTGGGGCCTGTTCGCCGTCGTGCTCGCTGCCGCACTGGCGTATCCGCTGGTGAGCGACGGCTACACCGTCGGCAACACGGTCTACTTCTTCGTCTGGGTCTTCATCGCTCTCAGCCTCTGCCTGATCTGGGGGTATGGCGGCTCGCTGTCCTTCGGCCAGACCGCCTTTTTCGGGATTGCGGGCTACGGCTATGGCATCCTCACCATCAATTTCGGCTCGGCCTACGGCTTCACGCTGGTGGCGCTGGTGGTAGCCGTCGCGATCGCTGCGCTGTTCGCGATCCTGCTCGGCTATTTCATGTTCTTCGGCCGCATCGCCGGTGTCTTCCTCGGCATCGTTACGCTCGCCGTGACGTTGATGCTGGAGCGATTCATGGCCCAGACCGCAGGGCCGGAGTGGCGTATCGGCAGTGCGCGACTGAACGGCTTCAACGGCATGAGCGCGATGCCGCCGCTGACCATCCCCTGGCCGGGCGAGCCGATCGTGCTGTTCGCGGATGTCGGCCTCTATTACTTCGTGCTCGGACTTCTCATCTTCGTCTATCTGGGCCTGCGCATTCTGATGAACTCGTCGTTCGGCAACGTCATTGTCGCGATCCGGGAGAATCCGGAACGGGCCGAGATGCTCGGCTACGACGTGCGCAAATACCAGCTCATCACCTTCGTCATCGGCGCGGCGCTCGCAGGGCTCTCCGGCGTGCTCTACACGGTGTGGGGACAGTACATCACGCCCTCGAGCATGGGCATGACGGCGGCGGCGCTGCCGCTGATCTGGGTCGCTGTCGGGGGCCGCAGCGACCTGACGTCGACCGTGATCGGCACGCTGATGGTGCTGGCCGCGTTCCAGGCGCTCACGATCTATGGCAGCCAGTATGCGCTGGTGTTCATGGGCGTGCTGCTGGTGCTCACGGTGCTGATCGCCCCGAACGGCCTCGTGCTCGGGGCGATGAACTGGCTCGGCAGGCTCGTCGCCCGCCTGACGCAGAGGGCCGGCTGATGTCGCTGCTCGAACTGCGCAAGCTGAACAAGCATTTCGGCGGGTTGCACGTCACCAACGCCGTCGACCTCACGCTTCAGACCGGCGAAATCCATTGCCTGATCGGCCCGAACGGCGCCGGCAAGAGCACGCTGTTCCGCCTGATTCTGGGTGAGCATCATCCCGGCAGCGGCGAAATTGTCTTCGCCGGGGAGAACATCACCTCTCTGAAATCCTTTGCGCGAATCCATCGCGGCCTCTCGGTCAAATTCCAGGTGCCCGGCGTGTTCAAGGGTCTGTCGGTCCGCCAGAACCTGGAGATCGCACTTCAGATCCGTCATCGCGGCGCCGAGCTCGAAGCCGAGATCGACCGGCTGCTCGCCTTCCTCGGGCTCGGGTCCGAGCAGGCCCAGACGGCCGGCAATCTCAGCCATGGCCAGAAGCAATGGCTCGAGATCGGCATGGCGATCAGCCTGAAGCCGCGCCTGTTGCTGCTGGACGAGCCGACGGCCGGCATGTCGCCGGAGGAAACCCATCTGACCGGAGAGATGGTGCAGCGGCTCAATGCGGACGGCATGACGGTGCTCGCGATCGAGCACGACATGGCCTTTGTCCGCCAGGTCGCCCAGCGTGTCACGGTGCTGCATCTCGGCCAGGTCTTCGCGCAGGGCTCGATCGACGAGATCGTGGCGGATGAGCGCGTGGCGGCGATTTATCTGGGGCAGGCTCATGCTTGATGTGCCGCGCAAGGAGGTCATCCTCTCGACGCTGGCCTTGCGCGCCGGCTATGGCGGCAAGCCCGTGCTCCAGGGCCTCGAGATCGAGGTACGCGAAGGCGAGATCGTCGCCGTCATCGGGCGCAATGGCGTCGGCAAATCCACGCTGATGAAGAGCCTGATCGGCCTCGTGCCGGCGATGAGCGGCTCGGTCGTCTATCGCGGCGAAGCGGTGGAATCGCTGCCGGCGCACAAGCGGGCGCGCCTCGGCATGGGCTATGTGCCGCAGGGACGCGACGTATTTCCACGACTGACCGTCGGCGAGAACGTCGCGGTCGGCGCCGCGATCAAGGGCGGCGGCATTCCCGAATCGGGCCGACGCAGGATCGTCGCGGCGTTTCCGATCCTCGCCGAACGCTGGCACCAGCGCGCCGGCACCATGTCCGGCGGCCAGCAGCAGCAACTCGCGATAGGACGAGTCTTGATCGCGAACCCCAATCTCATCCTGCTCGATGAACCGTCGGAAGGTATCCAGCCCAACATCGTCCAGGATATCGCGCGCAACATGGTCGAGCTCAACCGCAGCACGGGCGTGACCATCATTTTGGTCGAGCAGAACCTCGACATGATCCGCGCCATGGCGCAGCGCTGCTACGTCATGGACAAGGGCCGCATCGTCGCAAATCTCGATCGCGCAGCGCTCGACGACGAAGCGGAGATGCGGCGCCATCTCGCCGTTTGAACGCTGCCCTACGACAGAAGGAGAAAAGAAAATGTCCTGGCACAAAGATTCGATCATGGCTCGCAAGGGCGTGGCCAAGGGAGAGCGCGGCACCTCGTATACGATCACCGAAAGCGAGCAGGGCAAGTATCACTATGTCTACGGCCCCTACGTGAATCCGGTGCTGACCGTGGATCCTGGAGCGCTCGTCTCCGCCGAGACCCACGACGCCTTCGAGGGCGCCATCAAGCACGAAACCGACAGCCCGTCGAAGATTCTCAATTTTCCGTTCCTCAATCCGCAGAATGGACCGATCCACGTCAACGGCGCCGAGAAGGGCGACACGCTCGCGGTCTATATCGAGAGCATCGTGCCGCGCGGGCCGCAGCCGTGCGGCACCACCGTGGTCATGCCGGACTTCGGCGGCCTCGTCAGCACGGGGCAGACCGCGCTGCTCAACCCGGCGCTGCCAGAACGGGTCAAGAAGCTGGAGATCGACGCCAAGACCGGCACCAAATGGAACGACAAGATCACGTTGCCCTATGAGCCTTTCATCGGCACGATCGGAACGTCGCCGGAGATCGAGGCGATCTCCTCGCTCGTCCCCGATTATTACGGAGGCAACATGGACCTGCCGGACGTCGGCGTCGGCGCCATCGTCTATCTGCCGGTCAACACCAAGGGCGCGCTGCTCTATCTCGGAGACTGCCACGCCGCGCAGGGGGACGGCGAACTCTGCGGCGTCGCGATCGAGCATCCGACCGTGACCACGGTCCAGGTCGATCTCATCAAAGGCTGGACGATCGCCTGGCCACGGCTCGAGACCAAGGATTTCATCATGACCATCGGCTCGGCCCGGCCGATGGAGGATGCCGCGCGCATTGCCTATCGCGAGCTGTGCCGCTGGATGGCGGCGGACTACGGTTTCGAGGAGATCGACGCCTACATGCTGTTGACCCAGGCCGGCCGGGTGCGTCTCGGCAACATGGTCGATCCGAAATACACGCTCGGCGCCTCCATCAAGAAATCCTATTTGCGCTAACGGGGGGATGTCGATCATGCCGTCCGTGCACAAGGTCGCCACTGTCCAGTTCGAGCCGACAATGTTCGAGAAGGAGCGCAACATCGCGCGCCTGCTCGAACTCTGCGAACAGGCAGCGGCGGCCGGCGCGAAGCTCATCGTCACGCCGGAAATGGGAACCACGGGCTATTGCTGGTTCAACCGGGCCGAGGTTCGGCCCTTTGTCGAGAAGGTTCCGGGGCCGACCACCGACCGCTTCGCGGCGCTGGCACGCAAGTACGACTGCTACCTCGTGGTCGGCATGCCCGAAGTCGACGAGGACTACATCTACTTCAACTCGGCCGTCTTGATCGGGCCTGATGGCATCGTCGGCCGCCATCGCAAGACCCATCCCTATATCTCGGAGCCGAAATGGGCGGCGGCGGGCGACCTGCACAACCAGGTCTTCGATACGCCGATCGGACGGATTGCACTCCTCATTTGCATGGACATCCATTTTGTGGAAACCGCGCGGCTGATGGCGCTGGGGGGCGCGGATGTCATCTGCCATATCTCCAACTGGCTCGCGGAGCGAACGCCGGCGCCTTACTGGATCAGCCGAGCCTTCGAGAACGGTTGTTACGTGATCGAGAGTAATCGCTGGGGGCGTGAGCGCACCGTCCAGTTCAGCGGCGGGAGCTGTGTGATCGCGCCGGATGGCGAAGTGGTCACGGTCCTCGACAAGGGCGACGGGTTCGCTCTGGCCGAGATCGATCTCGACATGGCTCGTGCGCGCCGCGTGCTCGGTGAGCCGGTGTTCGTTCAGCGCCGGCCCGAGCTGTATCCGGAGTTGCTGACCGATACCTTCAGCTGGAATTCGCGCGAATTCTTCGGTCTCTATGGTCACGAGCCCTGGCCTGACGGAATGCGCTCGCGCGTCAGCGTGGCCCAATTCGCACCTGGTGACAGCGTTTCAGGAAATCTCGAGGCGATCGCGAATCTTGCCCGCCGGGCCAAGGCCGACGGTGCCAATCTCGTGGTATTCCCGGAACTCGCGGTCACCGGCCTGGCAGGTTCGGCGAAATCGGCCCAGCCGATACCGGGACCTGCCACGGACAGTCTGCACGCGCTCGCTGCGCAGCTCGAGATCTACATCGTTTGTGGAATGGCCGAACGCGCGGGCGATGCCGTTTACAACAGCGCCTGCCTGTTCACGCCGGATGGAAGGATCACGCGTTATCGCAAGACGCATTTGACGGAAGAGGAGCGGAGCTGGGCCACGGCTGGCGATGACTGGGCTGTCGTCGACACGCCTGTCGGGCGCATCGGCCTGCTGATCGGCCACGATGCGGCATTTCCGGAAGCGGGGAGGGTGCTCGCGCTTCGCGGTTGCGACGTCATCGCGTGCTGCGCAGCAGTCAAGGGCCCCTTTGGATCGCCACATGCGGGGACGGCGGTCCAGCAGTCGGCGCCGATTCCGACCGGCGCCGATCCGCATCATTGGCATCACTTCCGCGTCCGCGCCGGCGAGAACAATGTGTTTCTGGCGTTTGCCAATGTGTTCGATCCCGAACATGGCTATCCCGGCCTCAGCGGCGTCTTCGGCCCCGATACCTTCGAGTTTCCGCGCCGCGAGGCGATTGCAGCTGACGATACGGGCCTTGCCACGGCTCTGGTCGACACCACCAATCTCGACAGCGTTTATCCGACCAACGTCGTGCGCCGAAAGGATCTCGTTTCGATGCGGATGCCGCACAGCTATCGGGGATTGGTCAGGGCGGTGGCGAATAACCATTGAACGTGCGAGACTGCAGGAAAAGAAAAGGAACCGATCATGGATCTAGGACTTTCGGGCGCCAAGGTTCTCGTCACCGGCAGCACCAAGGGGATCGGTCGCGCGATCGCCGAGACCTTTGCGGCGGAGGGCGCGAATGTCGGCATTTGTGCGCGCAATCAGGCGGATGTCGACAGCACTGTTGCAGCGCTCAAGAGCAAAGGCGTGGCCGCCTTTGGTGCCTCGGTCGACGTTGCCGATGGTGCGGCGCTCAGGGCCTGGGTGGTCGACATGGCGACCAAACTGGGCGGGATCGACGTCGTCGTGGCGAATGTGAGTGCGCTGGCTATCGGGCAGGACGATGAAAGCTGGGCGAGGGAATTCTCGACCGACATGATGGGCACGGTCCGGCTGGTCAATGCGGCCATGCCCTATCTGGAGAAGAGCGACGCCGGTGCGATCGTCGCCATATCGAGCGTTTCCGGGCGCGAGGTCGATTTCGCGGCCGGCCCCTACGGCACCTTCAAGGCCGCCATCATCCACTACACGCAAGGTCTCGCCAATCAGCTTGCACACAAGGGCATTCGCGCCAACACGGTCTCGCCGGGCAACACCTATTTCGAAGGCGGGGTCTGGAACACGATCAAGGACAACAATCCCGAGCTCTACAAGACGGCGCTTGCGCTCAATCCCATGGGCCGGATGGGGACCCCGCAGGAGATGGCCAACGCGGTCGTATTCCTCGCAAGTCATGCCGCGAGCTTCATCACGGGAACGAACCTCGTCGTCGACGGTGCCCTGACGCGCGGTGTGCAGTTCTGAAGTGTCTCTGCCGCGTTGATCGCGGCGGTCGTCGCAAGAATGTCAGGAGGCCCTCGGCCCGGATCGGCTCAGGCCAGATCCGGACCGAAGGCAGGGGCCTGTGCTTGCAAATCAGCCGCAGCTCAGCGGCAACGGCGCGTTGGGATGCAGGTCGTACCAGTCGTAGCAGTCGGGATAGGCGCCGTAGAATCCATACGCGGACCGATAGCGACCATACTGATGCAGTGCTTGGTGACTGAGGCCTGTGCCGCGGGAGGCGATGTGATCGCCGAGACCGAGATGGCCTCCGTCAAAGCGCTGTCCGCCACCGAATGCCGCGGTCCCGCCGGGGTGGAATCCTCCGCCGAACCCGCCGGCATGGGCCATGCCGCCGAAATGCGCTCCCCCGCCAAAGCCCATATGTCCGCCACCAAAGCCGCCGGCGCCAAAACCACCGTGGCCGCCTCCACCACCGCCGCCGCGTGCCTCGGCCGCCCCGACGGTCAACGTCGAGGCAAGTGCCGCTGTGGCCAAAATCATCAATACTCGTTTCATGGGAGCACTCCTTTTCTATCAAGGTGCCCGGCGATCCCTGCAGTTCGCTTCAGCGTCGTGGTGTCGCCAAGCTTCGTGATGAAAGGAAGATAGGAACCGCGCTCGTCAATCCCACTAAATTCGGTTTCAGGAAGGCGAGGGCCGATCGGCAAGGTGATGCGGTCGGCCGACCGAGGTGCCCGGTCGGCCGCAAAAGCCGTAGCGATCAGAAGCTTCCGGTGCCCGGCTCACACGGGACGTTGTCGCCGGTCCACGGCGCCGTCGCAAATGCGCCAACACGCGGCGCCGGAACGCAGGCGCGACCATCCCGATCGAGGGATGCGTTCGATGCGGCCGGATTGGCTTCCATGGAGGACGGCCGCACGACGGCATGCCGTTCGCGTGCCATGACAGGTCCTCCCAGCATGGCGACTGCGATCAATCCGGTCGACAAGAGCTTGAGGGTAGACATTGTGGCTTCTCCTTTGATGACAGCAGGCAGACCAAGCCGGCTCCCCAAGGAGGTGCGGACGATCGCGACCCAACAAAATGCACGAATTGCTCACCGGAGTTCAACGGCCCGTGATCGCTATTCGCATGGCGGCGACGATCGTGCGAATCCGAAATGTTCGCCGCAGAATCCCATCCTTGCGCGTAACGACGGACCCATCGAGAACATATCTATGGTGCATCGCGAGTCCCGGACGGAGATGGGAGATGACCACGACCACAGCACACCTTTCTGCTCGCGCACCGTCGCTGGCCGGCCTCCCAGGCTTCCTGAATTGCAATTTAGTGGTGTTCCATCCTGAGCCGGACTATGTCCCCGCAGGGCGAGCGGTTCATCGCATGCAGGCTCAGCACGGCGCCTTCGGGCGCAATGGGCGTGGAATATGACGACAAGAGCCGCCGAACCCATGCTTCGGCGCCGCAGGCCGAAGCGCCTCGCAGGAGGTGGGACCGGGACAATGACGCGGATTCTTCTGATCGAGGACGACGCCGAGACCGCCGAGTCGGTCATCGCCGAGCTTGCGGATCGTGGCTTTGAGGTTCAGTGGTCGCCCGATGGCATCGATGGTCTCGATCGGGCGCGCTCGTCATGTCCAGATGCCTTGATCGTCGATCGCATGCTGCCCGGAATGGATGGGCTGACCGTCATCGAGGCGTTGCGCAAGGACGAGGTCGGAACGCCCGTCCTGGTGCTGAGCGCTCTCGGCGCGGTCGATGACCGGGTGCGCGGCTTGCGCATGGGAGGAGACGACTATCTCACCAAGCCGTTCGCGCTCATCGAGCTCGTCGCTCGCGTAGAGGCATTGCTGCGCCGTCCGACCGACAGTCGAGAAACCACACTGCGCGCCGGGCCGCTGGAGCTCGACCTGATCGACCGGACCGCGCGGCGCGGCGAGCGTGAGATCGATCTGCTGCCGCGCGAGTTCCGCCTGCTCGAATACATGATGCGTCGCAGCGACCAGCTGTTGACGCGTGCGATGCTGCTCGAGGAGGTTTGGAACTATAAATTCGTTCCTGCAACCACGAACCTGATCGACGTGCATATGGGCCGGCTCCGTCACAAGGTCGACGGCCCCGGGGAGATGCAACTCATCCATAACGTTCGAGGATCGGGATTCCTGCTGCGCGTGCGCCAATAGCTGCGGCGGTCACTCCCGAAATCGCGCAGCATGCACGACTATCGAGCGTCGAACCGATGCGCCAGTTCCACTTTATTCGTTCGAACACGTTTCTCTGGGCCTTGGCGGTGGCGGCGGCCTTTGCGCTGTTCGTGGTCGGGCTGTTCGCGTTCATCTATTGGAAGATCGATGACTATCTGATCGTCCGGTCGGATCGGATGATCACGACGCAGATCGACTTCCTGGCCAGGCTGCCTTCGGCCCGCCGTGTCAACGCGATCACCGATCACCTCGAACAGGACTCCAGGGGCGTGCAGTACGCGGGACTGTTCGACGCCGCCGGAGCCCGGCTCGCCGGCAACATCCAGCGCGTGCCGCAGGAGCTCGAGCTCGACGGGGTGGTGCAGGGGGTGCGGCTCGATCGCATCACGCAATCGATTGACCACGATCCGGTTGTCAGGGCGGCGGCCAGGCGCCTGGAGGGCGGAGCCATCCTGGTCATGGGGAGAAATGTCGATGAGACGCGCGAGATATCGAGTGTCGTGGGGCAGGCTCTCGCGCTCGGCCTGCTGCCGGCATTTTGCCTCTGCCTGCTGGCCGGAGCGTGCTTGAGCATCCGTGCCCAGAGGCGCGTGGAGGAAGTGAACCAGCGGGTCCGGCGGATCGTGGCCGGTGATCTGCGCGAGCGTTTACCACAGGACAATGTGGATGATCCGTTCGCGCGGCTGGCCGGCATCGTCAATGGGATGCTCGACGAAATGGAGACGATGATCAACGCCCTGACTGGCGTCGGTAACGACATTGCTCATGATCTCAGGACACCGCTCACCCGTGCCCGGCTGGCGCTGGAGAGAGGCCGCACGCACGCGGCCACGCTGGAGCAACTCCATGAGGTCGTCGACAAGGCGGTCGCCGGGATCGATCAGTCGCTCGCAATCGTCACCGCGTTGCTGCGTCTGGCTGAGATCGAGAACAACCGCCGGATGGCCGGTTTCGGCGATGTCGCGCTCGACGAGATCCTGCGCGAGGTCTGCGACGTCTACGAGCCCATTGCCGAAGACAAGAACGTCGCGCTTGGCGTCGCCATCGATCGCAAGGTGCAGGTATGGGGCGATCGCGACCTGCTATTCGAGACGGTCGCCAATCTCGTGGACAATGCCGTCAAGTTCACGCCCGCGGGCGGAATGGTCAGGCTCGAGCTGGTGTCGACCGACAAGACCGCGTTCGTGCGCGTGAGCGATACCGGGCCAGGCATCAACGAGCAGGAACGTGAGGCCGTGCTGCGGCGCTTCTATCGTTCCGACAAGATGCGCCACACGCCCGGGGTAGGACTGGGACTGAGCCTGGTGGCTGCCATCGTCAAGCTTCACGGTTTCAGGCTGATCATTTACCCGCCCCCCGGAGGGAGGGTCGAGATCCTTGTCTCGACAGGAGCAAAGGGACCGCGCCCCAGCACCTCCCCGAATCGCGCGTCACGCGAGGCTTGACTGGACGTGACGTTGGCGGCGATGCCCGACTCTCGGACGGCCTGAAAACGAATTCAGGATTCTCAAGTCCAATTTAGTGGCAGCTCCGCGCGAAGGCCTCCTACGCTGACTCGCCAAGTTCGAGCGCGGGAGCAGTGGATGCAAACTCGTCACGTGATCGTGAGAACCAAGACCTCGACCTTCGGCCGAACTCCGTCGGCGAGCGCGGTCAATGCCTACGCAGCAGCCATCAGGCGATATGATCTGCTGCAGCCTGATCAGGAGCAACGGCTGGCACGTCGTTGGCAGGAAACGCGGGATCCTGACGCCGCCAACGTGCTCGTCACCAGTCACCTCCGCCTCGCAGCAAGGTTGGCGCGAGGTTACGGGGGATATGGCCTTCCGCTGGCTGATCTCATTGCTGAAGCAAATCTCGGGCTCGTGATCGCGGCATCCCGTTTCGAGGCCGACCGCGGCGCGCGGTTTTCCAGCTATGCAGTGTGGTGGGTCAAAGCAACCATTCACGAGTACATCCTGCGGTCCTGGTCACTGGTCCGCATCGGTACGACGACGGCCCAGAGGAAGCTGTTCTTCAGGCTCCGCAGCGAGATGAGGAGAGCGACAGGCGGTGAGATGGCGGGCCTCACGCCGGAGGCTGCCAGGATGATTGCCGGGAGGCTCGACGTTGCGACGCGCGACGTGATCGAGATGGACTCCCGCTTGAACGGCGACCTCTCGCTGAATGCGCGCGTTGGAGGCGACGAGGAGGGAGCCGAGTGGCAGAGCTTGCTGGTTGACGATGCAATCGACGCCGAGACGGTCATCGCCGAGCAGGAACAGACAGAGCGTCGCACCAACGCGTTGCGCCTGGCACTCGATGCCCTTACGGAGCGCGAGCGGCGCGTATTGGAGGCGAGGCGGCTGGCTGAGCACCCCCGCACACTCGAACAGCTTGGTCGTGAACTCTCCATCTCGAGCGAGCGGGTCCGGCAGATCGAGATCTGCGCATTCGCAAGGGTCAGACGGGCCGCGGTACTGGCGGCGCAGAATGCGGCGTGCGCTTTCGAATCGCGCGAACGCGTATCTCCCGCGCCGCGTGATTATTCTCGTGGCGTTACGGAATCCACTCCGGAAGAACTCACGTCTCTCTGAGCGATCGAGAACCGGTGATGGACGCGGCCGAGCGCAGTCGTTCCGGCAAGACGTCCTGAATTAGTTTTCATTTGAACGGATGACGGCTCGTCATCATCTGTTCGAAGTTAGGCGCAATCGTCTTCAGGCGGAAGTCATCATGGGAATTGTTCGATTCGCGCTGCGGTTTCCGCATACGTTCTACGTGCTTGCGGCGCTGATCCTGTTTCTCGGCGGCATCGCGATTTGGTCGATGCCGACGGACGTCTTTCCCGAGATCCGCATTCCCGTCGTCACCGTCATCTGGAGTTACACCGGCCTCTCCACTCCGGAGATGGAGCAGCGTGTCAGCACGTACAGCCAGTATTCGATCAGCGCCAATGTCAGCGGCATCAAGAACATCGAGGCGCAGACGCTCAACGGCTTGTCGGTTCAGAAGATTTACTTCCAGCCGGACGTCAATCTCGATCTCGCGATCTCGCAGATCGTCTCGGCGACGAACGCCATCCGCGCCTTGATGCCGCCGGGTATACAGCCGCCGGTCATCGTGCAGTTCAATGCCTCGAGCGTGCCGGTGCTGCAGCTCAGCCTCGAGTCCGACAAGCTGAACGAACAGCAATTATACGATTTCGGCATCTACCGGATCCGGCAGCAGCTGGCTCCTGTCCCCGGGGTGACGCTGCCAACGCCTGCGGGCGGCAAGTATCGTCAGATCATGGTCGACATCGATCCGAACAAGCTGCTGTCGCGCGGACTGACGCCGCTCGACATCGTCAATGCAGTGAATACCCAGAACCTGACGCTGCCGACAGGCACGGCGAAGATCGGCGACACCCAGTACACCGTCCGGACCAATGCGACACCGGCCTCGATCAAGGATCTCAATATGATCCCGGTCAAGTTCGCGAATGGCGCCACGATCCTGCTGAAAGATGTTGCCCAGGTCCGCGATGGATCACAGGTGCAGCAGAACATCGTGCGCGAGGACGGCCATCGTTCGGTCCTGCTCAGCGTGATCAAGAACGGCAACGCTTCGACACTTGCGGTCGTCAACGGTGTCAAGCAAGCCTTGAAGTCGATTCGGGCCTCGGCACCTGCCGGGCTGAAGATCAATGAGCTGTTCGATCAATCTGTCTTCGTCACCCATTCGGTCGACGGCGTGCTGCGGGAAGGCGCGATCGCGGCGGGCCTCACGGCGCTGATGATCCTGGTGTTTCTCGGATCGTGGCGGTCGACGCTCGTCGTCCTGATCTCGATCCCGCTCGCGATGCTGTCCTCGCTCGTCGTTCTGCATTTTCTGGGAGAGACCCTCAACACGATGACGCTGGGGGGACTCGCGCTTGCGGTCGGCATACTGGTCGACGATTCGACGGTGACGATCGAGAACACGCATCGGCTCTGGACGGAGGAGGGGATGCCGCTGTCGGACGCAACGCTGCATGGCGCAGCCGAAATCGCGGTGCCGACGCTCGTCTCTACGCTCGCGATCAGTTGCGTGTTCACTTCGGTGGTGTTCCTGCAGGGACCGGCCAAGTACCTCTTCACTCCGCTCGGTCTGGCGGTGGTGTTCGCGATGCTGGCGTCATACGGGCTGTCGCGGACGCTTACACCGATCGCGATCGGTCTGCTGCTGAAGGGCGAGCGGCGCCATTCCAAGGACGAGAGTCCGTCCGGGATTTTCGCGAGGGCCTCCACCATGTTCGAGCGTGGATTTGAGCGGCTGCGCGACGGCTATTCCGATCTCCTGATGGTTTTACTTCGGCGCCGGAGCATCGTCCCGGTGGTGGCCGCGCTGATGCTGGCTCTCGGGGGCGTCATGTTCATCTACGTCGGCAGGGACTTCTACCCCTTGATCGACGGTGGTCAGATCCAGCTCCATGTTCGCGCACCCGCCGGCACCCGCATTGAGCACACGGAGGCGATCTTCCAGGCGGTCGAGGACAAGATCCGCGAAGTCATTCCGGACAAGGACCGGGCACTGATCGTCGACAATATCGGACTGCCGGCGCGCCCCTATAATCTGGCATTCACCGACGGTTCGACGATAGGGGTGAACGACGGCACCATCCTCGTGTCGCTCAAGGACGGACACAGGCCGACCGCGGATTATGTCAAGAAGTTGCGCCAGGTGCTGCCATCCGCATTTCCCGAGGATCTGTTCTATTTTCAGGCGGCCGACATCGTCACGCAGATCCTGAACTTCGGCCTGCCGGCGCAGATCGACGTCCGGACGGCCGGCTACGGCGCCAACAATCTGGCGGTCGCAAAGCAGGTGCAGAAGAGCCTGGCGGCAGTTCCCGGGATCGTCGATGCGCATCTTCAGCAGGAGATCGACGCTCCCGCATTCTACGCTGACATAGACCGCACCCGCGCTGCGCAGCTCGGGCTCAATGCCAGCACGGTTGCGACAAACATCAATGTCAGCCTCAGCTCGTCCGCCCAGGTCTCGCCCAATTTCTGGACCGATCCGACGTCAGGCATCCCGTACTATCTGGCTGTGCAGACCCCCGAATACAGGGCCAATTCGCTCAACGCTTTGGGTAACACACCGGTTTCGGCCTCGCTTGCTGCAAGCGGGCAGACAGTCCCGGGCCTGCTCAGCAACGTCGCAACGTTCAAGCGGGGCACCGTGCCCACCAATTTGAACCAGGCCAATGTCCAGCCGGTGTTCGACGTCTATGCGAGCGTCCAGGGCCGCGATCTCGGCAGCGTCGCAGCCGATATCGACAGGGTGACCGCGACGCTGCAGAAGCAGCTCCAGCCCGGCAATTCGATCCAGGTCCTGGGCCAGATCCAGAGCATGCATCAGTCGTTTCGCGATCTCGGGATCGGGCTGCTGTTTGCTGCCATCCTGGTCTATTTGTTGATGGTCGTGAACTACCAGAACTTCGGCGATCCCTTCGTCGTCATCCTGGCGCTGCCGGCAACCTTCTGCGGTATCGTGACGATGTTGTTCATCACGGGAACAACATTGAACGTGCCTTCGCTGATGGGCGCGATCATGGCGGTCGGGGTTGCGTCCGCCAATTCGATCCTGCTCGTGACCTTCGCGCGTGACGAGCAGCTGAAGGGGCAGTTGGCCCTCCAGGCTGCGTTGAGCGCGGGTCGCACGCGAATCCGTCCGGTCCTGATGACGGCCGCCGCGATGATCGTGGGCATGATCCCGATGGCGATCGGAGGCCCGGGCGAGGAGCAAAACGCGGCGCTCGCGCGTGCCGTTATTGGTGGGCTGCTGTTTGCAACGCCGACGACATTGCTGATCGTGCCCTATCTCTTCGCCATGCTGCGCAAGCGCAACGATGGCAGGCCTCATCACGGCGTATTCGAGGAGATACCGAAATGAGCGATGTTGGCGCGCGGACCAATGATGACGACGCAAGGGACCGATCTGATGCGGAGAGCTGCCGGATCGTGGAATTGCCCGGAAGGGGCGGGCGGCCGCAGCGCCGCTACGGCGGCGTGTTGCTCGGAGGTGGTGTGCTCCTGCTGCTCGCAGGCGGTCTTGGTATCGGCGGCTGGCGGCACTATCAGGCCGCGCGCGACGTCGCTGCAGTGACAGAGAAGAGCAGGACCGCCGTTCCGGAGGTTCGGGTGGCCACGGTTCGACCCAGCAGCGACATCATGAAGGTCACCTTGCCTGCGACGACGACGGCATTCGAGGCGGCAAATATTTTCGCGCGGGCCAGCGGCTATATCGAGAAGCGTTACGTGGATATCGGCGATCGGGTGAAGAAGGGCGACCTTCTGGTGGAGATCACCGCGCCGGAGCTCGACCAGCAGATCGCGCAGGCCCAGGCGACGCTGGCGCAGAACCAGGCCTCGCTGCAGCAGGCGCAGGCGAGCCGGGAGCTTGCCGACGTCACCAATGCGCGGGATGGCAATCTGGTCAAGCAGGGCTGGCTGACGGCACAGCAGGGTGACAACGACCGTCTCACACTGCGTGCCCAGCAGGCGGCCGTGAATGTGGCCCAATCGAATATCACGGCGCAGGAAGCGCAGATTCGCGTTCTTCAGCAGGAGAAGGCGTACCAGCGCGTGGTGGCGCCGTTCGATGGCGTGATCACGCAGCGTAATGTGGACAATGGCAGCCTGGTACAGGCCGGATCGACCTTCATGTTCACGCTGATGCATGCCAACGTGATCCGAACGCAGGTGTTCGTTCCACAGGACGAGGCCTTCGGAGTCGCGCCGGGCGTTGATGCCGAGATCCGCGTCCCCGAGATTCCGGACCGGACGTTTCCGGGCAAAGTTACGCGCATCGCAACCGCGTTGCAGCCGGGAAGCCGAACGCTGCTGACCGAGATCGACGTCCCGAATCCGGATGGAGCCTTAAGTCCCGGCATCTATTGCACGGTCGAGCTGTCGATCCCGCGCAAGACCCCATCGATGACGGTTTCGTCCGATGCGCTGGTCTTCGATCAAAACGGACTTCACGTCGTGGTGGTGCGGAATGGCACCGTTCATCTGCAGAAGGTGTCGATCGCGCGGGATTTCGGTACGTCGGTCGAAGTCCGCGACGGCGTGCAGCCTGGCGAGCAGGTCGTGCTCAATCCGGCGATCAATCTGGCGGAGGGCAGCAAGGTCGCCATTCGCAAGCAGGACGCAAGCTAGGGGCACGGGCATGATCCGGATCGTACCCGCCGCGCTGATTGTCCTGCAGCTGGGCTGTTGTCCCAGCGACGCCCAGGTGGCAACGACCGGGAGCACGGCAATGAGTCTTCCAACCGTGCCGGGGGCTGTCGTCATCTCGCCGCTCAACAGCCCTGGCCCGTTTTCCGCAACGACCGAGCCCGGCGCACCCGATACGACGCTGGCGCCGGTTCCGCTCGCCTCTAATCCGACGACGCCGGGTACGGTTGTTGTCTGCGCGCCGCCGTCGAATTCTCCGGCATTGGCGCCGGCGATACCGGTCGTGTCGAGCACGGGCCTGCCGATGCCGGGCAGTGTGGCTCCAGTACTTCCGGTCATGGGGCAGATCAGCAGCTCCACGGGGACAATTCCTGCGGCTGCGCCCGCGGGAGCGGGAACGACAGTCACCTGCAGTTCAACGCCTGGAGGGCAGACGACGAGTGCTGCGTCTCTGCCGCTCTCGATCCCGCAAGTGCCGGCCAATCCGGTGCCTGGGACGATCCTGGAGGACACCAGCGGGGCCGGCGGCACTGGCATTGATCCAAATGCCGTCGTGCCTAGTCCGAACAGCTCCGCCTGCATGGAAGGGGTTTCGATGAACCTGGCGTCGCCTGCGACAGTGTTACCGGCCAATGCGTCGGGTGCTGCGCCAACGCCGGGAGTGTCGCCGATCCCGCCGCCGGGATGCTGACGGAAGCCGTGCCGCGTCGAACTGCTGGGTCGCGGCAGTCTTCTTCCTTGAGGCCGGCACTTGGCTGGGCGGCGGCAGCGACGTGGCGAACGATTCAATATGTGTCGATCCCGGAAGGAAGAATGGCAGCATCAGGGAAAGTTGCCATTCTTCCTTCCATCCGTGAGGCAGGCAAGCCTCCTGACCGCGTGACGATCCTTTCATTTCAGCGCCGGCAGTTGCCTTGTGCCGAGGGGGCGTCGTCCAGCGCGCGCAATCAGTAGCCGGATGTCGGCTCGCAGGGCGGACGGCGCCATGGCGCGGATGCGTAGGCGCCGACGTCCGGAGCCCTCACGCAGCCGCGCTTGGCAGTGACCGGAATACGTTGCGTCGAGGCGTAGGCGTCGACATTCGTCCGCCGCGCGTTCGTATTGCCTTCGCGAGCCATCGCGGGGGAGGCAACCATGGCTGCGGCGATCAAGCCGGCGGAAAAGAGTTTCAGCGTAGTCTTGCAGGTCTCCTTGACAAAGCGACGCCGGGAACGCCTCGGCTCGCCGGCCAGACATGTGGATGCGAACGTCGGATGGGCAGTATCAATCGAACGATCATTTTCGTCTTTGCATGAAGTCATGGTCACGCATGGATGCCGGGGATTTCAGCAAAGGACTGTCGCTTCCGATCGGTCGCGCCCGAGACATCGTTCTTGTCTCATTGGCGCCAGTGGTGGTCATGAACGTGAACCGCGCCAAATACGGGGGCGGCGCCGCCGGGACGTTCGAGCCCCATGCGTCCCGCCGGAGTCAACGCGCCGCCATTCAGCACGTCGCGATCGGGATACATCGAGGCAAAGGCAGCGGGCTCCTGGTCGGCGAAGGACCAGGCCGCGGACGCTGACGATGCCGTCGCTGTTGAAATCAGTGTCGCGGCAATCAGGATCTTGAATGCACTCATAGCGCTTCTCCATTTCTTGGTGTGCGCGGAGAGTCGCTTGGCGATGATCGCTGCTCGGCTGGTGGCGTTTCCGGAAGTGTGTTCTATACCAAGCCATATAAGCAGCGCGGTCAGCAAAGCTCGCTGGACATGCATCACTCTTGCGAGACGATGATCGAATGCCAGCGATGGCCGCGCCGTCGATGATTGCTAGTGCGCCGTCGAAACGGAGGTCTGTCACCGATGTCATAATTGATCGCGCGATCGTGCATGGTCAGTTTGCGCGCGGCGTCCAGTTCTAGATGACAAGTCATGCAACATGTGGAGCGTGGACCATGAGACAGCTTTCGTTTCTCTGCATCGTCGCTTGCCTTGCGCTCTCAGGCGCGGCGTCCGCGCGTGGCGGCATTGGTTCGCACATGTCCATGACGAGCGGCGGGGCGCTCGGCTCGAGTGCCGCCGTGCCGGGGACGAACTCGCTCGGCACGGCGCTGCCATCGTCCGAGAGCGGTCATCGCGCGACGAAGGGGCCGTTGCTCGGCTCGGACCCGACAATCGACAAGCACGACGCCCAACTCGAGAAGATGCTCGAAGGATCGATCTGCCGCGGCTGCTGAGGACGCGAATAGCGATGGTGCGGCGCTTTGTCGCCTGCACAGTGCAGGGCAGCGATCTCCCCGAGCGGATTTTCAAGGACCTTCATTCGTGTAAGATGACCGCGACGGTCCTGAATACGCAGAAGATGTCCCTCCTTTCACGCCGAGAACTGCTCGATACGGCGACGCGTATCACGGCGCTCGCCGCATGGCCCGGCTGTGCTGCAGCCGACGACTATCCCTCCCGTCCCATCCGGCTGGTCATTCCCTATACGGCTGGCGCCGCTGGTGATCAGATCGGCCGTCCCTGGGCCGACAGGATCACCTCGCTGCTGGGGCCGATCTATGTCGAGAATATCGGCGGCGCCGGCGGTGCGATCGGCTCCGCCGCGGTGGCGCAGAGCGCACCCGACGGCTATTCGCTTCTGCTCGGCAATGGCAGCACCCAGGTGATGATTCCGTTGTCCTCCGCGCAGCCTGCCTACGACACGGTTCGCGATTTCCGCGCCGTCTATCGCCTGATCACCAGCACGCTGGCATTCGCGGTTCATCCTTCCTTGCCTGTGAAGGACCTGCGAGAGCTGGCAGCTTTTGCGAAAGCCAATCCGGGCAGGCTGTCCTATGGCACTCCGGGGGTGGGCACCGGCAATCATCTCATCGGCGAGATGTTCAGGCAGCAATCCGGTGTTGCAGCGGACCTTGTCCACGTTCCTTATCGAGGCATGGGCCCCGCCACCAACGACCTCGTCAGTGGCCAGATCTCGTCGGTCATTGCCGTGGTCTCGAGCCAGATACTGCAATTGCACCATGCGGGCAAGCTGCGGCTGATCGCCGTGACGAGCGATCGGCGGCTGAGCGGCGCGCCGGACATTCCGACGGTGATCGAATCCGGCATGCCGGGCCTCAGATATGCCGGCTGGTTCGGCTTGTTCGCTCCAAGAGCGACCCCGGATGTGATCGTGGAGCGGATCGCTGCTGCGACCCGTACTGCGATGGCAGATCCACGGTTGCAGGAAAACTATCGTTCGCAAGGTCTGGAGCCTGACGTCGATTCAGGTCCCGACAAGTTTCAGCGCCTGGTCGAGGACGAGCTGGCCCGACTGGCTCCCATCATTAAGTTGATCGGGCTCAAGCGCGACTGAGATCACGCCGGGGCGCCTCGCAGCCAAAGGGTCGTAGCGCTCGGCCTCCGGGAATTTCGCCGATTTAAGCAACGCGTCCGTCCTGTCGCAACTCTCGCCGGCCGGATCGGCACTGGCGATCTCCCGGCCGTAGGAGCAGCATTGACTTAAGTCAACCGCTGCCATGGCCGATTGGCGCGAGTGTGGCATGCTCGCTAACGTCAATTTCCAGGCCTTCGCCGTGGCCGACGAGGGGAAAACGCGACGGCGCGTCGACGGGCGGACCTTTGGCATCGTTTGGCGGGGACGTAAGACGTCCCGGGGTAAATTGAGGGCGGGTGGGTTGCCATGATGCTACAGTTCCTCGCCGGCACGCTGGTCAGCATGATCAATATCGGACTCCACGCGCTCGTAACGGTCGTGGCCGTCGGGATCGCGCGCAGCGCGGGTTTGCGTCACTCCGAGCGACCGAAATTGCACCTGATGGGCGTCATGATCGCGACCGCCGTGGTGTTGAAGGTCGCGCACATGCTGGAAATCCTGATGTGGGCTGCGACCTACGGCATCGTCCAGGCTGCCGCCGCCGACACTGACCTGCTCTACTTCGCTTTCGTCAACTACACCACGCTCGGTTATGGCGACATCACGCCGGTGCGCGAATGGCGGCTGATCGGCCCGTTCACCGCCATGAATGGCGTGCTGTTGTTCGGCTGGTCCGCCGCCATTCTTTTCGAGGTATTGCGCAAGACGCTCGAGCATCTTGGACTGACTGAAGCGCCTGGCCCAGTTTCACGCCAGCCATGAAGGGCGCGGCGAACGGCGCCCCGGATCTCCGGCAACCGCGACCGATGTTCCGCCAGTTCAAGGATGCAGATCGAGGCTGGCGAGCTGATTCCGGTCGAGCAACACGATCTGCCGTTGGGTGTTGCCGATGAACCCGAGGATGCCGAGCTCGTGCAGGCGCGACAGAGCGCGCGAGACGGTCTCCAGCGTCAGGCCGAGATAGTCGGCAATATCGCGTCGCGACATCGGGAGCGCGATGACGCCCGCCGCCGTCAGCCGCTTGTCCATCTCGAGCAGGAACGCCGCGACCCGCTCCAGCGAGGTCTTGCGGCCGAGCAACAGCATGTGGTCTTCCGCATGCTGGAGATTGTTCGTGGTCATGCTGAGCAGGTTTCTGGCCACCATGGCATCGCTCTCGGCCACTGTTTCAAGACTTTGTCGCTTGATCAGGCGCACCGTGGTGTCGACGACCGCTTCCGTCGTAAATCGATGCTCCCCGCCGTTCTCGAGCCCAAAGATGTCGCCGATGAGGTGGAATGCGCCGATCTGCCGGCGACCATCCGACAACAGCTTGTAGCTTCGCACCGCGCCCGCCTTGACCTGATAGACATATTTGGCGGGCTCTTTCTCGCCGTAAATCTCGGTGCCTTTTCTGTACGAAAATTCGCTTAAACTGACGAGCGCATTTGAATCGCTGGTCATGCCGAGGTCACGGAGGGAATTGGGACGCAGTGCGGAATCGGTTGTGATGCGAACAAACATGGGCCAGGTCCTCAGCTCATCGCCGAATTTGGTCCGTCCGACGAAGTATTTTCGCTACTGGGAATGCGCCGCGCTGTTCCGCTCCCGCCGGGTTGATTTACGCCCAAGGCGGTATTTCAATCCATTGTCCCTAGGTTCATTGTACCAAGGGACAACCCCCCGGCGCTTGGTGCGCGGAATGAGAAAGCGCTGTCGCTGCGGGGATTTGGCCCATTGCACGCAGATATTTCGGTTCTCAAACTGTTGAAGACGACTTTGTCGAGCGAGAGGACGTCAATGGTCCTCGCTGGAACTGGCCGAGAGGTTGAAGGTGTCGGGTCTCGTTCACGTGGTTGATGACGACGAGTCCTTTCGGACCGCGATCGCACGGCGTCTGAAGCTCGCCGGCTATGAGGTCGCGACCTATGCGTCGGCACTGGAGTTGGAGGAGTCCGCGCTGGATCCCGAGCAGGCCGGATGCATTCTGCTCGACGTGCGCATACCAGGATTGAGCGGCCCCGATTTGCAGGCGCGATTGATCGCGTCCGGCTCGACGCTGCCGATCATCTTCCTGACCGGGCATGCAGACACGCCGACCACCGTGCGGGCGATCAAGGCGGGTGCGGAAGACTTCCTGACCAAGCCGATATCCTCCGAGCAGTTGATCGATGCGATCGAGCGCGCTCTGGCGGGTCAGCGGACGGCGCGCGTCCAGCGCAGCAAGCTGGAGACGTTTCGTACCCATCTGGCCACGCTGACGCATCGCGAGCGACAGGTGTTCAATCTCATCGTGCGCGGCCGGATCAACAAGCAGATTGCGCATGAACTCGGGACCACCGAACGCACCGTGAAAGCACACCGCCATCAGGTCATGGAGAAGATGCAGGTACATTCGCTTGCGGAACTCGTTTCGATCGCGGAACGGCTCGGAATGCTCGGTACGAACGAGGATTAGCTGCTTCTTCACCGCAAGCCCGGTTCCCACGGTGTGATTGCCCCAAAGGACAGTATCAAGGCGTGTTGACAGTGCACGGCGAGGCGTGCGCAATGATGCACGGGCGCCGGGTCGGCAACGCAGTGCAAGCGGATGCAGTATCCCACCGCCGTTACAGCGCTCTCAGTTCGTTCATCTCCTGGAAAGGCAGATCGCCTTGCCGCTATGCCGGTCCGTTTTTGTCGTCGATGACGATCCGTCCATGCGGGCCAGCCTGAACAGGTTGCTGCGCGGCCACGGTTTCGACGCCACGCTATTCGAGTCCGCGGGGGCCTTGCTCCAACACGACAAATTCCACACCGCGATCTGCATCGTCCTCGACATCGATCTTGGTGGAAAATCCGGCATCGACGTGCGGCGAAGCTTGACCGAGCAGGGCGTCACCGCGCCGGTGATCTACATCACCGGCAACGACAGCCCGGCGAACCGCGCTGCGGCGCTTGGGTCCGGCTGCCTCGCCTATCTGACCAAGCCCTTCACGGCGGAGTCGCTGATCGGATCCATTGAACGCGCCGGCATCTCCTGAGATCAACTCGCCCCGTCATTCGTCGATATCCTGCTCCAGCGTCCTGGCTGGCGTCCCTTTGCGGACGGTGGCGAACTGCGCCAGGGGAATTGTAGTCGTCATGGCGAGAAGGTTCGAATCGACCAGTTCAAGCGTCAGCGTCTTGCCGGACTCCATCTCCCTGATGATCTTCGGCGCCGCCACATCGGCAGCGATGCACAGATTGGTGAGACACCAGGTATAGGGCAGGCGGAAGGGCGCGCCCTGGTCGACGCTCAACCTGGGCGACTGTTGCAGGTACATGCCGACAGGCACGAACAGTTGCAGCCGGGCCGCGGCGGCGTCTTCGCGTTCGATCAGATCGACGCGCACCGCCGTCTGTCCGGTCGCGAACTGGCCGGTGATCGAGGTCCGGCACAGTGTGGGCGCGCCGCCTGCCTTGAAGCAGAGCTTCTGCCAACCGCCGTAGCTGATGTCCTTTGCTTCACGCTGACCACGTGTGGCGACTTCGGCCGGCCTCTCGGCCTGGGCACCCTTCGGTGCGGCATGGCCGGGCGCCGCCGTGGCGGCGGCGATGGCGATAAGCAGGAGACTGGCAAGGCCGTCACGGGCATTGGGCATGATTGGGCCTCCGGATCTGGCATCTATTTCAGCGCGTCGAGGAACGTCGTTACCAGTGGCGACCAGAGCGGGATGGCATCCCTCGAGCCGATGAAGAAATGGCCCTCATTGCCGAACGGCGGCATCAGGTGATACTCGGCCCGGCCGCCGGCGGCGGTGAAGGCCGTATGCATGCGCTTCGACAAGTCCGGCCCGAAGAAGGTGTCGTTCTCGATATAGATCCACAGCATCGGCACACGCGATGTGCGGCCGAAATCCGCGGTGGCCTCAACCAGTCTGTCGGGGGCGCAGTTGTTGTTCGGCTTGCCGCCGACGCGTCCACCACGGCCCGCAGCGAAGGTGATGATGGCCTTCACCTGCGGCGGGTTCATGCTCGACAAGGCGATCGAGGCCCAGCCACCGGCGGACTGCCCGATCACGATCACGTCCTTGGGGATGATGCGCTTCTCGGCGGCCAGATAGTCGATGATATCGAGGTCGACCTTGGCGACCGCGAGCCCGGCGTCGTGGAAATTGGGATTGCTGCACTTGCCGATCTTGGAGAAGAACGGTCCGTAGACCGCGCGCTCGGGAATGTCGATGGCGGCTGCGCCATAGCCGGAGCCGACCGGCGCCACCACGAGGTAGCCGCGCCTTGCGAACCATTGGGCGGCGTCGCGGAATTCGACCAACGGAAAGAAGCTGCGGTCGGTCGGGTTGAGCGAGACGCCGTGGTTCATGATCACGAGCGGGAAGGGGCCGTCGCCGACGGGACGCACCAGATAGGCGAACATCGGAAGCGCTAGTGGCAGCGCCCAGATCTCTTCCTGGATGCGGAGGTCATCCTCCGCGCGCGCGGCCGCGGCGAAGGCGGCCCACGCGAACAAGATGGCCGCGAAACATCCCAGCACTGATCTGGCCGGTCGCCGCATCATGGGTCTCCGTCATCCGCTGTAGGTTGCCGCGACGATGATCGGCCCGAGCACCGTGAGCACCACGTTTCCGACCGCATATGGCACGGCGACGCCAAGGACCGGCGTCTGGCTCTCGGCCACCTCGCACGCGCCGGTCACCGCGGCATCCACGGTCATGGCGCCGGCCAGTGCGCCGCAGGTCACGACCGGGTTCATGCGCAGCACATAGAAGGCAAACAGCGTCGCGACGATCAGCGGCACGAGCGTGATGACAAGACCCATGCCGACCAGAAGCAGCCCGTGGGCCTGGATCGCGGCCCAGGCCGCGGCGCCGTTGCCGAGCCCGATCGCCGCGATGAAGCCGCCGAGTCCGAGATCGCTCAGGGTCTGTTGCGCCGCCGGCGGCAATGCGCCCATGGTCGGCTTGCGCGACCGTAGCCAGCCGCAGACGAGGCCCGCGATCAGCGCGCCGCCGCCACCGCCGAGCGTGAGCGCGACGCCGCCGATCCTGAAGCTGACGAGCCCCGCGAGCAGGCCGGCCGCAATGCCGGCGGCAAGAAAGGCAATGTCGGCGCGATCACCCGACCGCAGGATCTGGCCGATGGCCTTTGCCGCACGTTCGATATTGCGCGTGCTGCCGACCAGCGTCATGACATCGCCGACATAGATCCGTGTGTCCGCGCTCAAGGGAACCTCGCGGCCCATGCGGGTGAGTGCGCGTAGAAAGACGCCCCGGGCGTCGGTGCCGACACGCGTTGCGATCTCCTGGATCGAGCGGCCGTGGAGATGGCGATTGTCCACGAGCACCTCCAGCACGTTGCCCGGGACGGCCTTCAAGATTTCGTCGGCGTCGATCTCGGTGCCGATGATCGGCTTGGCGGCGACGATGACCGCAGTGCGGCCGGCGATGACGATGTCGTCGCCGGCCTCGAGCTCGGTCTCCAAATGTGGCTCGATGTCCGAGCCTTGGCGGACGATGCGCTCGACCACCGTGCGGCTTCCGATTTCCTCCTCGATCGACTTGACCGTGCGCCCGGCGCCCGCGGTCACGCGATAGGCGCGGGCCTGGAACTTGCGATACGAGAGGTTTTCGGTTTTGGGCGGTTCGCCGCCGGCAAGCTCCGCCTCGAGCTTCTTTGCCTCGGCCTTCAGGTCGATCCGCATCAATTTCGGCGCGACGAAGGGGACGAACAGCAGCGTCAGGATATAGCCGAGCACATAGGTCACGGCGTAGCCCGCCGCGATGTTCGCCTCCTGCTGGCTCAGCACATCCTTGGACAGGCCGAGCTGGGCCAGTGCGCCCGAGGCGGTGCCGATGACCGACGATTGCGTCAAGGCTCCGGCCGCAATCCCCGAAGCGGTGCCGGGATCGAGCCGGAAGCCGTGGGCAAACAACAGGACGACGACCAGACCGGTGCCGCCCAGCACCAGCGCCATGGCGACCTGCGCGAGCGTGCGGACGCTCAAGGAGGCGAAGAACTCGGGCCCGGACCGGTAGCCGATCGTGAACACGAACAGGCTGAACAGGATCACGCGGAGCAGCGGCGGAAACGCAAAACTGCCGAGCTGTCCGAGCAGCACGGAAACGATCAGGATGCAGGCCGTGGTCCCGACGGCGAAGCCGCGGATCCGGACTCGGCCCAGGATCGTGCCGATGGCGACGGCCAGCAGCAGAAAGATCTCGGGAGCGGTGGAGATGATCCACCTGACGGTATCCATGTCGCATTTCCCCCGGCGCTTTGCCGTGATCTCAGTCGGGAAATCGCGGGCATTGCTTGATCCAGATCAAGCCCTGCGAGCGGCAAGGCACCGCCTATCGGACGATGCGGAATTCGCGACAGTCGGCATCGTCAACATGAGCGCTCTCGACCTCGCAGCCGGCGCGATCCGCCGCGACGAAACGGTGGAGATCGTTCTGCTGCTCGCGTTCGCGGGCGGCTATATCGACGCCTATACCTGGATCATCCACGGCGTGATGGCGAATGCCCAGACGGCCAACCTGATCTTCCTCTGGGTTTATGCGACGGCTGGCGACTGGACGAAGGCGCTTCACTTCGTGCCGCCGCTTCTCGCCTTTGCGGCCGGTATCGTGATTGCCGCATGGCTGCGCCGCGTAGCGGGCGAGCGGGCCAGCGCAATCAGCACCCTGCTCGAGATATTGCTGCTGATCGCGATCAGCATCCTGCACAACAGGCTGCCGGATCTGGCTGGAACGCTTGGCATCTCGTTCGTCGCCGCGATGCAGACCGCGATCTTCACCAGGGTCGAAGGCGTTGTTTGCAGCACGGTGATGGTCACGGGCAACATGCGCCAGGCGATCGAGACGGTCTTCGAGGCCGCCGCCGGAGGCGCGCCGCTCGGCACGCTGCGCCGCTCGGGCATCTTCTTCGCCTTGTGTGCGGTGTTCGGCTTGGGCGCCGCGGTGGGCGCCTTCGCCACCAAGGCTATTCCGGATCTCGCGCTCGGCATTCCCGTGGTCGCGCTGTTGGTCGTCTTGCTGCGCTGCGAAGCCTCGCATCAGAGGGCCGTCCAATGAGCGCGCCGTCCGAACCTGGATGGATACGGTCGTTCCCGCCGGCCGGCTGGCTTGGCGCCTACCGGCGAGAGTGGTTTTCCTCCGACGCCGTCGCCGGCGTCACGCTGGCTGCTTACGCCATCCCGGTTTCGCTCGCCTATGCCGCGCTGGCCGGCCTGCCGCCTCAGATCGGCGTTTACGGCTATATGCTCGGCGGCATCGGCTATGCGTTGCTCGGCTCGTCCCGGCAACTTGCGATCGGGCCGACCTCGGCGATCTCCCTGATGATCGCGGGCACCGTCGGCGCGCTGGCCGGAGGCGATGCGATCCGCTATGCGCAGATCGCAAGCCTTGCGGCCTTTGCAGTGGCGGTGCTGTGCTTCATCGCGTGGTTGTTCAAGCTGAGCGTGCTGGTCCGCCTCGTCAGCGACAGCATCCTGGTCGGCTTCAAGGCGGGCGCCGGGCTCACCATCATCATGAGCCAGCTGCCGAGCCTGCTCGGCGTTGCCGGCGGCGGCCACAATTTCTTCGACCGCGCCATCAAGCTGGCCGGCCAGCTCGGGACCGTCAACCTGCTCGTGCTCGCCGTCGGCGCGGTCGCGCTGCTGCTCCTCCTGTTCGGCGAACGGCTGCTGCCGGGCAAACCGGTCGGCATCACCATCGTCGCGCTCGCGATCGGGACGGCGACGCTGCTCGGCCTGCCGGCGTACGGCGTGCCCGTCACCGGGAAGATACCGGAAGGTCTGCCGGCCCTCGGCATTCCGACGCTCGGCCTGCTGGACTTCGACGATCTCTTCCCGCTCGCCGCAGGGTGTATCCTGCTGGCCTATATCGAGGGCGTTTCGGCCGCCCGCAGCTTCGCCGCCAAGCACGGCTATCCCCTCGATGTCCGGCAGGAGTTCCTGGGGCTGGGGGCAGCGAACCTCGTCGTCGCCTTCGGCCATGGCTATCCGGTTGCCGGCGGGCTGTCGCAATCGGCCGTCAATGACAGCGCCGGCGCACGGACGCCGCTCGCTTTGGTGATCTGCTCGGTGACGCTCGGGCTGTGCCTTCTGTTCTTCACGGGACTCTTGACCAACCTGCCCAAGGCCGTGCTTGCAGCCATCGTCTTTGCCGCCGTCTACAAGCTCGTCGACGTCCGCGCGCTGGTGCGGATGTGGCAGGTCAGCCGGATCGATTTCTACGCCGCAACGATTGCGCTGGTCTCCGTGCTATTGCTCGGAATCCTGCAAGGCGTGCTGCTGGCGTCGATCGCTTCGATCTTTTTGCTGCTGGCCCGGGCCTCGCGGCCAAACGTCGCGTTCCTCGGCCGCTTGCCCGGCAGCGGCCGTTATTCGGACAGTTCAAGGCACGCAGACGTCGAGCCGCTGATCGGCGTCATCGCGTTCCGGCCCGAAGCCTCGCTGCTCTACATCAACGCCGAGACGATCCTCGAAACCGTCCTGATCGCGCTTCGGCGCGCGCCCGGGATCCGGCTGGTGGTCTGCGACCTCTCGGCTTCGCCCTATATCGATCTCGCCGGCGCGGGCATGCTGCACGACCTCTACGACGAGCTCGCCGCGCGAAAGGTCATTTTCTCCATCGTCGGCGCACACGCGCAGCTCCGCGACCTCTTGCGGGCTGAAGGGCTGGCGGAGAGGACGGATAGCAGCCAGTGGCTGCGATCGCTCGACAGCGTCCTCGGCGACGAGCAGGCCGTGACGGCGCAGCGGACGGCCTGAGCGGGCGTGTTGCAATGCGAATGACCGCTGCGGCCGACGGTCTCGCCAGAATGCGCCCGACCGTTGACTTGGATCAATGGGGCCACCGGCGCCGAACTCACGATCACGCTCATCTTCGCCCAATTGGCATCAAATGACCATCGAGTGACCATCAAGGCACCGCCGAGGATCGGGAGAGACACATGTCCAAGGACACCAAGCCGGCGCAAAAGCGCATCGATCAGTTCTTCTCCGGGCCCGGCGCGCGGGCGGATGACTGGCGCGACCTCGTGGAGGCCGCGAAGGCGTGGGCTCGGGTCGGCAATCGCGCGGTCTACGATACGGCACTGGCCGATCTTGCGGTGACGGAGGAGTTTTACGGCTATCCTGGCCTGCACCTGATGGCGGCACTGCGGGAAGCGGCCTCCGCAGGCGATGGGGCAACGTCGCTGGCCCTTGCGACGCGGATTACCCAGGCACTTGCGACGCGGTCTTTCCGGCAGCATGCCGGCGACTGGAGCGCGAAGGATGATGGTAATGGCGACGCGCCCGAGCTGGTGCCACCGACGTTCGGTGCGCATACGGCACGCCGGCCCTATTTCGAAACCCTGATCGTGACCGGCGTGTCGTCAAGTCAGTGGCCGGCGCTCGCCGCCGAATGGCGCAAGTTGCGGCGTCCAATCGATGGCTTCATCTATGAGCCCGTCGTCGTCGGCAGCCTGGAAGACGCATTCTGCGCGACCATGCTCAATCCCAATATCGCGGCCGTCATCATCAACGAAGGCTTCGGGCTGCGCTCGCGCCACAATGCACCCGTGCTGCGCTCGATCACGGCTTCGGCCGGCCTCAACGACGAGTCCGACGCCTCCGCGCTCCGGCTCGCCCAAATCATCAAGCGCGTCCGACCCGAGCTCGACCTCTACATGATCTCGAACCGCGACGTCGAGGAGTTGGCTGGAAACCCTGAAGCCAACGTCGTTCGCCGCATCTTCTACTCCGTCGAGGAGCTCCTCGAGCTGCATCTGTCCATCCTCGAAGGCATTCAGGATCGCTACGACACCCCGTTCTTCGACAATCTGAAGAAATATGCGCAGCGTCCGATCGGCACGTTCCATGCGTTGCCGATCGCCCGCGGAAAGTCGATCTTCAAGTCCGACTGGATCCGCGACATGGGCGAATTCTACGGGCCGAACCTGTTCCTGGCCGAGAGCAGCGCCACCACGGGCGGCCTCGACAGCATGCTGGAGCCGACCGGCAACATCAAGAAGGCGCAGGAGAAAGCGGCGAGGGCGCTCGGCGCTGACCGCGTCTTCTTCGTCACCAACGGCACCTCGACATCGAACAAGATGGCGGTGCAGGCGCTGCTCGCGCCGGGCGACATCGCGATCGTCGATCGCAACTGCCACAAGTCGCACCACTATGGAATGGTTCTGGCCGGTGCGCAGCCGCTTTACGTCGAAGCCTTCCCGATGACGGAATACTCGATGTACGGCGCGGTGCCGCTGAAGACGATCAAGCAGGCGCTGCTCGGCGCCAGGGCCGACGGCCGGCTCGACCGCGTCAAGATGATCGACCTCACCAACTGCACCTTCGACGGCCACATCTACAACACCCGCCGGGTGATGGAGGAATGTCTCGCTATCAAGCCGGACCTGATCTTCCTCTGGGACGAGGCCTGGTTCGGCTTCGCGCGCTTCTCGCCGTTCCTGCGCCGCCGCACCGCCATGGGGGCGGCGAACGAGATCGAGGCGTGGATGCACGACCCGAAGTCGGTCGCGACCTATGAGAAGCAGCAGGCCGAACTCGGCAAGAACCCGTCGGACGAGATCCTGCTCAAGACCCGGCTGATTCCCGATCCCAGGCAGATCCGGCTGCGGGTCTACCAGACCAACTCGACCCACAAGTCGATGTCGGCGATCCGCCAGGGCTCCATGCTCTCGGTCAAGGACGTCGAATTCCACACGGTCGAACAGCAGTTCAAGGAGGCCGTGTTCACCCACGCTTCCACCAGCCCGAACCAGCAACTCATCGCCAGCCTCGATATATCGCGGCGGCAGATGGAGCTGGAAGGTTACGGCCTCGTGGCCAATGCGATGGAGATCGCGCTTGCCATTCGCCAGGCGGTCAACAACAACCCGCTGATCTCGAAATATTTCCGCATCCTCGGCGCCGACGCCATGGTGCCTGCCCAGTATCGCCAGAGCGGCTTTACCGATTATCTCGCCGCGGGCGTGAATTGGGTCAACACCCTCAAGAGCCTGGACGAGGACGAGTTCTGCCTCGATCCGACCCGCATGACGTTGGTGTGCGGCATGGCCGGTTATGACGGCACCCAGTTCAAGGGTATCCTCGCCAATGAGTACAACATCCAGGTCAACAAGACCTCGCGCAACTCGGTCCTGGTCCAGTCCAACATCAACAACACCCGCAGCGACGTCGCGCATCTCATCCGCGTCCTCGCCGAGATCGCGGGCGAGGTCGATCGCGGGTTGGCGCAGGGCGGTGCCAATGCGAGGAAGACCTTCGAGGCACGGGTCAAGAGCCTGATGACCGACGTGCCTGATCTGCCCAACTTCTCGCATTTCCACCCGAGCTTCCGCGGCGATGCCGGCAGCAAGACCAATGAAGGCGACATTCGCAGCGGCTTTTACGCGGCCTACGACGTGGCGGGTTGCGAGCACATCCGCCTCAATGATCCCGAGATCGATCGCCGGCTCAAGTCGGGACCAGAGCTCGTCTCGGCCAATTTCGTGATCCCGTATCCGCCGGGCTTCCCGATCATGGTGCCCGGTCAGGTCATCACGCAGGAGACCATCGACTTCATGCGCAAGCTCGATGTGAAGGAGATCCACGGCTACGACGCCAAGGAAGGGCTGAAGCTCGTGCGGTCCGAAGCCCTGGCGAAGATCGGACGTCCAAAGCCCAGTGCACAGCCCAAGCTCAAGGCTGCGTCATAAGTCTTGGAGGGGACCAACATGCAGGCGTTTTTCACCTTCCTGCAGCAGAATCCGTACCTGCTGCTGTTCTTTGTCGTCGGCCTCGCCGTCTATATCGGCCGGGCCAGCATCAAGGGGTATGGCCTCGGCATGGTTGCCGGCGCCATCGTGGTCGGCGCCGGCGTCTCGGTGTGGGCGTCGACCTACGGCGTGAAGCTCGAGCTGAACAATTTCGCCAAGAGTCTGTTCTACTATCTCTTTATGTATGGCGTCGGGTTGCGTGTCGGGCCGTCCTTCATCAACAGCCTGAAGGGCGACGGCCTGAAGTTCTGCATCCTCGCGGTGGTATCGAGCGTTATCGGGCTCGCGCTAGTGGTGATCGGCGCCAAGATGTTCTCTCTCCCGCCAGGCGCAGCCGGCGGCATGTTGGCGGGATCGCAGACCATGTCGGCGGCGATCGGCTCGGCCGAGCAGGCCATCACGTCGGGCGTCGTCAAGCTGCCCGAGGGAATGAAGCCTGAGGATGCCTCAGGCATGATCGCGCTGTCCTACGGCATCACCTACATCTGGGGCACCGTCGGCATCATCCTGATCTGCAAATACCTGCCGCGCTGGTGGGGCGTCGATGCCAAGGCCGCCGCGAAGCAGTACGAGCGGGAATTCGGCGTCAAGGATCTCGAAGGCGGCGGCCTGACCGGCTATCGCCAGTTCGGTTTGCGGGCCTACCGGCTGGAGAACCCGGCGACGGTCGGTATGAGCATCGCGAAGTTCCGCTCGATAAATCCGGAATACCGGATCGTCAACGTCGGGCGGAACGGCGAGCCGCAAGGCGCGGATGCCGACCTCGTGCTGCAGAAGGGCGACATCGTCGCCCTCGGCGGCTCGACCGAGCACCTCACCGAGAAGATGGGCCTGATCGGTCCGGAGGTCTCGGATGCCAAGACGCTCGGCATTCCCATGGACCAGGCGGACATCCTCATCACCAACAAGGAGATGGTGGGGCGCACCTTCGAGTCCTTCCGTGACACCGCGATCGCCGGCCAGCTGCAGGTCACCAAGGTCGAGCGCGGCGGTGTGCAGATTCCGGCCGGTCTCAAGACCAAGCTGGAGCGGATGGACATCGTCTCCGTGGTCGGCTTGAAGTCTGCCGTCAACGAGCTCGGCGAGATGTGGGGCCGGATCGCCCGGTCCAACACCTCGACCGATCTGCTGACGTTGGCGGTCGGGATGATCATCGGCTTCCTGATCGGCAAGATCGAATTCCCGGCGTTCGGTGCCAAGATCGGCCTCGGCAACGCAGGCGGTCTGTTGCTGTCGGGTGTGATCGTGTCGTCGGTCGTGTCGCGTCTGCGCTTCTTCGGCAACACGCCGAACGCGGCGCGCAACGTGCTGGAGGATCTCGGCCTCGTGGTCTTCGTCGCCATCGTTGGCGTCAATGCCGGCGCGGGACTGCTGTCGCAGCTCACGGGTGCAGTCGCCTTGAAGATATTCCTCGTCGGCTTCATTGCCTGCACGATCCCGCCGTTCATCGTCTGGGCGATCGGCTTCCACGTCTTCAAGATCAACCCGGCCGTGCTGATGGGCGGCGTTGCCGGCGCGCGGTCGCACTCCGGTCCGTGCCGTGAGGCCGCGGTCGAGATCCAGAGTTCCGTGCCGTGGATCGGATTCCCGGTCGGCTATGCCGTCTCGGGCATCTTGCTCACCGTGTTCGGCTACTTCGCAATGATCCTTGCGCAATGATCAAAAGGGGGAAGAAAGTCATGAAGACACTTGCCGTTGGCGTCGCCCTGGTTGCCTCGATTGCGGCCCTGACCGGTCTCAGCACGCCGTCGCGTGCCGAGACCGGCGAGGTCGCCGTCGTCTTCACCAAGGGCGGCTTCATCGTCGGCGTCGGGGGCGGCGAGGGCGTTCTGCTCCTCCGGGGCAAGAAATATCCCTTCACCGTCTCCGGCATGAGCGTTGGCCTCACGGTCGGGGCATCGACGACCAAGTTCGTCGGCCGGGCGCTCAATCTGAAGGGACCAGCATCCATCGAAGGCTCTTACGCCGTGGGCGGAGCGGGCGGAGCCGTGGCCGCGGGCGCCGGTGCCGTTCAGCTGCAGAACGCCAACGGCGTGATCCTCCAGCTCAGCGGTCCGAGGGTCGGCGCGGAAGTATCGGCGGCGGTCGGCGGCGTCACGATCCGCCTCAAGTGATCCAGACGAGACGACGGGCTGCGGCAGCGCAGCCCGCTCGCGTCTCAATATCGCTCGGCGACGAAATTCATCCCCTTCAGGCTGGTCTGGTCGTTGTAGCGTCCCTTGTCGGAACGCTTCGGCAGCTTGATCTTGTCCTTCTTGATGCGCTTGTAGGGGATGCCGCCCAGAAGGTGAGCGATGCAGTTCAGCCGCGCCTTCCGCTTGTCGTCGGAGCGGATGATATACCAGGGTGCGTCCTTCGTGCTCGTCTTCTTCAGCATCAGGTCGCGCGCCCGCGAATAGTCGTACCACCGCCGATAGGATTCCAGATCCATCGGACTGAGCTTCCATTGCCGGACGGGATCGTCAATGCGGGCATTGAAGCGGCGCTCCTGCTCGTCCATCCCGACCTCGAGCCAGATCTTGATCAGGATGATGCCGCCGTCGATGACGTATTTCTCCATCTGCGGACACAGCGAGAGGAAGCGCTCGTGCTCGGCGGGAGTGCAGAAGCCCATGACATATTCGACGCCCGCGCGGTTGTACCAGCTCCGGTCGAAGATCACGATCTCGCCGCCGGCCGGAAATTTCTCCATGTAGCGCTGGAAGAACATTTGCGTCTTCTCGCGATCTGACGGCGCGGGCAGGGCGACCACACGAAACACGCGCGGGCTGACCTTCTCGGTAATCGCCTTGATCGTGCCGCCCTTGCCGGCTGCGTCCCGGCCTTCGAACAGCACGATGACCCGGAGCTTATTCTCCCGCACGTAGTCCTGAAGGTGACACAGCTCGACCTGGAGCTTCCCCAGCTCCTTCTCATAGTCCTTCCGCTTCATCTTCTCCGCGGTCGCGTCCTTGGCCATGCCGGTCCTCTCGCTGCTGCGCTCGTCGTCGTCCGGAGGATCAATCGTCCCAGGAAATGGTCACGCCGATATCGCCCGGCACACCGCCGGGGAAATCGATGATCTGGTAGGCGATGCGATAGCCGCGCGGCTTCAGATAATCGGTCCAGAGCTGGAAGATCTCCTTGGGGATGCCGGTCAGCGTGGTCTCCCAGCCCTTTTCCATCTGGTTGATGGCGCGCCCCTTGTCGGTGCACAGCGAGTTGGGGAAGCGATAGACCAGCACCTCCGTCAGGCCGTTTCGCACCGCACGCTGGATGATGGTCGAGGCGAGTTTGATCTTCTCCTCCTCGCTCTTGCCGGAGGGTTTGCTGAGCCGCTCGATCAGCGCGCGCTTCTCGGCTTCGACCGCGGCGGCGAGGCGGACATACTCCTCGGCCTTCTCGGCCTCCTTGAGAGCGGCTTCCTTCCGAATCTGAGCGGCATTGGGGATGAGATCGTCGAGGCCGGGCATGGCTGGCGGCTCCTGGTGGTTATCCAATCAGCATCCAGGAAACGCTAGGTCCGGCGGAGGATGTTCCCTTGATTCAAATCAAGCAAACCGCGGCCAGCCCGAACACAATATCGCACATGCGCATTTGATCGGGAGAGACGCCTTGAGCGACCAGCTTCATCCGATGGCTCCGCACCATCTGCCGTTTTATCTGGCGCCGGGGAGCGGGACTGATACGCTGATGGTCGTGATGGGGCTGTTCCTGATCGGCACCGTGCTCTGGGTCGGTACGCTCTATTGGAAGCTGCACAGCCTGCCCGAGCGGATGGCGCACAAATCGCAAAAACTGCAGTTCGAGTTCGTCGCGGTGCTCGGCCTGATCTCGTTGTTCACGCATATGCACATCTTCTGGGTCGCGGGCCTCCTGCTCGCGTTGATCGATCTTCCCGATTTCGGCACGCCGCTGCGCAGCATCGCCGGGTCGGTCGAGAAGATTGCAGAGGCGGCGCCTGCCGCCGGTGGCGAAGAGATCCGGACAGAGGCCGCGACGCCTCCCGAACAGAAGCCGGAAGCCGCAAAGAAGGAGCACAGCCATGTTTGAGCTGATGTTCTGCTCGCTGCTGACGATCCTGCCGGACTATCTCTACCGCCGCTACGCCCAGGGCAAGCGTTTCGGCAAGGAGATCACCTTCTTCTCGATCTGGTACGAGTTGCGCTGGGGCATCACCGGCTGCCTGATGCTGACGGTGTCGCTGATCACCATGATCTTCTATTTCCATCCGACGACGTCATCGGCGACGCTCTATTTCCGCACCGTGCCGATCCTGCCGGAAGGCTCCGGCCGCGTTGCCGAGGTCAAGGTCGGCTTCAGCGCGCCGGTGAAGAAGGGCGACGTGCTGTTCACGCTCGACGCATCGAAGCAGCAGGCCGCGCTCGAAACCGCCAAGCGGAAGGTCGCGGAGGTCGATGCCGCCATGCAGACGGCGCAGGCCGACGTGGTCAAGGCCGAGGCACAGATCGGGGAAGCGAAGGCGAACTACCAGCAGGCCAAGGACGAGCTCGAGGTCAAGACCGAGCTGCAGCGCCGCAATCCGGGCATCGTCCCGCAGCGTGATATCGACAAGCTCCAGGTTTTGGTCGATCAACGTCAGTCCGGGATCGATGCCGCGACTGCCGCGAAGCAATCCGTATCGATGCAGATCTCCATCCTGCTGCCGGCGCAGAAGGCCAGCGCGGAGGCCGCGCTCGACCAGGCCCAGGTAGATATCGACAAGACCTTCGTCCGCGCCGGTGTCGATGGGCGGGTCGAGCAATTCCTGATCCGTCCCGGCGACGTCGTCAATCAACTCATGCGGCCCGCAGGCGTTCTCATCCCGGAGGGGGCCGGCCGCAAGGTGCTCCAGGCCGGGTTCGGCCAGATCGAGGCACAGGTGATGAAAGAGGGCATGGTGGCGGAAGCGACCTGCATCTCCAGGCCATGGGTGATCATCCCCATGGTGATCACGTCAGTCCAGGACTACATCGCTGCCGGACAATTCCGATCCGGGGAGCAATTGGTCGATCCGCAGAACGCCGTCCGCCCCGGCACCATCCTGGTGTTCCTGGAGCCGCTCTACAAGGGTGGCATCGATGGCGTGACGCCGGGCAGTAGCTGCGTCGTCAATGCCTACACCAGCAACCACGAGGAAATCTCGGCCAAGGGGACTTCGACCAGCCGGAAGATCGCGCTGCATGTCGTCGACGGCGTCGGCCTGGTGCATGCCCTGCTCCTGCGCATCCAGGCGCTGCTGCTGCCGATCCAGACGCTGGTGCTGAGCGGGCATTGAGCTGTGAAGCCGCCCCGGGCCTGTCGCAGCGGTGCAATTCCCGCTAGAATTGCCGCGACAGCAGTTGCTGGAGCTGCAAGGATGGAGCATGAGCGGGCCCACGTCCATCTCCAAGGTCAGGCCGAGGGCCGTGGCGGCGCTACTCTGTCTCGCGCTGCTTTTCACCGTGTGCCTATCAGCCGGGCGAGTTGGTGCAGTCGAGCGGAGCCTCCGCGGCGAACTGAAGCGCGTCCTGATATTGCATTCTTTCGGCCGTGATTTTCGGCCGTGGAGCGAGTATGCGCGCGATATCAAGGCCAAGCTCGAACGGCAATCGCCCTGGCCGCTCGACATCCAGGAGCACGCGCTGCTCACCGCGCGCTTCAATAATCCTGGTCCCGAGGCGCCTTTCGTCGACTATCTGCAGTCGCTGTACCACGGAGCGATGCCCGACATCGTATTGAGCATCGGCGCGCCGGCGGCCCGGTTTGCGCAGAAATACCGCGGAAGACTGTTCCCTGATGTGCCATTGATTTTCTCCGCGGTCGAGCATCGGCTGATCAATCGCGCCGATCTCAGCGACAACGACGTCGTCGTGGCGATCCGCAACGATTTCATGGCCGCGTTCGGCAACATCCTTCAGGTTCTGCCGGACACCAAGTCGATTGCGGTCGTGATCGGCGCATCGCCGCTCGAGAAGTTCTGGGTAGAGGAGGTGAAGCGGGAACTGCAACCTTTGGGGGAAGGGATTGAGCTGGTCTGGTACTCGGACTTGTCATTCGAGGAGATCCTGAAACGCGCATCGAGGCTGCCGCCGCACACCGCGCTGTTCTGGGGACTGATGTCGGTCGATGCGGCCGGGGTCGTCCACGAGAGCGACATCGCCTTGCGCAGCCTGTACGCGGCCGCGAATGCCCCGATCTTCTCCTACCAGGAGCCGTTCTTCGGTGACGGCACCGTCGGGGGACCGATGCATATGATCGCGGAAACGAGCTCCCGGACCGTCAGTGCCGCGATTGGCATTCTCGGCGGCGCGAAACCAGCGAGCATCAGTTACGATCCGATCGGATTCGCCGCGCCGAGATATGATTGGCGCCAATTGCAGCATTGGGGCATCAGCGAGAGCCGTTTGCCTCCCGGCAGCGAAATCGTGTTTCGCGAACAGAGCATCTGGGAGCGCTATCGTTGGCAGATGCTGCTGATCGCGTCCGTGATTCTGGTGCAGGCCGGCCTGATCAGCGGGATGCTGCATGAGCGGCGTCGGCGCCAGGTCGCCGAAGTCGAGTCACGCCAGCGTCTGGCCGAGCTCGCTCACGCCAACCGCTATTCGGCCGTTGGCGAGTTGACCACGTCGATCGCCCATGAGCTGAACCAGCCGCTCGGCTCCATCCTGACCAACGCCGAGACCGCGGAGCTCATGCTGAAGGCCGCTTCGCCCGACATCGACGAGATCCGGCAGATCCTCGCGGACATCAGGCGTGACGATCAGCGGGCGAGCGAAGTCATCCGCAGGCTACGCAGTATTCTGAAAAAGACGCCGTTCGAGGTCAAGGACATCGAGCTCAACGATATGGTCCGCGAAGCGATCGGCCTTGTGCGGGCTGTCGCCGGCGGACGCCGGATCACATTGATCTACACGCCCGCTTTGGCAGACCTGCATGTCAGAGGTGATCCGATCCAGCTTCAGCAGGTCGTTCTCAACCTGGTCATCAACGCGATGGATGCGATCTTCGACGCCGATCCCGGAAAACGCCAGGTCAACGTCTCGACCCAGCGCGTCGGCAACGCAGCGGAGATCCGGGTCTCCGATACTGGTCCCGGGATTGCCGCCTCCGACCTCGCCGACGTGTTCGATCCGTTCTTCACGACCAAGCCTCAGGGCATGGGCATGGGGCTCGCGATCGCCAAAACCATCATCGAGGCCCATCACGGTACGATCGCCGCGGCGAACCAGCCTGCGGGCGGGGCGCTGTTCACGATCCAGCTTCCGATCATCCGCTGACAGACGATGTGGCGAGCCGCCAATGCCCCTGGACTGAGGGCGCCGCGCCGGCTCCGGACGGATGCCGGGCTGATTGAATGACAGTTTGCTCTCGCGCTGCAGCAGCCACGAGGGCCTCGTTTCGTTGATCTCGATCAACAAACGTCTGCGCCCCGGCCCGATCGTCCCACCCTGGAAGTGCAAGGGAGGGTGCAATGTTTCGCTGCGGCAAGACCCTGATGGCGCTTGCGCTCGTCATGGCGACATCGTTCGCCGCAACGGCGCAAACCAACACGACGCCTGCGGCCCCGTCTCCGCAAGCGCAGCCGGCTCCTCCGCCTGCGCCGACGGCCGAGCTTCTGAAGCCGGAGCAGCTCGAGGCCCTGGTAGCGCCGATCGCGCTCTATCCGGACGAGCTTCTTGCCAATGTGCTCGCCGCCTCAACCTATCCGTTGGAGGTGGTGCAGGCCGACCGCTGGCTGAAGGAGCGCAAGACCCTGAAGGGCGATGCGCTGAAGACGGAGGTCGAGAAGCAGGCCTGGGACGACAGCGTCAAGGCGCTGGCCAGCACCGCCGATGTTTTGACCATGATGAGCGACCAGCTCGAATGGACCAAGAAGCTCGGTGATGCCTTTCTCGCCCAGCAGCCCGACGTGATGGATGCGATCCAGCGCCTGCGCAACAAGGCCTATGACAACAAGAAGCTGGTCACGACCAAGCAGCAGAAGGTCAGTGTCCAGTCGCAGGAAGGCAAGCAGGTCGTCGTGATCCAGCAGGCCGACCCCTCGGCGATGTACGTGCCATATTACGATCCGGCGACGGTCTATGGCAGCTGGCCCTATGCGGAGTATCCGCCGTATTATTGGGGCTACCCGTCCTATATCGGTGCCGGCGTGGTCGCGGCCGGCCTCGCCTTCGGCACCGCCTGGGCGATCGGGCGCTGGGGCAATTACTGGGGCGGCGGCTGCAATTGGGGCAACCGCAACGTCTACGTCAATCATCGCACCACCAACATCGGTAACGGCTGGCAGCACAATCCGGCGCATCGCCAGGGCGTGCGCTACAACAACAGCAATGTTCAGCAGCGCTTTGGCAACAACAACCTGAAGGCGGGCGTGTCGGATCGGATGGATTTCCGAGGTCGTGACGGCAATCAGGTGCTGCGACCCAATCAGGGCGCAGGAGATCGGACAGGCGATCGTGCAGGTGATCGTGCAGGTGATCGCGCGGGTGATCGTGCGGGCGATCGTGCGGGCGATCGTGCTGGTGATCGAGCCGGCGATCGAGCGGGTGACCGTGCCGGCAATCGCGGCGATCGGCCGGGCGGTGGTGATCGCGCTGGTGCCGGGGATCGTGCCAAGGGCGGAGGCGACCGGGCCAAGGGTGGCGGCGATCGTGCGAAGGCCGCCAGCCGCCCCAGCGGCGGTGCGGCCAACCGCGGCGGTGGCGGCAATCGCGGCGGCGCGATGAACGTCTCCTCCGGCCGGTCGGCAGCCGCAGCATCTGCGCGCGGACGATCCAGCATGGCGAGCATGCCGCGCGGTGGTGGCGGACCAAGCATGGCTGGCCGCGGCGGAGGTGGCGGAATGGCGATGCGCGGCGGCGGAGGTGGCTTTGGTGGTGGCGGCCGCGGAGGGGGCGGTGGTGGCCGGCGTTCCGACATCGCACTGAAGCACGATGTCGTCCTGCTCGGCTATCTCGCAAGCGGCCTCGGCTACTACCGCTTCAGCTATATCGGCAGCGACAAGAGCTATGTCGGCGTGATGGCGCAGGAGGTCGAACGGGTGGCGCCCGATGCTGTCACGCGCGGCGGCGACGGCTATCTGCGGGTCAACTACGACAAGCTCGGGTTGAGATTCCGATCCTACGGTGACTGGCTCGCCAATGGCGCAAAGATCCCTGCGGAGGACTTGCCATGACCGGCTTGAAGTTGCTTCGTCGCGCCGCTCTGCCGGGCATCGTGGCACTGGCTCTCGTCACCACGGCCCGAGCCCAGCAGTCTTATCCGACGCCGGAGGATGCCGCCTCGGCACTCGCGGCGGCGGCCAAGAGCGGTCCACGTGACGTTCTGAAAGTGCTCGGAAGGGCGGGTGATGACATCGTCTCGTCGGGCGACGACGTCGCCGACGCCGATATCCGCGCCCGCTTTGTTTCGATGTACGACGCCAAGCACTCGGTCAGGGCGGAGGGCAACAAGAGGGCGACGCTGGTGCTCGGGCCTGACGATTTCCCGTTCCCGATTCCCCTCGTCAACACCAAGGCAGGCTGGGAGTTCGACACTGACGAGGGGCGGATCGAAGTGCTGCGCCGCCGCATCGGCCGTAACGAGCTCGACGCGATCCAGACCGCGCTCGCCTATGTCGACGCGCAGAATGAATATGCCGACAAGGATCGCGGCGAGGGCGCCGGCATCTACGCACAGCGCTTCCTCTCGACGTCAGGCAAGAAGGACGGTCTGTTCTGGCGCGACGACAGTGACCCGAGTCCGCTCGGTCCCCTCGTCGCGGAGGCTTCAGCCGAGGGCTACAAGCCGGGCGAAAGGCTCGCGCCGTATCACGGCTATTACTTCCGCATCCTGAAGGGGCAGGGTTCTGACGCGCCTGGCGGCGCGCTCAATTATGTCGTCAAGGGCAAGATGATCGGCGGCTTCGGGCTGATCGCCTGGCCCGCCGAGTACGGCAATTCCGGTGTGATGACGTTCGTGGTGAACCATGCCGGCACCGTTTACGAGAAGGATTTGGGGGCGAGAACCGAATTCATCGCGCCGCGCACGACCTTGTTCGATCCCGACCAGACTTGGAAGAAAGTCGATGCCGCAAAGCCTTGAACGGATCATGGCATCGCCGCTGCGCCTATGTCACCTGATTGCGATGCTGGTGCTGGTGATGGGCTTCGCAGTGCCGGCTACGCCGTCATTCGCGCAAGCCGCCGGTCACGTGCGTGCCAAGATCGTCAAGGCGGGTCTCCTTGTCGGCGGTGGCGCTGGAAGCGGTGTGCTGACCTATCGGGGCAATAAGTATCCCTTCAAAATTACGGGCATGAGCTTCGGCATCACCGCCGGCGCGACGATCGGCCGGCTCGACGGCTGGGCCTCGGGTATCCGCGAGGTCGGCGACTTCGCCGGCACCTACAGCTCCGTCGGCGGCGGCTTCGCTTTGGTTGGAGGCATCAGCGGCGTCCACCTGCGCAACGAGAAGGGGGTGACGATCGTGATGCAGGGGCCGAAAGCGGGCCTGGAGCTTGCGGCCAACATCAGCCAGATCATGATTTCGCTGAGATAGAGCGTGTCAGCGGCAGATGTCGTCGCGATAAAGGCCACGGCAACGAAGTGATGATGCCGAGGCGTTTCTGACGAGCGCACTCCGAGCAAGCCTTCCCGCGGCATCTTGACCGCACCGATCTGGAATCATCCAAAGCGTATTTGAATCGTTCCAGACATTCTCCTCCCAGTTGGCGATGATCGAGGCATTCTAAGCCGCAGCGCACGCATTTGCGTTGCCGTCACGATGGCGTCTTCTTAAAGAAGCGATGCAGATCGCTGACATTCGGATGTTGCCGCCAAGACGAAGGCAGCAAACGCGCGTGCGCGTCTGCAGAGCAACTGATTGACGGGCCATGCTTGCCGGCCGAGCTCGGATACGAAGAGCTGCTCTTCGATCCATGGTCGTTGCTGGCCAAACGCGGACGCCGCTTCACGGCGGGCTGCGCGCTATTGATGAAGGACTTTCTGGAATGCGACGTGCGGGTGGGGATAAGACGGTAGCTCGCTTTGGTGCGGCGCTGCTGGGTGGTGTGGCGTGGCTGACGTGGTTCGAATCGCCTGCTCAATCCCAAACGCCTCAGGGCGGCAGCTCCCTTCCGCCCGTGACCGTCGAAGCCCCGACGCAACAGTCGGTTCGCCGTGCGCCAACCAGGCGAAACGACGCGCGGGTCCGATCGACCTCACGGCGCGCCCCGCAAGCCCCGACGGTCGCAGTGCAATCGCAACCGGCTGTCGTCCCGCCATTTGCCGGCGGGCAGGTCGCTCAAGGCGCGCGACTGGGGATGCTCGGAAATACCAACACCATGAAGTCACCCTTCAGCGTGACGAGCTACACGGACAAGTTCATTCGGGATCAACAGGCGGCAACGGGTGCGGATGCCCTGATCCTCGATCCCTCCGTGCGAAGTTCCCACCCGACGGGCGGTATCGTCGACTCCTTCAACATACGCGGCTTCCCGATCAACGAAGGCAATAACGGTGAGTTCGCCTTCGAGGGCCTTTACGGAATCGCGCCGACATATCGGATCTTCACGGACTACGTCGAGCGCATCGAAGTGCTCAGGGGTCCCTCGACCGCGCTCTCGGGCATGGCGCCCAATGGCGGTGTTGGCGGCGTCATCAATGTCGTGCCCAAGCGCGCGGAAGAGGATTTGACCCGCTTGACCGCGAGCTACGGCTCGACCGCACGTTTCGGCGGTCACTGGGATGTTGCGAGGCGCTACGGCGATGGCAAGGAATGGGGCGTACGCGCCAGCGGAAGCGTCCGCGGCGGCGACACGCCCATCGACCGCCAGTCCGAGACGACAGGTGTCGGATCGCTGGCGCTCGACTATCAAGGCGAACGGTTCAGGTCCTGGCTCTATCTCATCGCCCAGACCGATCGGTTCGACGCGCCGTCACGTCCCTTTCTGATGGCTCCCGGCCTGCAGGTGCCGAAGGCGCCGGACGGCAAGCTGAACGTGACCCAGCCCTGGGAATGGTCGCGCATCAACGACCAGTCTGCCTTGCTGCGGACGGAGTACGATCTCACCGAGCAGGTCACGCTGTTCGCGGATGTCGGCGGCTCCAAGACCAACGTCGAGCGGTTCTTCGGTCTTCCGACCATTGTCAACACGAACGGCAATACGACCTCGACGCCCCAGTACTTCGGCCTCAGCATCGATCGAACTACATATGATGGCGGTGTTCGCGCCCGCTTCGATACCGGCTTCGTCCACCATGCCGTCGCCTTCCAGGCCTCGGTCTATCACGACGCGCTGCACCGGCGGCTCACCAATGGCAGTCTGGTCACCTCGAACATCTACAGTCCGACCGTCGCGCCGACGCAGGTCGCGAACGAGATCAGCGACCGCCCTCGGCTCTCGGACAGCGAGCTTACCGGGCTTTCGATTGCCGACACCTTGTCCGTGCTCGATGAGCGCGTCCTGTTGACTTTGGGCGTCCGCCGCCAGGGCATCGAGGCGAACAACTATTCCTCCAATGTCGGGACACCGACGTCGTCCTATGACAAGAGCGCGGTCACCCCCGTGGTCGGCCTGGTCGTCCGTCCCCAGGACAACGTCTCCCTCTACGCGAACTATGTCGAAGGTCTCGCGCGGGGCGACATTGCCCCTCAGGGTACGTCCAATTTCGGTGAAGTGCTGCCGCCCTACATCGCCAAGCAGTACGAGGCCGGTATCAAGGTGGAGTTCGGCCGGATCGCGACCACCTTCAGCGCGTTCGAGATATCGAAGGCGAGCGGCGAGTCGTCTGCTGGGCGCTTCGCGGCGACAGGCGAACAACGTGTCCGCGGGCTCGAATTCAACGTCTACGGCGAACTCTTGCCGGATGTTCGTGTCCTCGGAGGTGTCTCGCTGCTGGACGGCACCCTGACGAAGACCGCCGTCGCGGCCAATGTGGGCAACACGCCGATCGGCGTTCCGAACATACAGGCCAATATCGGCGCGGAGTGGGACCTCCCGTGGATGAGGGGGCTCACCGTGAATGGAGCCGTGATCTACACGGGCAGGCAGTTCGTCGACGCCGCGAACAAGCAGCCGATTCCCGAGTGGACGCGGCTCGACCTCGGCGCCCGCTACACCACAGCGATCAACGGCAAGAAGACGGTTTTCCGCGCAAACATCCAGAACGTGACCGGTGAGAGTTACTGGTCCAGCGTGGCTTCGTTCGGAACGTTCTTCCTGGGAGCACCGCGCACATATCTCCTGTCGATGACCGTGGATATGTGACCGCGCACGCGCTTGCGTGAAACGCAGCCCAGCATTCCGCTCCGGCGCCGTGATGCGCCGGACTAAAAAAGTCTCCATTGAATCAACGAGGTGACTTCCATCTCGGGGGCCCTTTCGGCCGCCGGGCCGAAAAGTGGCGCGGCTCTTGCTCTTGCCAGTATGAGGGTTCTTGATAAACGTCATACTGCGGGATCAGGTGGATGGAGCGAGCGGTGAGGCGGACTTTGCGGGCGGTCGAGCCCGGAACGGTGGTGCTGTTCGGAGGGCTGATCGCCGCCAACATCGCCGCATGGGCCTGGGCCTTCGCGCTGTTCGGCGACCGGCCGACGGTGCTGGCGACCGCGCTGCTGGCCTGGGTGTTCGGCCTGCGCCACGCTGTCGATGCCGACCACATCGCCGCCATCGACAACGTCGTGCGCAAGCTGATGCAGACGGGTGGTGCGCCACGCAGCGTCGGCCTCTATTTTGCGCTCGGCCATTCCACCGTCGTCGTGGTGGCTACCATATTGCTTGCGCTCGGCGTGGTGAGCCTGGGCGGCGACAGCCTGCTCAAGGAGATCGGCGGCCTCATCGGCACGTCGGTGTCGGCCCTGTTCCTGCTGGTGATCGCGGCCATCAATCTCGTCATCTTCGTCGGCCTGTGGCGGACGTTTCGCGCTGCCCGGGAGCAGGGCGTCCACGACGCCGAAGGGCTCGAGAGGCTGCTCGCCAATCGCGGCTTCCTCGCGCGACTGCTCGGACCGCTGTTCCGCCTGGTCACAAAACCCTGGCACATGTACCCACTCGGCTTCCTGTTCGGGCTCGGCTTCGACACGGCGACCGAGATCGGCCTGCTCAGCATCTCCGCAACCGAAGCCGCGCGCGGCGCGTCGGTTGCCGACGTGCTGGTTTTCCCTGCACTGTTCGCGTCGGGCATGGCGCTGGTCGACACCGCCGATTCCGCTCTGATGGTGAGCGCCTATCGATGGGCCTTCGTCGATCCCTTGCGAAAGCTCTGGTACAACCTCACGATCACCGGTGCCTCGGTGGCGGTCGCGCTGTTCATCGGCGGTATCGAGGCGCTCGGGCTGATCGCCGACCGGCTCGATCTGTCCGGAGGGATGTGGACGCTGGTCGACGGCCTCAACGAGTCGCTCGCCGATGTCGGCTTTGCCGTGATCGCGCTGTTCGCGGTCGCCTGGCTCGTCTCGGTCGTGCTCTATCGCCGCGTCCTTGCGGACGGCCGGAACCGGGCCGCGACGAAAGCTCTGGCATGCGCCGATGCGACCGAAGTGGCGTGAGCCCTGTCGTGGCGGCGGCGCGCTGACGGCACTCTCGGCCCTGGTTCTGCTCGCGGATGACGGCCGCGCTTTCGCGCAGAGCGAGAGCACCTCACGCGAGCTGCCGCCAATCCAGATCGGCGGCGGCGAGGCGGCGGAGCGCAAGAAGCCGGTCGCATCGCGCCGGGCCGGCAAGCCCTCCCCAGCGGATCACCGCATCCCCGTGTATCCGGCAGCGGCGCAAGCGTCGGATATGCGCAGCGTCGCCTCGGGTGCAAAGGGTCAGCTTGGCATGGCCAGCGACATCTCCGTCTCGGGCGAGGAGATCAATGCACGCCCTTTCGCGCGGCCGGGCGAAGCGCTCGAAGCCGTGCCGGGTCTCATCGTGACGCAGCATTCCGGCGAGGGCAAAGCCAACCAGTATTTCCTGCGCGGCTATAATCTCGACCACGGTACCGACCTTGCCATCACCGTTGACGGCGTCCCCGTGAACATGCGCACCCACGCGCACGGCCAGGGCTATGCCGATCTCAACTGGCTGATTCCGGAGGCTATCGCAGCAGTGGACGTGCGCAAGGGTCCGTACTTCGCCGACGAAGGCGATTTCGCATCAGTCGGCAGCGTCCATATCGATCTGATCGACCGCACCAGAGGGATAGCGCAGGTGACCGCCGGCAGCTTCGGCTATCGCCGTTTGCTCGGCATGGACTCCGCGAAGGTCGGTGACGGCTCCTTGCTCGTGGCCGGGGAGATCGGGACCTACAACGGCCCATGGGCCAATCCGGACAATGTGCGAAAGCTCAACGGCCTCGTGCGCTACAGCCAGGGCACCGCGACCGACGGCGTCTCCGTCACCGGCATGGCTTACGCCAACAAATGGAATTCGACGGACCAGGTCCCGCAGCGCGCGATCGCATCCGGCTTTCTCGATCGCTTCGGCGCGGAAGATCCAAGCGACGGCGGCAACACCAACCGCTTCGCGCTCTCGGGCCGCATCGCGCAGAGCGACGATCTCGGCTCCTGGAAAGCCAACGCTTACGTCGTGAAGAGCCAGCTCGACCTCTTCAACAATTTCACCTACTACCTCAGCGATCCCGTGCTCGGCGACCAGTTCCACCAGCACGACGATCGCCTGATGGCGGGCGCCAACATCTCGCGCACGCTGAACGGCGCGTTGGCGGGCTTGCCGATGCAGACCACCTTTGGCCTGCAGTCGCGCTATGATGCGATTGATCTCGCGCTCACCAACACCTTCCAGCGAGGCTTCCTTGCCAGCGTTCGCAGCGACAAGGTCGGCGAGGGCAGCGTCGGCGTCTATGCCGAAAACACGGTGCGCTGGACTGACTGGCTCAGGACGACGGTGGGCTGGCGCGGCGACTATTATGCCGCCGACGTCACGTCGCGGTTCAATGCCAACAATTCCGGCCGTACCGACGCCGCGCTCGGCAGCCCGAAATTCAGGATGGTGCTCGGTCCGTTCAACCAGACCGAATTCTTCTTCGGCGCCGGCTACGGCATGCACTCCAACGACGCCCGCGGCGCGACCACGACGGAGGATCCTAGCGACCCCGCGACGAGGCTGACGCCATCGCCGCTCCTGGTGCGCACCAAGGGTGCAGAGGTCGGCGTGCGCAGCAGGATCGTTCCCGGCCTCGACACTTCGCTCAGCCTCTTCATCCTGGATCAGGATTCCGAGATCCTGTTCTCCGGCGATGCCGGGGATACGTCGGCGACCCGCGCCAGCCGCCGCTACGGCTTTGAATGGACCAACCACTACCGGCCCAGATCCTGGATCGACATCGACGCCGATCTCGCAATGACCCATGCACGCTTCCGCGGTTATGACAGCGAGCAGGCGGACGTCTATGCCTCGCTCGCCGGCTATCCCAAGGCGCAGATCGGCAATGCGCCCGGCAACTACATTCCGAACTCGCCCGCGATGGTGGCTTCAGCCGGCGTCACGCTGGGCGAGAGGACCGGCTGGTTCGGGACCTTGCGCTGGCGGTATCTGGCGTCGAGCCCACTGACGGAGGACAACGCGTTCCGTTCCTCTGCGACCAGCATTTTCAACGGCCGCCTCGGCTATCGTATCGACAATGGCTGGCGCCTTCAGCTCGACGTGTTGAACCTCCTCAACACGAGGGCGAACCAGATCAGTTATGCCTATGGCTCGCTGCTCAAGACCGATACGCTCTACAACCTCTGCGCATCGGGCACTGCGCCAACTTCAGTCTGTCAGAACGGCGTGATGGACTACGTGCTGCACCCCGTGGAGCCGTTGACGTTCCGTCTTACCATCGCCGGGACGTTCTAGGTCTGGTCAGGTCGTGGGCGGCGAAAGTCTCCGCGGCGAAAAAATGGCCTCGCAACGCGCGATGCGTTGCAGGCGAGGTGTGTTGTGGTAGTGAACGGCCAGGTTGGCGGCACATCGCGGCCTGACAGCGCACCAGGGGACCGTCGATGAACCGTGACCTCGATCTCGCCGACTTCGAACTGCATCCGCAGCGCGGTGCGGTGCTGGCCGAGGTGCATGCGCGCCCATTCACCCGGTTGACGGCGCCGGTCACGGTGCTGCGCTTTGCCTTTCTCGGCCAGGGCGAGGTCGCTACAGCGGACCGGCAGAGCTTCGTGGCATTTTGTATGTCGCACGGGCAGGCGCCGCCGGACGCCGGAACCAAGCATCACCAGGTGACGATCGGTGACACCCAGCTGCGCTGGGAGCAACACTCGGAGTTCAGCACCTTCACCTGGATCCTGAGCAGCCCGCAGACGCCCGCGCGCCGGTTCGGCGAGATCGGTGAAGAGCCGGCCGCGTTGATCCGGTCTCTGCGGCAATCGGGCCAATTGCTGGTTCGCCGTCAAGCTCGAGGTCGAGCAGATTTCGGCGGCGCTGGAGCGTGCGCAGCAGCTGTTCGAGAGAGGCAGTCTCGCCATCGCCGCGGTCCGCAGCGGTCCCGCCGTCGTTGCATCCGACTTTCGCACCGATGATCAGGGCTTCGTCCGCATCCTCGTTTGCAACGACGGCCTCTCGCCCGGCCGGCTCGGCGCCCTCGTGCAGCGTGTGCTGGAGATCGAGACCTATCGCACGCTGGCGCTGCTCGGTCTGCCCGCCGCGCTCGAGCTTGCGCCCTCTGTCGACCATATCGGCCGACGGCTCGTCGAAGTGCTCGAGGAGATGCAGGGTGCCGAGGATCTCAAGCTCAACAATCATCTCCTGACGGAACTGACGGCATTGGCGGCTTCGCTCGAAAGGGGAGCTGCCGGCAGCTCGTTCCGGTTCGGCGCCAGCCGCGCCTACAACGACATCGTGCAGGCCCGCCTCGCCGTGATCGAAGGCGGCGAGATCGCGGGCTATCCGACCTGGTCCTCCTTCCTCGCCCGCCGCATGGCACCTGCGATGCGCACCTGCGCGACGATGGAGGACCGGCAGGCGGATCTGTCGATCAAGCTCGCGCGCGCGGCTGATCTGTTGCGCACACGCGTCGATGTCGAGCTCGAGGAGCAGAATCGCGATCTGCTGCGCTCGATGGATGAGCGCACCCGGTTGCAATTGAGGCTGCAGAGCACGGTCGAAGGCTTGTCGGTGGCGGCCATTGGCTATTACGTCGTCAGCCTGTTCGGCTACCTCGCCAAGGGGGCCCACGACGGTGGCCTGCATGTCGAGCCTTCGCTGGCAACCGCGATCTTCGTGCCGGTTGCCGTGGCCGTGGTCTGGATCGTCACCCGCAATATCCGCAGGCGGCACTTGAAGCACGACGAAATGTCGGGCGCTCACGACTGAGGGCGCAAACGAGGCTCTTGCGCTTCGTCGATAAGCGGGTTGAGTCGAGGTCGACTGGGAGACGTGGATGAGCCGATCCGACGGAACCGTGCCTGTGTCGCCCTCTGTCAATCCCCGCGCGCAGAAATATTCCACTTTACCGAAATTCGGTTTCGGCGTATGTGTTGCCCATCCCGGCTCACCCAAGAGGGGCGATCATGTGTCGTCACGCATCGCGAGCCGGGCTTGCGGTGGACGCGGCAGCGTCGGCACGAGAGGCGCGGGCAGGGCGGGTAGTCCCTGTGAGCCCGAGGCTTCGTGCGACGAGCGGCGCTGCTAGGCTTCGTCTCGTCTGTAAGTTTCCGGCTTCGTCGACAGGGCTGGAAAAACTGCGGCGAAATGGCGGGCCGTGCGTACGGCAAAACCGTGTGGTCCTGGCCGTCGTTGCTACGGTCAAGTCCTGCGAAGGTGCGAGCGAGCCCAACCGGGCAGACTGCATCATCCAATTCGTGGGGCGAGGGAGGCCAGAAGGAATGGTCGGCTCCCGGGAGATCACGGCATAAGCCGTCCGACCATCGCGCAGGGAAGGCCGAGTGATCGGCACCACCTGTATGCTGCTGTGCGGTTCTTTCTGCGTGCGCTTTTCGCGCAGCGGACCGCGGGTGCGAGCCAGCACCCGGCCTTCCCTGCGCCCTCTTGGATTGGAGGGTCGCGAGACGAAGCAAAGCTCGGGCGAATTGCGCCGCGAGAATGCGAAGGTGTGTCTGCCGTCATGCTTGAAGGGGCAACCGGGCTGCAGGAGGATACGAGGCCGGCAGTTCGACGGCGATTTGACGCCGATCCGCGTTTTTCGATTTAGGTCGAGACCCCGAACAGTCTGCGCACCGCCGGCAGCCACTCGCCGGTCATCGTGAACTCGAGCCCAAGGCGCGCGCCGCAGGCGATGGCCAACATCGTGACGGGGGCCGAAACCGCGAGCGTCGACAGCGCGCTCAGGCCCTGACCGATGGTGCAGCCCATCGACATGATGCCGCCGATGCCCATCAGCAGCGCGCCGATCATGTGACGTTTCAACTCGCGTGCGTCGTCGCACGCTTCCCAGCGGAAGCCGCGCGCGAGCATCGCGGCGGCAAACGAACCTGCGACGACGCCGGCAACCGAGCCGATGCCGAAATTGAGCCGCGCGCCGGAGAAGGTGGCGACGTAAAGGATGGCATCACCAAGCGGCGCCACGAAGCTGAGCGAGGAGACCCGCGCGGGATCGAACTCGTCGTCGGCAAGCCATCCGGTGGCAAACCAGCCGAACGCGATTGCTGCGCCGACGGCAAGACCGGAGGCGAGCAGCCGCGGCGACCGGATCAGCCTGCCATCCGCAAGGGCCCAGAAGGCCAGCGCGGCGGAAATCGCCACGACGAGGATCGCGCGCATCGCGCTGCCTGCGCCGAGCAGCGACGTCAAGGTCTGGGTGCTTCCCTCGGGCAGCCGCAACGACAACGGCTCGATCAGCATCAGCCGCAGCATGCCGGTGATGCCGCGCATGGTCGCGAGCGCCGACAGGCCGAGCACGAGAAAGACCACGATGGCCCTTAGATCGCCGCCGCCGACGCGCACCAGCGTGCCGAAGCCACAGGTGCCGACCAGCGCCATGCCGACGCCGAACATCAGACCGCCGATGATCGCACCGCCAAGACCGATCGACGCCGTGAGGTAGATTGACCGCGACAGATCGACAATGCCGAACGCGGCGAGCGCCTGGGTCGCGAGCAGGGCGACCGCCGCGGCCAGCGCGAAGGATTTCAGCCGACGAAAATCCGATCCGAAGAATGCGTCCTCGAGCATCGCCAGCGTACAGAAACGACCCGCTCGGCCGGCAACGCCGAGCACGGCGCCGGCGGCAAGCCCGCATGCAAACGCTATGGTCGAAGGGCTCAGCATTCCTCCCGCTTCGTTTTTGGTTCTGCCTTGCGGGTAGTCTGCGCCGGTGGGGCGCGAAAATCCAGCGCGGAGAACTACCGGCGGCGCCGGCGTACCGGCTCGCAGAACACGTCGTAAACGGCGGTGAGAATCTTGCGAACGTCCTCGCTGGCGAGACTGTAGTAGATCGTCTTGCCGTCGCGGCGGGTCGTCACCAGCCGATCGAGCCGCAACCGCGCGAGCTGCTGGGAGACGGTCGATTGGCGTTCGCCCAGGAACTGCTCGAGCTCGGTCACGGACTTCTCGCCCTCGGCGAGGATGCAGAGCAGCAGCAATCGGGACTCGTGCGACAGCGCCTTGAGCATGTCGCTGGCCTCGCGCGCCTTCTCGATCATCTGCTCGAGTTCGGCGGAGCCCTCGATATCCTTCAGCTTTGGCAACGGCATCGCGTCAAGTTCCTCTCAGAAAATCCGCAAGGTGGTCACGACCTCCCGGGTTCCGATCCCGTGTTTGACAGGATTCGGTCCAACAGGCCGAAGAAGAAGGCATCGCCGGGATAGCCGCGAATGCGCCCGATCTCACGGCCCTCTTGTACCACGACGAAGGTCGGCGTGAAGGGACCCGGATCGATTCCGGCGAGATCGGCGGGAAGGGGCCTGTTCAGGTCGACCCGTCGCAGCGGCGCGGCCCGGCCTTCGTCGGTCTTGCCGTAGATCGGGGCGATCTCGGCGTTGAAGCGCGCGCACCAGACGCAGCCAGCGCGCTCGAGCATGACGAGCTCGGCGGCGCGCGAGGCCATCGCGGGCAGCGCGAGCCCGACGGCGAGGGCGAGCAAAACGACGATTCTGTTCATGCTGCGTAACCGGCCCTTTGCGGACTTGCTTGGCGGACTTGCTTGCAAACGTCCCTGGGGCTTATATCATTAAATTCGTATATGTGCTAGGGATGGGGCGGAAATGACCTTGGACATCACGCTTGGTGCGGCCTTCGTCGCGGGCCTGTTGTCGTTCCTGTCGCCCTGCATCCTGCCCCTGGTGCCGCCTTTCCTGTGCTACATGGCCGGCGTCTCGGTCACGGATCTATCCGGCGACAGGCCGGATCTGCGGCCGCGGATCCTGATCTCCGCGCTGGCCTTCGTGGCGGGCTTTTCGCTGGTGTTCGTCGCGCTCGGCTCGACCGCCTCGATCGCGGGACGCTTCATTTCCGTGCATCTGTCGACGCTCGGCATCGTCGCCGGCGGGCTGATCATCGTCATGGGCTTGCATTTTCTGGGGCTGCTCAGGATTCCGCTGCTCTATCGCAGCGCGACCGTGCAGGTCGACAACCGCCCGGCCGGCGTGGCGGGGGCCTTCGTCATGGGCCTGGCCTTTGCGTTTGGCTGGACGCCCTGTGCCGGCCCCATCCTCGCCGCCGTGCTGCTGATGGCTGGATCGGAGGACACGACCGGGCGAGGCGCACTGCTGCTGCTCGCCTATTCGGTCGGGACCGGCATTCCCTTCCTGATCGCGGCGGCCTTCACCGGCCGCTTCATTGCCGCGCTTGGCCGTGTGCGCCGGCATCTCGGCCTGATCGAGAAGACGATGGGCGTATTCCTGGTGGCGACGGGTCTGATGTTCCTGACCGGCTTGATGCCCGCGGTCTCGCAATGGCTGCTCGAGTATTTCCCTGCATTGACCAGCATCGGCTGAGGCTAGCCGTAACGGAAGTCGAGCAACTGGGCAAAGGACTGCAACTCGATGAGGTAACGATGCACGAGGGGGCCGTCGCCCGCCATCGCGGCATGAGCGATCTCGCCGCTGCTGACGATTGCGCCGTCGATCAGGCGGCGGAATTCACCTTGGGCCGCGATCTCGCTGTTTGCCCATTCGTTACAGCGTTGAAGCCGATCGCGGAACGCGCTTGCAGTGGCAACGGTCTCCTTGGCGTTTGCGGGTGCCGGCCGTTCGCCATACCCGATGGCTGCGACACGCAAGGCTTCCATGGCGGGCGCGATCTCGAAGATGCAATCGCCGAGATCGTAGAGGCCTGCGCGACGCCTTAGCGCGTGAAAGGCCTGCCGAAGCGCAAGCAGCTCGCGGCCGGCGGTGACATTGTCTCCGCGGTCCAGTGCAGCCGCCGCCGTCGTCAGCCGTTCGCGACCTCCGTCGAAAAATCTCGACAACTCGGACGGTCCGTCAGCGGGCAGGGAAGCGAGCCGCTTCCACCCGACGACGGCTTCGTCGGTCTCGATCTGTGCCAGCGCGATATTTCCGGTGCGCGCATAGCTCGCAGCGGTGCGCAGATTGGCCATGATCGGCGCCATCGCCGAGATGACATCCGCAAGTCTATCGGCTTCCGCACCGAGCGCGAGCGCGCTCGAGGCCAGCCATGCCAGCAGCACGATGGTGCAGCGCAAGATCGGATCTCCTTGTCACATTCGTGTATTCGAATATCATAATGAAAATGAGCAGCGCGCAAGATCTTCCGATACACGAAACCCCGACGTCGCTTCGCACGCCGACGCGACGCGGCGTCCTCGCATTCGCAGCAGGCGTGGCCTTGGCCGGCCGCGGCGCGGCGGCGGCCGAGCCCGCCGTCGGAGAAGACGGGCTCTATCACGAGCCCTGGTTCCTGCAGAGCTTCCTCGATCTGCGCGAGGACCTGGATAGCGCTGCGGCCGGCGGCAAGCGCCTTGCCATCATGTGGGAGCTGCGCGGCTGCCCCTATTGCCGCGAGACGCATCTGGTGAACTTCGCCGATGCGGGCATCGCGAGCTACATCCGCGACAATTTCGAGGTGTTGCAGCTCAATCTGATCGGCTCGCGCAAGGTGACGGACTTCGATCGCCGGGAATTAACAGAGAAAGAGCTCGCCCAGAAATACGGGATCCGGTTCACGCCGACCTTTCAGTTCTTTCCGCCATCCGCCCATGGCCTCGAAGCAAAGGACGCGATGGCGCGCGAGGTGGCGCGGGCACCTGGCTATCTCAAGCCGCCGCACTTCCTGGCGATGTTTCGTTTCGTGCGGGAGCGCGCTTACGAGCGCGGCTCGTTCCGGGAGTTTCTGGCCGCGAACGGCTGACCATGAGCGCCTTTCGAATTCCGCTTGACGTCAGCGTTTATATGAACATATCATAATAACTGAATTTGATGGACTGTGAGTCCGTCGTAACCAAGAGCGGGGGGCACCCCGCGATCCGAGGGTAGGGAACATGCGGCGCTCGCTTGCTGCTGCGTTTGCACTTTGTCTGTCGGCCGGAAGCGCTCTGGCGCAAGAGCCGAACAAGGAGCCGATCAGGCTCGAAATCGTCAACGACTCCGTGCCGAAATCCCTGACCGGCGCGCCAGGAAATGCCGCCGCCGGCAAGAAGGTGTTTCTGACCCGCACGCTCGGCAATTGCCTGGCCTGCCATCAGGTCACCAGTCTGAAGTCCGAGGAATTCCACGGCGAGTTCGGTCCGTCGCTCGACGATGTCGCCGGCCGCTACACCGAGGCGCAATTGCGCCTCATTGTCGCCGACCCCAAGCGCATCTTCACCAACACCGTCATGCCGGCGTTCTTCAGGAACGACGGCCTCAGCCGGGTGCGCCCGGAATTCGTAGGCAAATCCATTTTGACGGCCGCGCAGGTCGAGGACGTCATCGCTTTTCTCAAGACGCTGAACTGACGGCGAGGAGGATCAGGAATGAAAGCCATCAATCGACGGCAGGCATTTGCGCTCGGAGGCGGCTTCGTCATGCTGACGCTGATGCCCCTGGCAGCCGATGCCGAAGTGACGGGCGATGCGGCTAAATGGATCGAGACGTTCACCGGCGGCAAGCAGCCTGCCAAGGGAAAGATCGCGCTCGACCTGCCGGAGATCGCGGAGAACGGCAACACCGTGCCGCTGTCGATCAACATCGAGAGCCCGATGACGGCGGACGCCTATGTGAAAGACGTTCTGATCATCGCGGACGGCAACCCCAATGCGGGCGTGGCGACGCTGTCGTTCACAGCGCTGTCGGGCAAGGCGGAAGCCTCGATCCGGATCCGGCTCGCGACCACGCAGAACGTGATTGCGGTCGCGAAGATGAGTGACGGTTCGCTGTTCATGGAGCAGAAGACCGTCAAGGTCACTATCGGCGGCTGCGGCGGCTAAGGGCGTCAGGAGAGGAACAATGGCAGACAAACCGCGCATCAAGCTTCCCAAGGAAGCGGCCAAGGGCGAGGTCATCCAGATCAAGACCCTGGTCTCGCATGTCATGGAATCCGGCCAGCGCAAGGACGCACAGGGCAAGGCCATTCCGCGCAAGATCATCAACAAGTTCGCCTGCGAGTTCAACGGCAAGCCGGTGTTCTCCTGCGCGCTCGAACCGGCGATCTCGGCCAATCCCTACGTCCAGTTCGACGCGCGGGTCGACGAAGCCGGCACGTTCAAGTTCTCCTGGACGGATGACGACGGCACGGTGATCACGGCCGAAGAGAAGATTGCGCTCAAGGCATGATGCGCATCGCGCATTGAGGGAGGCACGCAATGGCGCGACGATTTGTTGGGTTGGCCGCTCTGGTCGTGGCCGCCGCGTCGGTTGCGACGCTCGCGGTCGCAGAGGACGCCGAGCGCAAAGGCATCGCGGCGCCGCCCGGCCACGTCTTCAAGACCATCATCTCCGGCTACGAGTTTCGCAGCAAGGAGACCCGCGCGCTGCAGGACGATGATCTCGAAAATCCGGGCTTCCTCGCCGTGGAGCGCGCGGCGGATGTCTGGAAGAAGGTCGAGGGCGGTGAGGGCAAGTCCTGCATGAGCTGCCACGGCGAAGCCGAGACCAGCATGAAGGGCGTCGGCTCCGCCATGCCGAAATGGGACGACAAGCTGAAGAAGCCGGTCAACCTCGAGCAGCGCATCAACATCTGCCGCAGCGAGCACATGAAGGCGGAGCCCTGGAAGTTCAAATCCCGTGAGCTGACTGACATGACAGCGTTCGTGCGCTACCAGTCGCACGGCATGAAGGTCGCGGTGAAGACAGACGGCCCGATGTCGCCCTGGTTCGATCGCGGCAAGCAGATCTATTACACGCGCTACGGCCAGCTCGATCTCGCCTGCGAATCCTGCCATGAGCGCAACAACGGCAAGTTCATGCGCGCCGATTTCCTGAGCCAGGGCCAGACCAACGGCTTTCCGACCTACCGGCTGCGCGACCAGCGCCTGGTGCCGCTGCATGAGCGCTTCGAGGGCTGCATGTTCGACGTGCGCGCTGAGCCGTTCAAGCCGCTCTCGGACGAATTCCTCGCGCTCGAGCTCTATGTCGCCTGGCGCGGCATCGGCTTGCCGGTCGAGACGCCGTCGGTGCGCAACTGAAACGCTGAGCTTGCAGGAGTATTGCGCATGATCTCTCGCCGTGAGTTCATTCAGGTTGCCGCGGCAACGGCGGGGCTCTCGACCGGTGCGGGCTCCAGCCTGACCCGCGCGTTCGCCCAGCAGCGCTTGACTGAAGAGGAATTGTTGGCCTTCGAGCCGCTCGGCAACGTCACGCTCGTGCACGTGACCGATATCCACGGTCAGCTGATGCCGCTCTATTTCCGCGAGCCCTCGACCAATCTCGGCGTGGGCGAGGCCAAGGGCCTCCCGCCGCACGTCACCGGCAAGGAGTTTCTCGCCCGGTTCGGCATCGCGCCCGGCTCGTCGGCGGCTTATGCCCTGACCTCGGAGGATTTCGAGGCCCTTGCGAAGAGCTACGGCCGGATCGGCGGCCTCGATCGTGCCGCGACCGTGATCAAGGCAATCCGCGCCGAGCGCGGCGACAAGGTCGCGCTGCTCGATGGCGGCGACACCTGGCAGGGATCGTGGTCGTCGCTGAAGACGCGCGGTCAGGACATGATCGACTGCATGGCGCTGCTCAAGCCCGACGCCATGACCGGGCATTGGGAGTTCACCTACGGCACCGAGCGCGTCAAGCAGGCCATCGAAGGCCTCGGCTTCCCGTTCCTCGGCCTCAACATCCGGGACACCGAATGGAACGAGGCGGCGTTCGACGCCTCGACCATGATCGAGCGTGGCGGCGTCAAGATCGCGGTGCTCGGCCAAGCCTTCCCCTATACACCGGTCGCCAATCCGCGTTGGATGATTCCGAACTGGTCGTTCGGCGTGCGCGAGGAGGACGTTCAGGCGCAAGTCGACAAGGCCCGCAAGGGCGGCGCGCAACTGGTCGTGCTGCTGTCGCATAACGGTTTCGATGTCGACCGCAAGCTCGCGAGCCGCGTCAAGGGCATCGACGTCATCCTGACCGGGCATACCCATGACGCGCTGCCCGAGGCTGTCAAAGTCGGCAAGACTCTGCTGATCGCCTCGGGCTCGTCCGGCAAGTTCGTCTCGCGGCTCGATCTCGATGTTCGCGACGGTGAGGTCAAGGCTTTCAGGTACAAGCTCATTCCGCTGTTCTCCGATGTGATCACGGCGGACGCCGAGATGGCCGCGAAGATCGCCGAGGTCCGCAAACCCTTCGCCTCCGATCTGGCCAAGGTGCTCGGCAAGACCGACTCGCTGCTCTACCGGCGCGGCAATTTCAACGGTACGTTCGACGATCTGATCTGCCAGGCGCTGCTGCAGGAACGCGACGCCGAGATCGCGCTCTCACCCGGCTTCCGTTGGGGCACCAGCGTGCTGCCGGGGCAGGACGTCACCTTCGAGGATGTCACCAACGCCACCGCGATCACCTATCCCGCGGTCTACCGCATGGGCATGACCGGTTCGCGGTTGAAGGAGATCATCGAGGACGTTGCCGACAATCTCTTCAACGTCGATCCCTATTATCAACAGGGCGGCGATATGGTGCGGATCGGCGGGCTCTCCTACGCGATCGACGTCGCCAAGCCGCAGGGGCAGCGCATCTCCGGCATGCAGGTCCTCAAGACCGGCACGCCGATCGAGCCCGCCAGGGAATATCAGGTCGCCGGCTGGGCCAGCGTCAACGAAGGAACCGAAGGGCCGCCGATCTGGGACGTCGTCGCGAACTACCTGACGCGACAGAAAACCGTTCGGCTCGAGCCCAACCGGGCCGTCAAAGTTACCGGAGCGTAAGAAGCGATGTCGAAGATGGACAGTCAATCCCGTCGCAGCTTCCTGGCCGCCGGGGCCGGCGTCGCGGCCACGATGCTGGCAAGGCCGGCGGCCGCAGGCGGAAATCCCGCCAACCAGCCGCCCAATGTGCCGGAATGGACCAAGTCGCTCGGCGAGGGCGTCGCGGTGCGCCCGTATGGCAAGCCGTCGAAATTCGAGAAGGACGTCGTCCGGCGCGACGTCGAATGGCTGACCGCCTCGCGCGAATCCTCGGTGAGCTTCACCCCGCTGCATGAGCTCGAAGGCATCATCACCCCGAACGGCCTCTGTTTCGAGCGGCATCATGGCGGCATCGCCGAGGTCGACCCGGCCGATCATCGCTTAATGATCCACGGGCTCGTGGAGCGTCCGCTGATCCTCACGCTGGAGGAGCTGAAGCGCTATCCGCGCGTCAACCGCATCCACTTCATGGAATGCGCGGCGAATTCGGGCATGGAATGGCGCGGCGCCCAGCTCAATGGCTGCCAGTTCACCCACGGGATGATCCACTGCGTGCAGTACACCGGCGTCTCGCTGCGCACTCTGCTGGAGGAAGCCGGCGTCAAGACGAGCGGCAAGTGGCTGCTGGTCGAAGGCGCCGACGCGGCTGCGATGGACCGCAGTCTGCCGATCGAGAAAGCGCTCGACGACTGCATCATCGCCTACAAGATGAACGGCGAGGCGCTCTATCCCGAGCAGGGCTATCCGATGCGGCTCGTGGTGCCGGGCTGGCAGGGCAATCTCTGGGTCAAGTGGCTGCGCCGCATCAAGGTCGGCGACCAGCCCTGGCACACTCGCGAGGAGACGTCGAAATACACGGACCTCATGCCGAGCGGCAAGGCGCGCCGCTTCACCTGGTCGATGGACGCCAAGTCCGTGATCACCAGCCCGAGCCCGCAAGCGCCGATCAAGCACGGCAAAGGCTTTACCATCGTCTCGGGTCTGGCCTGGAGCGGCAACGGCAAGGTCAAGCGCGTGGACGTGTCGCTCGACGGCGGCCGAAATTGGTGGCCGGCGCGGCTCGACGGGCCCGTTCTCGACAAGGCGCTGACGCGTTTTTACTACGAATTCGACTGGAACGGCGAGCCGCTGCTGCTGCAATCGCGCGTGCAGGACGAGACGGGTTACGTGCAGCCGAGCAAGGCGGAGCTGCGCAAGATCCGCGGCGTCAACTCCATCTATCACAACAATGGCATCCAGACCTGGCATGTGCAGGCCAATGGTGAGGTCGAGAATGTCGAAGTCGCTTAAGTTCGTTGCAGCCGCGCTGCTCGCCTGTGTGCTGAGCGCGCCGGCGCTTGCGCAGCAGAAGGCGGACGCCAAGAGCGGTCCCCGCTATCACATCGGCCGCGCGCCGACCGCGGACGAGATCCGCGGCTGGGATATCGACGTGCGCCCGGACGGCCAGGGTCTGCCGGAAGGCAGGGGCACGGCCATGCAGGGCGAAAAGCTGTTCATGGACAATTGCTCGAGCTGCCACGGCGAGTTCGGCGAGGGGAACGGCCGCTGGCCGGTGCTGGCCGGCGGCAAGGGCTCACTGACGTCGGACAATCCGGTCAAGACCGTGGGCTCATACTGGCCCTACGCATCCACCGTGTTCGACTACGTCCGTCACGCCATGCCTTACGGCAATACGGGATCCCTGTCCGTCGATGAATATTATGCGCTGGTCGCTTACGTCCTCTATCTGAACGACGTCGTCACCGATCAAAACTTCGAGCTGAACAAGAAGACCCTTGCGACGATCAAGATGCCGAACGAGCAGGGGTTCGTGATGGACGACCGCGCCACCACCGAGAAGTCGTTCTGGCAGAAAGACCCCTGCATGAATAACTGCGTCGCCCCGGTGAAGATTATCGGGCGCGCTGCCGCTATCGACGTGACGCCCGAGGACGGCAAGGAGAAGAAGTCGCGGGGCGTGGAGTGATACACGGCCGGGCGAACCGCCGCGCGCTGCTGCATGCGGCTCTCGCTGTTGGCTCGCTCATCGCAATCCGTCCGGCCGCGGCCCAGGCGGCCGAATTTCACAGGCTCGCGCTGCAGATCAGCGACGACGACCCGGTCAAGATGCGTGCCGTGCTCGATGTCGCGGCCAACGTCTCGCGGCATTATTCCGGACAGGGCGAGGACGTCGAAGTCGCTGTGGTCGCTTTCAACGGCGGCCTCGACATGCTGCTCGCGGACCGCTCGCCGGTGAAGGAGCGCCTGGGGAATTTCCTGAAATCGATGCCGAATGTGAGCTTCATCGCCTGCGGCAACACGCTGGAGACGCTGGCGGCGAAGGAGGACAAGCGGCCGCCGCTGATCGATGGCGTCAGCGTCACGCAGGTTGGGGTTGCCGCGCTGATGGATTTGGCGGAGAAAAACTGGACGATTATCCGGCCCTGAGGAGAAAGCTGCTGATGCGATGGTTGATAGGACTGACAGTCTTGCTCGCGTTCGCAGGGTCCGCATATGCGGCCGAGCAGGAGCTCGAGTTGTCGGTCGACGGCCGCACCACGCTCGCGACACTGCGCACGCCAGCCTCGACGAAACCCGATACGCCGCTTGTCGTAATGACCCACGGCACGCTCGCGCACAAGGACATGGAGGTCATTCAGGGCGTTGCCAAGGCGCTTGAGCAGCGCGGCATCGCTTCGCTCGCCCATACGCTGTCGCTGGGGCTCGATCGCCGCAAAGGCATGTACGACTGTACCGCGCGGCATGACTATGTCGTTGAGGATGCAGTTGCGGAGATCAGCGCCTGGGTCACGCGGGCGAGGGGCATGTCCCGGCTCGTCTTCGCGTTCGGCCATTCGCGCGGCGGCAACCAGGTCGCACGGTATCTCGTTGCAAGCGAAGCCGCGCCGGTGGCGGGTGGGGTGTTGCTGGCGCCGGTGACCGCGAAGGCCGAGGCTGATCTGCGCGCCTCCTACGCCAAGACCTATGGCAAGCCGCTCGAACCGTTTCTGGAGCTGGCGACCAAAGCGGTTGCGGCCGGCCGCGGCGGGGAGTGGATGGACGTGCCGGGCTTCGTCTATTGCCGCAATGCCGTGGTTACCGCGCGGACCTTTGCGTCATTCTACGGTCCCGATGCCGGCCAGGACACGGCCGCGCTCGTAGCGCGCGTGAAGCTGCCGGTGCTGGTGCTCGCCGCCACCAAGGATAGCGTTGTGCCCGATGTAGCAGGGGCCTTCAATTCGCTTGCCGGTTCGAGCGGGGGCAGAGTGCAACTCGACAAGATCGAGGATGCCGATCATTTCTTCCGCGACCTGTTCGCGGAAGACGTCGCCGATCGAATCGCCGAGTTCATCAAGCAGGCACGATAGGAGGGGGACCATGCAGCGTCGATCCATGCTTCGCGCGAGCCTTGCCGGGCTATTTGGTGCGTTCGCGGTGCGCCAGGCGTCCGCGGCGACGGAAACGCCCGCGCGGCAGCGCGTCGTCTATCATCTCGCCGATGCCGATCGTGTCGTCTTCGTTCTGGGCAATCTGCAGAACCATGTCGACGGCGTTGGCGGATCCGGCAAGGCCGACATCAGGCTGGTCGTGCACGGGCCGGCGCTGCGTGCTTTCCACGCGCTGGCGGCGCAGGACCACACCGTTGCGATGATGACGAAGCTCGTCGATGCCGGCGTCGGCTTCGATGCCTGCGCCAATACGATGAAGGCGCAGGGCGTCAAGCTGGACGATCTCACGCCCGGCTTCGTGGTGGCCGAGAAGGGCGGCGTGGTGCGGCTCGTCGAGCTGCAACAGCAGGGATATGCTTATCTACGGCCATGAGGCCGCTCCGCTCCGGCATCCTGAGACGTCGAGCCTTGATCTGGCTCATGGGACGCGACGACGCGATCGCTAGAATTGCATGCTCGCAGGACCAACCGAGGCGGACGTGCTGACGCTGATCATCGATCTCTTGGGTGAAGATTCGCTGTCATGGTTCGGCGGCCTCGTGGTCGGAGGTCTGTTCGGGTTCTTCGCGCAGCGCAGCCGCTTCTGCCTGCGTGCCGCGGCGGTCGAATTCTCCCGCGGCGAGGGCGGCCCGCGCCTTGCGGTCTGGCTGCTGACCTTTGCCGCGGCGCTGGTCGGCACGCAAGGTTTTGTCGCGCTCGGCTGGCTCGAAATATCCGAGGCGCGCCAGCTCGCGCAGCAGGGCAGTATCTCCGGCGCTCTCCTCGGCGGCGTGATGTTCGGTTGCGGGATGATCCTGGCGCGGGGTTGCGCCAGCCGGCTGCTGGTGCTCTCGGCGAACGGAAACCTCCGGGCCTTGTTGTCGGGGCTGGTGTTTGCCGTGACCGCGCAAGCCTCCTATCGCGGCCTGCTGTCGCCCGCCCGTGAATGGGTGACCAACCTGTGGCTGGTCGATGGCGGTCCGTCGCGCGACATCATGGCCATGTTCGGTGCCGGCACGCCCGAGAAGCTAGCATTCGGAGGTTTGTGGCTGATTGCCGGGCTGGCCTTCGCCTTTCGCAGCCGGTTGCCGCGCCGGCTGATCCTTGCCGCGCTCGCAACCGGAACGGCCGTCGTCGCCGGCTGGCTCTTCACCTACCAGCTGTCGCAGGCTTCCTTCGCGCCGGTGACGCTGAAGAGCCTCACCTTCAGCGGGCCTTCGGCCGAGTTGCTGATGCTGGTGCTCAACAGCGCGCAGCTCCGGCTCGGCTTCGACCTCGGCATCGTTCCCGGCGTATTCCTCGGCTCGTTTCTGGCCGCGGCGCGTGCACATGAACTGAAGCTCGAGGGGTTCTCGGACGGGCTCGGCATGCGGCGCTACCTGTTCGGCGCGGTGCTGATGGGGTTCGGTGCGATGCTCGCCGGCGGCTGCGCGGTCGGCGCTGGCGTGACCGGTGCCTCCGTATTCGCACTCACCGCCTGGCTCGTGCTCGGCGGCATGTGGCTGGGGGCGGGACTCACGGATGTGCTCGTCGACCGCGCCGGCATGCCGCAGCAGACGCCGGGCTTGCCGGCCGCGAGCGGCTGAGATCCAGCGATCACGCCTCGTTCGCCGCAGGCATGGATATCTCTGGCGCATTCCGTTTTCGTCGGCGGCAGCGCTTCGGAATTTGCCGTCGATCGATACGACGAGTTCAGAAGGTTGACGCTCAGGCCCCGAGGGGCTCGCCAGCTAAGCCTGAACGAAGCACGGTTGCCATGCAGCCCATCCGCAGGCTTCAGCCACGTCCCGCGTGAGGTGCGTAGATCAGAATTTTAGTTGCGTACCTCAAAAATCGGGAGCAGGATCGCGGCAAAGAATAAGATCCGGTCGGGAGGAGATGTGATGAGACTGCTCAGGAAGCTGGGACTCGCCGCTGCCGCATGCATGCTTTTGGCCGACGCCGCCGCAGCCGACACGATCGTAAAGTGGCTGCACATCGAGGCAAATCCGGCCCAGGTGAAAATCTGGGAGGAGGTCGCGCGCGCCTATGAGGCCTCCCATCCTGGCGTCAAGGTCGAGATGCAGTTTCTCGAGAACGAAGCCTACAAGGCCAAGCTGCCGACCATCCTGCAATCCAAGGACCGGCCGAACATCATCTACAGCTGGGCCGGCGGCGTCCTGAAGACCCAGATCGAGGCAGGCGTTCTCGACGACATCACCGAACAGGTGAAGGGATACAGCGACAGTCTCACCCCGGCCGCGCTCGCCGCGTTCACCGCTAACGGCCGCGTTTATGGTCTGCCGACCGCGCTGTCGCAGGTCGGCTTCCTCTGCAACAAGGAGCTGATGGCCAAGGCGAAAGTCGATCCTGCCGGGATCAAGAGCTGGGACGATCTGCTTGCGGCGGTGAAGACGCTGAAGGCCGCCGGCGTGACCCCGATCGTGGTCGGCGGCGCCGACAAATGGCCGTTGCACTTCTACTGGACCCATCTTGCGGTGCGCATCGGCGGCAAGCCGGCATTCGACGCTGCATTGCGCGGCGAGGACAGCGGCTTCGCCGGCGAGACCTTCCAGAAGTCCGGCGAGCTGTTCAAGCAACTCGTCGATCTCCAGCCGTTTCAGAATGGCTTCCTTGGTTTCAAGAATCCGCAGGCCGTCGGCTATTTCGGCGACGGCAAGGCGGCGATGACGCTCGCGATCAGCACGGTCTATCATTTGCAGCGCGCTCTCGCCGCCGACAAGGTCGGATTGAGCGAAGACAAGATCTGCTGGTTCGACTTCCCGGTGGTATCAGGCGGCAAGGGCGCGCCCACCGACACGCTCGGCGGCATCACCGGCTGGCTGGTCACGAAAGGCTCGCCGAAGGAGGCGGTCGATTTCCTGAAGTACTTCGTCTCGAAGGACGTGCAGACGCGACTTGCGGCGGGTAACTTCATCATCCCGGTGGTGCAGGGCGCGGACGCTGGTCTCAACAATGCCTTCATGAAGCTGATCGCGACCAATCTGGCGAAGTCGAACTACCACCAGAACTTCTATGATCAGAGCCTTGGTCCGTCGGTCGGCCGCGTCGTCAACGACGTCACCGCGGAGATCGCCGGTGGCAGCATGAGCCCGCAGAATGCGGCGAAGGCGATCGAGGCGGCGTGGAAGCAGGGCAACTGACGGTGGCGCGGCGTATCGCGAATTCGCCCGCGATAGGCGTTGCGGAGACACCGTTCTCTTCGCTCGCGGTCCGCGGCCCGGCCTGGGACGGCCGCTTCACGGTCCTGATCCTGTTCCTGCCGCCGGCGCTGTTATTGTTCACGCTGTTCGTGGTGCTGCCGATCGGCGAGGCCGCCTGGTATTCGGCCTTCAACTGGAACGGGTTCGGCAGGCCGACCAACTGGATCGGCTTCGACAATTACCGCTTCGTGCTGGAGACGCGCGCCTTCTGGCTCGCGCTGCGCAACAATGGGCTGATTATTGCGGTCTCGCTCGCGGTCCAGCTGCCGCTCGCGCTGACGCTGGCCTTGATGCTCGCCGAACGCTTTCGCGGGTCGGTGGCGCTGCGCATGCTGTTCTTCATGCCCTATATCCTGGCCGAGATCGCGACCGGGCTGATCTTCAGCTTCGTCTATGACGGTGACTACGGCCTCGTCGCCTCGATCTGGCGCAGTTTCGGCGCCGAGCCGCCGCACCTGCTGGCCTCGACCGACACGTCGATGCTGGCCGTGCTGATCGTGATCGTGTGGAAGTATTTTGGCTTCCACATGATGCTGTTCATCGCGGCGCTCCAGAGCCTCGACAAGAGCCTGATCGAGGCGGCGCGCATCGACGGTGCGACGCGGCTGCAAGCCCTGCGCCATGTCGTCATTCCCTTGCTCTATCCGACGATTCGCCTCTCGGTGTTTTTCGCCATTGTCGGCTCGCTGCAGCTGTTCGACCTCGTCATGCCGCTGACACGCGGGGGGCCTGCGGACTCCTCGAACACGATGGTGAGCTTCCTCTACAACAACGGCATCTCTCGCATGCGGGTCGGCTATGGCAGCGCCATCGGCGTCATCCTGTTCGCGATCTGCGTGACATTTGCCTTTACCTACAAGCGTTGGTTCATGCGCGATGAGTAGTGCGAAGATCTCTCGTACGCCGGTCGATCCCGCCGTGCTGTTCAAGGCGGTGTTCCTCGCCATCGTGGCCATCTTCGTGCTGGTGCCGCTGCTCGCGACGTTGCTCGGCGGCTTCAAATCGCTCGGCGAATTGCGTGTCAACCCGTTCGGTTTGCCGCGTCACTGGGAGTGGCAGAATTATTCCGACATCCTGTTCTCCGCGCGCTACTGGCAGCTCCTGCGCAATTCGCTGATCATATCGTCGCTCGCGGTGGTGTTGACCCTGATCACGGCCTCGATGGCGGCGTTCACCTTTGCCCATGTCAGGTTCTACGGCAGCTCGATGCTGCTGAGCTATCTCACGCTCGGCCTGCTGTTTCCGGCGGCGACCGCGGTGCTTCCGTTGTTCATCAAGGTGCGCGATCTCGGGCTGCTCGATACCTATTTCGGCGTTGCGTTGCCGCAGGTGGCCTTCAGCCTCGCGATGAGCGTGCTGCTGCTCCGGCGTTTCTTCAAGGACATTCCCTATGAACTGCTCGAGGCTGCGCTGGTCGACGGCTGCAGCTACATCAAGTTCTTCCGCTATGTGACGTTGCCGCTGTCGCGGCCGATCCTGGCGACCGTCGGGACCATCACCTTTGTCAATAGCTGGAACGCCTATCTGTTGCCGCTGGTGATGCTCAACACGGATGCGCTCTACCCCTGGCCGCTCGGCATCATGGTCTATCAGGGCGAGTATTCGTCCGAATGGCACCTGATCCTGGCCTTCATCACGTTGACCATCCTGCCGACGATCATTCTCTTCCTTCTGGCGCAGAAGCACATCGTTGCCGGCCTCACGGCAGGTGCGGTCAAGGGATGAACGGACCTTACGGAGACCACAATGAGAAAAGTCGGAATTGGAATCATCGGCTGCGGTGTCATCAGCACCGCCTATCTCAAGGCGGCGCAACGCTTCCCGGTCATGGAGGTCAGGGCGCTCGCCGATATGCGCAGTGAAGTCGCGGAGCGGCAGGGTGCCGCTTTCGGGCTGCCGGCGATGCGGGTCGATCAATTGCTCAGACGCGATGACGTCGAGGTCGTCGTCAATCTCACGGTGCCGCTGGCCCACACCGACGTCAGTCTGGCGGTGCTGAATGCCGGAAAGCATGTCCATTCCGAGAAGCCGCTCGGCATCAACGCCGCCGAAGCCCGCAAGGTGATCGATCTCGCCGCACAGAAGAACCTGCGCGTCGGCTGCGCGCCCGACACTTTCCTCGGAGGCGGGCACCAGACCGCCCGCAAGCTGATCGACGACGGCGCGATCGGCACGCCGGTGGCGGGCAGCGCCTTCTTCGGCTGCCCCGGCCATGAGCGCTGGCACCCGGCGCCGGGCTTCTATTACTTGCGCGGCGGCGGGCCGATGCTCGACATGGGGCCGTACTACATCACCGATCTCGTGCAGTTGCTCGGCCCGGTCGCTAGCGTGATGGGCTCGACCGCGAGGCCGAAATCGGAGCGCTTGGTCACCAGCCAGCCGATGAACGGCACGCTGATCCCGGTCGAGGTTTCGACCCATGTCGCGGGTACGCTTGAATTCGAGAGCGGAGCAGTCATCTCGATCGCGATGAGCTTCGATGTACCGAAGCACCGGCATGCGCCGATCGAGATCTATGGCGACAAGGGCAGCATGCAGGTGCCGGACCCGAACCGTTTCGGCGGCGAGGTGCACCTCGCCAGGACCGGCGGCGAATGGGAAACGATGCCGTTGACGCACGGCCATGTCGAGGGTGAGTTCCGCTCCATTGGGGTCGCCGACATGGCATCCGCGATCCTGAACAACCGTCCGCACCGCGCCAGCGGTGCGCTTGCGTTTCACGTGCTAGAGGTGATGGAGGCGTTCCAGACCTCCGCCGATGAAGGGCGGCGCGTCAAGATCGAGAGCAGCGTCGAGCGGCCGGCGATGCTGCCGGCGGGACGTGAAACGGGTCAGATCGATTGAGGGAATGACCATGCGCAAGGCAATGATTGTATGGGGCGGCTGGCCGGGACACGATCCGGATCTCTGCGCCTCGATGATTCGCGGCTGGCTGAGAGCGGAAGGCTTCGAGGTGCGGATCGAGACGACGACGGCGGCATTCGCCGATCCTGCGATCCACGACATGTCGCTGATCATCCCGATCTACACGATGTCGAAGATCGAGAAGGCGGAAGCGCTCAATCTCTGCGCCGCAGTGCGGAGCGGCGTCGGGCTCGCCGGCCATCATGGCGGCATGTGCGATGCGTTCCGCGATTCCGTCGACTACCAATTCATGTGCGGCGGGCAGTGGGTGGCCCATCCCGGCAACATCATCGACTACAAGGTCGACTTGACGAAGCCGGATGACCCCATCATGAAGGGCCTGAACAGTTTCGAACATCGTTCCGAGCAATATTACATGCATGTCGACCCCGCCAACGAGGTGCTGGCGACGACGACCTTCACCGGCGAGCACGCGCCGTGGATCGAGGGCGTGGTGGTGCCCGTGGTCTGGAAGAAGCGCTACGGCGCGGGCAGGGTGTTCTATTCCTCGCTCGGCCACCGTGCCTACGAGCTCGACGTGCCGGAGATCCGGACACTGATGACCCGCGGCATGCTGTGGGCGGCGCGCGAATGACGGGAGGGGCGACGCAGCCGGCGATTCGTGCCACGCTCGAGGACGTCGCACGTGCGGCCGGCGTTTCGCTTGCGACCGTCGATCGCGTCGTCAACCGGCGCGAGGGCGTGCGCGCCAAGACCGTTGCGCGTGTCGAGGCCGCGGTGGCAAAACTCGGCTATCGCGCCGACGTCGCGGCCGCGCGGCTCGCCCGCGGGCAGACGTTCCGCTTCGCCTTCGTGCTGCCGACCGGCAGCAACAGCTTCATGACCAATCTGAGCGAGCAGGTCCAGCGCACCGCGGACTGGCTCGCCGGCCAGCGCGGCTTCATCGACATTCTCCGTGTCGACGTGTTCGATCCGGATGTGCTCGCCGGCGCGCTGGAAACCCTGTCGCCGGCCTACCAGGGCGTCGCCGTCATCGCGCTCGATCATCCCAGGGTTCGGGCCGCGATCGACGAGCTCGTCGGACGCGGGGTCGCCGTGGTGACCCTCGTGTCGGACGCGCCAAGCTCGCGCCGCCTGCATTATGTCGGCATCGACAATCCGGCCGCAGGCCGCACCGCCGCAACGCTGATGGGGCGCTTCCTTGCTGGGCGCGAGGGGACGGTCGCGGTGATCGCGGGGTCGCTGTCGCTGCGCGATCACACTGAACGGCAGTTCGGTTTCCACCAAATCCTGTCCAGCGAGTATCCGAACCTGCCCCAGCTACCGGTCATCGAGGGCCGCGACGACAGCGATCGCACGCGGGAGCTTACGGCCGCGCTGCTCGCGCGCCATGCCGATCTTCGCGGCATATACTGCTGCGGCGCCGGAAACCGCGGCATCGCCGATGCGCTCGAGGCCTCGGGCCGCGCTCGCGAGGTGGTCTGGATCACCCATGAGCTGACCCAATACACACGGCGTTTCCTGGTTCGCGGCACGCTCGATGCCGTGATCAATCAGGATCCCGGGCACGAGGCGCGCTCTGCGGCACGCGTTCTGCTCGCGCACTGTTCGGGCGAGCCAATCAGCCCCGACCAAGAACGCATCCGCATCGACATTTTTCTGCGGGACAATCTGCCGTAACGCGAGCTCATACCGCCAGCGCCGCTGCGTTGAGCCATGCGCGAGCCGGTCGGCGAGCGAGGCTTGGGTGAGCAGGGCGCGGGTGGCGGATCACGCGGAAGAGGCTGATTACCCAAAAGCTGGCAGTCACATCGGCTCGATGCCGATCTTCTTGATGATCCCGGCCAATTTTGTGGTTTCCGCGGTCATGAAATCCTTCAGACCTTGGGGGGCCATCACCAGGGGCTCGGCGCCCTGCTCCACCAGGAGGGTGCGCACCTTCGGATCGTTCATGGCTTCGATCATGGCGGCATAGAGCTTGTCGATAACGGCGGTGCCGGTGCCCGCGGGCGCGAGCAGGGCAAGCCACGCCGCGCTCTCGTAATCCTTCAGGCCAGCCTCGGCCGCGGTCGGCACGTCCGGCAGCGCCGTCATGCGCTTGTCGCTGGCGACCGCGAGCGGACGCGCATCGCCGCTCCTGATCAGACCGATGACATTCGGCAAGAGCTGGAAGCCGAGCGGGACCTGGCCCGCGATGAAGTCCGGCGTGTAAGCAGCGATGTTGCGGTAAGGAACGTGGGTGATCTCGGTGCCCGTGAGCTGCTCGAAATAGGCAGCCGCGAGGTGCTGCGACGAGCCGACTCCGACCGTCCCGTAGTTCAGCTCCCGGGGGCGGGCCTTGGTGTACTCGATCAGCTCGTGCAGGGATTTCGGCGGCAGCCTCGAATTGATTACGATGACATTCGGCAACGTGGCGAACAGTCCGATCGGGGCGAAATCCTTCAGCGGATCGTAGGGCAGCTCCTTGTACAATGATCGGTTCGCGGCCAGTGGGCCGGAGGTGCTCATCAGCAACGTGTAGCCGTCCGGGGCGGCATGTGCAGCGGCCGCGGTACCGATATTGCCGCCGGCGCCAGGGCGGTTGTCGACTACGAAGGCCTGCCCCAGTGACGTCGACATGCGGTTGAGCAGGATGCGCGTGATGACGTCGCTGGCGCTGCCGCCGGCGAAGGGCACGAGCACCTGGATCGGACGCGCGGGGTAGTCTTGGGCTTGCGCGGGACGCAGCCCGGTGGCGGAGAGAGCCGCGCCCAGGCCGAGCGAGAGCAAAGACCTGCGGTCAGGGTGAAATCCTTCAACGTGCGGCGCTGTGTCGTCCGCGATCCTGCTGTGACCGAACCTTGCCATCTCGGACTGAATCTCCCGACCGCGTCTTGTTCTGCGAGCCTTGGGAGCGTCCGTGACAGGAGTTGTCCGGAGGAGCGCCAGGCCGCGATTTTCTGCGCCTGGACCGTAGTTAGCGGCTTGACGTGACCGTCATGCCGGCTCGTCTCGAAACTTACCAACCCGTCTCATTTTGCAAAGAGGCGCGACATCTTGTCCAAATGAGCGTTCGGGATTCAGGAAATCGTCTTCCCGGTCTTGCGACGTTGTTTGCGGGATGACGAGGCTGCGCCGCCGGAGCCAGGTTCAGCCAACTGCTTTGCCACCGCCGCGGCCTGCGCCAGATCGTGGCTGATGACGTCCAGCACGGCCTTGGCCGCAACCGAGACCGCTCGCCGCGGGTGATGCACCCAGGCGATGGAGCGAACGATCCGTTGCGCGTCGAAACGGTGGGCTCGAATGGTCCCGCTTGCCAGCGACTGCCGGAGCGCGATGGTCGGCAGCACGGTCGCGAAATCGGTGGTCGCGATCACGTCGCAGAGGGCGGGCAGGGTGTCGAGCTCCAGGCGCGGCCGCAGGTCGATGCCGAGGGCTGCGGCGCGCTCGTCCAGGATCAGCCGCAGGCCGTGGCGCTTCGAGGGTAGCACCAGATCGAAATTCGCGATGTGGTCGAAGCGCAGCTTGGCCGGCGGCCGGATCGGGCCGTCCTTGCGGCAGGCGAACACCATCTCCTCGTCCATGATGTGATGCGCGGCGAGCGGCGTCCTTCGGCGCGGCACGTTGATCAGCGCGAAATCGAGTTGGCCGCTGTTGACCCAGTCGACCAGCGTCTCGGTGTAGCCTTCGCACGCGGAGAGGATGATCTCGGGATAGCGGCGCGCGACAGTCGCTGACGAGCTCGCCATCGTGCTCTGCGCAACGGAGGTGATGAGGCCTACCGCGACGCGGCCTGAAATCCGCCCGCCGATCTGGGCCATCTCCTGGCGCGCATACTCCGCATCGCGCACGATCGGCGCCGTCAGCCGCACCAGCGCCTCGCCGGCGCTGGTCAGCGTCATGCCCTGGACGCTGCGGTCGAACAGCCTTTGGCCGAGCTCGGCCTCGAGCTTGGCGATCTGCATGCTGAGCGCCGGCTGCACGATGTTGAGCCGGCGCGCGGCCCGCGTGACGTTCTTTTCATCGGCCAGGCACAGGAAATACTGCATCTGCCTGAGTTCCACGGGGCCAGTCCTTCGTTCGCCAACTCGTTCGCGGGCCATCATCTTCGATGATGAATGATATAATCAATCATTATTTGTTGTGATGGCCGAGATTGCCTAGTTTTGCGACCGGCTACGAGACCTCGAGGGTACGTGGCCACGGGAGCGAAATCAGACATATGCAGCACGCAGCGCCCACGCGGATGATCATCGGCATTTCCGGCGCCTCGGGCGTCACCTATGGCGTGCGCCTGCTGCAACTCCTGCGCAATGCCGGCGTCGAGACTCACCTGGTGATGTCGAAGACGGCCGAGCAGACCTTTGCCTACGAGACCGACCTGAAGATCGCGGAGGTGAGGGAGCTCGCCAATGTCAGCCATGCGATCGACGACATGGCTTCGGCAATCTCGAGCGGCTCGTTCCGTACCGCGGGCATGATTGTGGCGCCGTGCTCGATGCGCTCGATGTCCGAGATCGCCTCGGGCGTCACCACGACGCTTTTGACCCGCGCCGCCGATGTTGTGCTCAAGGAGCGCCGGCGCCTGGTGCTGATGGTGCGCGAGACCCCGCTGCACACCGGGCATCTCAGGACGATGACGGCGCTATCAGAGATGGGCGCGATCATCGCGCCACCTGTGCCCGCCTTCTACGCAAAACCCGAGAATCTCGAAGACATGGTCGAGCACACCGTCGGCCGGGTGCTCGACCTCTTCGATATCGATATCGGCGTGGTGCGCCGCTGGGGCGAGGACGAAGCGCTCAAGCGCCGCTCGCCGTCGCTGCGCAAGATCGCGCCCTGACCCGAACGCCCGAGGAGAGATACGTCATATGCGAATGCAAAATTCGGCGAGGCAAAATTCGGCGAAGAGCACGAACGCACCGGCCGATCTGCGTGCCTGGCTCGCTTACCTCGCCGAGCGCGGCAAGCTCGCGATTGCCCGCGAGGGTATTGCGCTGATCGATGAGCTCGCCGCCATCGCGAAGCGGCTGGAGCGCGACAGCGCGGTGCTGTTCCCGCGTCCCGATGGGCACGAGATTCCCGTCATCGCCAACCTGTTTGCCGGTCGTGACTGGGTCGCCGATTCCATCGGCGTCACCGAGGACCAGTTGCTGCCGCGATTCCTTGCCGCCGCAAGCAATCCACTGCCGACCCGCGAGGTTCCGGACGGTCCAGTGCAGGAGGTCGTTCACGACGACGTCGACCTGCTCCGACAACTTCCGGTGCCGAAGCACAATGAACGCGATAGCGGTCCCTATATCACGGCCGGCCTGTTGATCGCGCGCAATCCGAAGACCGGCGTTCAGAACGTTTCGATTCACCGTTGTCAGGTCAGCAGCAAGAATCGTATCGGCGTTCTGCTGCTGCCGCGGCACACGTTCTCTTACTATCGCATCGCGGAAGAACTGGGCCAGGCACTGGAGATCGCCATCGTCATCGGCGCGCATCCGGCGCTGCTGCTGGCTTCGCAGGCGATTGCCGCGCTGGACGAGGACGAGATGGCGATTGCGGGCGCGCTGCTCGGCTCGCCCGTGGACGTCGTCAAATGTCGCACCATTTCGGTTCGCGTTCCCGCCCATGCGGAGATCGTGATTGAAGGACGGATCCTGCAAGGCGTGCGCGAGCCGGAGGGCCCGTTCGGTGAATTCCCGCAATATTACGGCCCGCGCGCCAATCGCGAGGTGATCGAAGTCGATGCCATCACGCATCGCGCCAAGCCGATCTTCCACACCATCGTCGGCGGCGGTTTCGAGCACCTGATACTCGGCGGCGTGCCGCGCGAAGCGACGCTGCTCCAGCATCTGCGCCGCAGCTTCCCGACCGTGCTGGATGTTCGCCTCACGCGCGGCGGCACCTGCCGCTATCATCTCGCGATCAAGATGGACAAGACCAATGAGGGCGAGCCGAAGAACGTCATGATGTGCGCTTTCGGCGCGCATTACGACATCAAGCAGGTGGTTGTGGTCGACAAGGACGTCGATATCTCTTCCTCCGAGGAGATCGAATGGGCGGTGGCGACGCGCTTCCAGGCCGACCGCGATCTCATGGTCGTCGCCGGCGCGCTCGGCTCGAAACTCGATCCGACCACGGATGACGGTATCGGCGCCAAGATGGGCCTCGATGCGACAGCGCCGGTCAGCGCGTCCGAGCTCGCCTTCAAGCGCATCCGCGTCAAGGGCGAGGAGGACGTCGACCTGACGGCAGCCTTGCAGGCCGATCCGGGCGCTGCGGTCGCGCGCCTTCTTGCGGAGGCGCGGATGTGAGCGGGTTACCGCCGGAAGCGGCTTGCGTCCGTTTGCGCCGTTGGAATATGTAGCAAGGGCGGCCTATAGTGCCGCACCAGCAAGGCAACCATTTTGCGGCGCAACGCCGGGAGGAAGAAACTTATGTCGACGGCCCTGCGCATCGCTCATGGCGCTTTCGGCAGGGTCGCTCTGCTCGACATGGATCGTTCGCTGGTCCGCCACGCCCATCATCACTGCCACGTCCTGCTCAAGGTCGAGGGCTCCGACACCCAGTTCCTGGTCGGCGACCAGGTCACGCCGCTCACGGACACGGCCGCCGTTCTGGTCGACGGCTGGAAGCCGCATGCCTATGTGCATGACGTCAATCGCCCGCGCACGCTCATCATGGCGCTCTATATCGAGCCGGAGTGGCTGAAGGAGTTCCGGCGCGGATGGGCCGCGAGCGGCGCGCCGGGCTTTTTCGAGCGTCCCTCGGGCGAAGTCTCGCCGCGCATTCGCCAGCTCACGCTGCATCTTGCGGCCGAAATGATGGCGAATCCCGACGCGGTGCGAACCCACGAGCAGACCCTTTCTGACCTCATGATTGCGGTGATCGAGCGTTTCACGCCCTGGCGCAGCTTTCCGACCTCGATCCGCGGCATGGGCGCGGTGAGCTGCGACTGGCGGATCCGCCGCGCGATGGACGCGATGCGCGTGAACGATTCCTATGCCAACGTCGACCAGTTCGTGAAGGGCGCGGGCCTGTCGCGCGCGCAGTTCTTCCGCCTGTTCGAGACCTCGCTCGGCGTTTCGCCGAAGCTTTACCTCAACGTCGTCCGCATGGAGCGCGCGCTCGACGCGGTGATGCGCGAGGACACAGCGCTCGGCGAGCTCAGCGAGCGCTTTGGTTTTCCGGAGCCGGCACATTTCACGCGCTTCTTCCGCGATCATGCCGGCGTCAGCCCGCGCGAGTTTCGCAACGTCTCCCGCCTCGCGGGTTGATCCTTGCGGGCTGATATTGCGCTGCACGCTCTCGAATGAGACGATTTGGTAAGTCGTGAGAGCGGGCGGTATGGCCCTCGCGCCTCCTGTCCTGACAAACGTCGCCGTCGCGTCAGAGAACGCGTCGGGAGGTATGCCGGGACATGGTGCAGGCTGCGGTTAAGTCCGCAAATTCGGTTGATCAGAGCGGTGACAAGCCGTGGGTCGGGCGTTCAATCGAGCGCGTCGAGGATGCCGCGCTGCTCAGCGGCCGCGGCCGTTTCATCGACGACCTCGGCGTCCAGCCCGGCACGCTGCATGCGACGATCCTGCGCTCGCCGCACGCCCACGCCGATATTATTTCGATCGACGCCGAAGCGGCCAGGCGGCTGCCGGGCGTTGCAGCGCTCCTGACTGGCGAGCAGATCAAGGCGGTCACCACTAGTCTCGTCGTCGGCGTGAAGGCGCCGGTCGAGTGCTGGCCGATCGCAGTCGAGCGTGTGCGCTATGTCGGCGAACCGGTCGCCGTGATCGTGGCGACTGATCGTGCCCGCGCCGAAGATGCGGCCGAACTCATCAATGTCGAGTATCGCCCTCGAGCGGCTACAGTCGATCCGCTCGGAGCGATGGCACCGGGTGCGCCGGTCCTGCACGACGGTTTTCCCGGCAATCTCGCCAGCGACCGCGCGTTTCGCTACGGCGATCCTGAAAAGGCGTTTGCGGATGCGCCGCACCGCTTCTCCATCGACATCCGCTATCCCCGCAACTCCTGCACACCGATCGAGACTTATGGTGTCGTTGCCTCGCATGATGCCGGCGAGGACGCCTTTGAGGTTCTCGCGAATTTTCAGGGGCCCTTCAGCATCCACACCGTGATTGCGCGTGCACTGAAAGTGCCGGGCAATCGGCTGCGGCTGCGCACGCCGCCGGATTCCGGCGGCAGCTTTGGTGTCAAGCAGGGTGTGTTTCCGTACATCGTTCTGATCGCGGCTGCGGCGCGCGTCACGGGGCGGCCGGTGAAGTGGATCGAGGACCGGCTCGAGCATCTCACCGCGTCGGTGTCAGCGACCAACCGCGCGACGACATTGGCCGCGGCGGTTGCGGCCGACGGCAAGATTCTCGCGCTCGACTGGGACCAGGTCGAGGATTGCGGCGCGCATCTGCGCGCACCCGAGCCGGCCACGCTCTACCGCATGCACGGCAACATGACGGGGGCCTACGACATCAACCACGTCAGAATCCGCAACCGCGTCGTCGTCACCAACAAGACACCGACCGGCCTCAACCGCGGCTTCGGCGGGCCGCAGGTCTATTTCGCGCTGGAACGCCTGGTGCAGCGGATCGCGATCGGGCTCGGTCTCGATCCGCTCGATGTCATCAAGCGCAATCTGATCGAGGCGGGTGCTTTTCCCTATCGTACAGCGACCGGCGCATTGCTCGATTCCGGCAATTACCAGGACGCGATCGCGCGCGCGGTCGAGCAGGGCAGGCTGGCGGAATTGAAGGCGCGGCGCGACGCGGCGCGGGCGGAGGGGCGGCTTTACGGCATCGGCTTCACGGCGGTGGTCGAGCCCAGCGTCTCCAATATGGGCTACATCACAACGGTGCTGACCGCGGCCGAGCGCCGCAAGGCCGGGCCGAAGAACGGCGCGCAGGCGACAGCGACCGTCGGCCTCGATCCAGTCGGCAGCGTCACCGTTCATGTCGCTTCAGTGCCGCAGGGGCAGGGCCATCGCACCGTGCTGTCGCAGGTGGTCGCCGACGTCTTCGGCCTGGAGCCGAAGGACATCCGCGTCAACACCGAGATCGATACCGCCAAGGATGCCTGGTCGATCGCGTCGGGAAATTATGCCAGCCGCTTCGCCGCCGCGGTCGCCGGCACGGCAAAACTGGCAGCCGAGCGCATTGCCGGCCGTCTCGCCCGCATCGCCGCCAGCCAGTTGAACGTCGAAGCCGCGGACATCGTTTTTGCTAAGGGCTTCGTTGCCTCCAGGCACAATCCGGAAAACCGGATCGCGTTCTCGCGTGTCGCCGCGCTCAGCCATTGGTCGCCGGGCTCGCTGCCTGACGATGCCGGCCAGTCCATCCGCGAGACTGTGTTCTGGACGCCGCCGGAGCTGACGCCGCCCGGCGAGGACGACCGCATCAACTCCTCGCTGTGCCATGGCTTCATCTTCGACTTCTGCGGCGTCGAGATCGACCGCATTACCCTGCAGACGCGGATCGACCGCTACGTCACCATGCACGATTGCGGCACCATCCTGCATCCCGGCATGGTCAATGGCCAGATCCGTGGCGGCTTCGCCCAGGCGCTCGGTGCCGCGCTCTACGAGGAATATGCCTATGCCGAGGACGGCAGTTTCCTGACGGGAACGCTGGCCGACTATCTGCTGCCGACCACCACCGAGGTGCCCGAGCCCGAGATCTTCCACATGGAGACGCCGTCGCCATTTACTCCACTCGGAGCAAAGGGCGTCGGCGAGGGCAATTGCATGTCGACGCCGGTCTGCCTCGCCAATGCGGTCGCGGATGCGCTCGGAGTTGCCGACATCGCGCTGCCTCTGGTGCCCGCGCGGCTTGCCGAGCTGGTGCGCGGCGCCGAACCGCCACCTCCCGCGGGGGGCGTGGCCGCGGCGCCTGCGCGCGATGCAGATCGGCGGCTTCGCGGCGAAGGGCAGGCCTCGGTGAAGGGGACGCCCGAGCAGGTCTGGGCCATGCTGCTCGATCCCGCCACGCTCCAATCGGTCATTCCCGGCTGCCGGCGCGTCGACAAGATCACCGACACGCATTTCCGCGCCGACGTCACCCTCGGCATTGGCCCCGTCACCGGGCGCTATCGCGCCGACGTGGAGCTGTTCGATCTCGATCCGCCGGGCGCGGTCACCTTGCGCGGCGGCGCCACCGGCGCGCTCGGCTTCGGGAGCGCTGAGGGGCGCGTCACGCTCGCGCCCGACGGCAGCGGCGGGACGAAGTTGACCTACAGCTATGACGCCGCGATCGGTGGCAAGATCGCAAGCATCGGCGGCCGTCTGCTCGACGGCGCGACGCGGGTGATCATCGGCCAGTTCTTCGCAGCGCTGGCCCGCAAGGCCGGCGGTGGTGGCGCCTCGGGCGCCTTCTCGCTGTTCGCCCCGCTGGCGAAATTCGCCGGCCGGTTTGGGGGGCGCCGATGAAGCCGCCCGCATTCGACTATCTCCGCGCCGAAGCCGTCGGCGAGGTCCTCGACGGGCTGGCGCAACAAGGCGGCGATGCCCGTGTGCTCGCCGGCGGACAGTCGCTGATGGCGATGCTCAATATGCGCCTCGCCAAGCCGAAGCTTCTGATCGACATCATGCGGATCCGGGAGCTCCACAAGATCGAGCGGAAATCCGATGCCGTCGTCATCGGTGCCGGCGTGCGCCAGGCCGATCTGCTGGCCTGGCCGGATCTGGCCGAGGCATTGCCGCTGGTGGCGCTGGCGCTGCCCTGCGTCGGTCACATGCAGACCCGCAGCCGCGGCACCATCTGCGGCTCGCTCGCGCATGCCGATCCCAGCGCCGAGATGCCGCTCGCGCTGGTCGCGCTCGGCGGCGAGGTGCTTTTGCGCAGTGCCAGGCGTCGTCGCCGCGTCACGGCCAGAGATTTCTTCGCCGGCATGATGCTGACGGCGCGCAACGACGACGAGCTGATCGAGGGCATCTCGCTCCCGGTCATCAATGGATCTCGCTTCGCGTTCCGCGAGGTCGCGCGCCGGCACGGCGATTTTGCCATCGTGGCCTGCGCCGCGATGAAGACGCCATCCGGCGTCCGCCTCGCGGTCGGTGGCGTTGCGGACGTCCCGACCGCGCGGGACTGGCCGCGACTCGAGGGCAGCGCGCTCGACGATGCCCTCAACGCGTTAGCCTACGAGCTCGGTGCGCGCGACGACATTCATGCCACCGCGCGCTATCGCCGCGACCTCGTGCGCATGATCGGCCGCGATCTGATCGGCGAGGTTCTGCGATGACCCGTCTCAGATCCGACGCCCGCCATCCCATCCACGTCTCGCTGAATGGCGAACCCGTCGCGGGGGAAGCCGAGCCTCGGACGCTGCTGTCTGATTTCCTGCGGCACCAGCTGGGCGCCACCGGCACCCATGTCGGCTGCGAGCACGGCGTCTGCGGCGCCTGCACGGTCGTCGTCGACGGCATGCTGACCCGTTCCTGCCTCACCCTTGCAGCGCAGGTCGACGGCTCCGAGATCAAGACGGTTGAAGGGCTTGCACCCGCGGCCGATCGCCTCGGCGTGCTGCAACAGGCCTTCCGCCGTCACCACGCGCTCCAGTGCGGCTTCTGCACGGCCGGCATCCTGATGTCGCTCGATCATTATCTCGCCAGGAACCCGGCGCCGACCGAGGCGGAGATTCGCGATCTTCTCAGCGGGCATCTGTGCCGCTGCACGGGCTACACGCCGATCGTCCAGGCGGCCCTCGAAGCCGCCGCCCAGCTCGCTTCATGGAAAAAAGAGACGTCAGATGCTTGATCTCGCCAGCAGCTTCATGGCCAGCGCCGCGCGCGATCCGCGCGCCATCGGGCTGGTCGACGGCGATCTCCGCCTGACCTACCTGCAATGGTACGACAAGATCTCTGCTTTGGTCGCATCCTTCGGCCGCCTGGGCCTCAAGCCCGGCGACCACGTCGTCACGCTGCTGCAAAACCGCTGGGAGGCCGCGACGCTGCATTGGGCCTGCCAGTTCGCAGGACTCGTAATCACCCCGATCAACTGGCGCGCCAAGGCCGACGAGCTGGACTTCTGCATCGAGAACGCGGAGGGCCGCGCAGTTTTCTACCAGGATGTTTCTGCTGAGGCGGTGCAGGGTTCGGCTCTCGCCGGCCGGCTGCTACGCGTGTCGGTCGATCCGGGCACAGGCGAGGCGGTCGGCTTCGCCGATCTGATCGGGGGCAGCGCGCCCGATGCCGAGCCGTGCGTCGGCTCTGATGCCTGGTCGATCATGCTCTACACATCGGGCACGACCTCGCGGCCAAAGGGCGTGCCGCGGCGTCATCGCGCCGAGCGTGCCGCGGCGATCGCCCATGTCGCGCAAAATCTCTACGGCCGCGGCGAGCGCACGCTCGGCGTGATGCCGCTCTACCACACCATGGGCGTCCGCTCGTTGCTCGCGATGTCGCTGATCGGCGGCAGCTTCATCTGCCTGCCGCGCTATGACAGCCGCCAGGCGCTGGAGCTGATCCAGCGGGAAGGGATCACCAATCTCTATCTGGTGCCGACGCTCTATCACGATCTCGTCCATCACGAGGCCTTCGACCGGACCGACGTCTCCAGCGTGCGCAAGCTCGGCTTTGCCGGCGCCTCGATGACGGACGGCCTGCTGAAGAAGCTGGACGAGGCCTTCAGGCCGGAGCTGTTCGTCAATCATTACGGCAGCTCCGAGATCTACACTTTCACGATCGATCAGAACGCTACGGCAAAACCCGGCTCCGCCGGTAAGGCCGGGCTGAACCAGCACGTCAAGGTCGTGCGCATCGGCGCGCGTTCGGTCGCGGAGCTTGCCGCGGTCGGCGAGGAGGGCGAGATCATCGCCACGCTCGCGGGCGACGAAGCCTTTGAGGGCTACTGGCGCCGCCCCGAGGCCGACGCCAAATCGTTGCGCGAAGGCTGGTATTTCACCGGCGATACCGGCTTCGTCGATCCCGATGGCGACCTGTTCGTCACGGGCCGCGTCGACGACATGATCATCACCGGCGGCGAGAACGTCTCTCCGGTCGAGATCGAGAGCTGCCTGTCGCTGCATCCCGGGGTCGACGAGGTCGCCGTGGTCGGTGTCGCCGACGAAAAATGGGGCAAGGTCGTCGCCGCCTTCGTCAAGCGCAATCGCAACGTTTCCGAGAGCGAGCTGGAGCAGTTTTGCCGCACCTCGGGCCTCGCCAACTTCAAGCGGCCGCGCCGTTACGTCTTCGTCGACGCGATTCCAAAATCGCCGGTCGGCAAGCTGCTGCGGCGCCTGCTCGTCGCCGGAGAATACGAGACCGAGCGTCGGTCGCCATCGGACGCCGCTTGATCGTCACGCATCAACAGAAGGAAGCGAAAATGCCGTCACCCTATACGTTTGCCGATCCTCGGCTTGCCAAGCTCGACGGGTTCAAGGTCGAGATCGATGAGGCGCATGAGCGCGCGGACATCATCCTGGGACGCCCGCCCTACAACGTCGTGGCGATGCCGCAGCGCGACCAGCTCCGGCTGACCTTCGAGACTCTGGACGAGGATCCGCGCGTGCGCATCATCGTGCTGCGCGGGGAGGGCGAGCATTTCTCGAGCGGCGGGAACATCGGAGGCTTCATGGAAGCGAGCCCCGAGCACGTCTCCAAGCTCGCCTGGAACATCGCCGCGCCGGCGCGTTGCGCCAAGCCTGTTATCGTCGCCAATCGCGGCTATTGTTTCGGCGTTGGCTTCGAGCTGTCGCTGGCTTGCGACTTCCGTATCGCCTCGGAGACCACGCAGTACGCGCTGCCCGAGCAGAAGCTCGGCCAGATCCCGGGTTCCGGCGGGTCGGCGCGGCTGCAGAAGATGGTCGGCATCACTCGCACCAAGGACATCGTGATGCGCTCCAAGCGCATCTCGGCGAAGCAGGCGATGGAGTGGGGCATCGCCACCGAATGCGTGCCCGATTCCGAACTGGAGAAGGCGACCGACAAGCTTGTCGACGAGCTCCGCAGCTTCTCGCCGCTGGCGCAGCGTACCGCCAAGAAGCTGCTCAACGACACCGAGGATTCGACGCTCGCGATCGCCATCGAGCTCGAGGGGCACTGCTACAGCCGCCTGCGACAGTCGGAAGACTTCAAGGAAGGCGTCGAGGCCTTCAACGCCAAGCGTCCGCCGAAATTCGTCGGCCGTTGATACGCGACGCAACAAGCTGCCGCGGTTCGCAATGGCGCGGACCGCGGCCCTATTCAAACGGGGAGGGTAAAACAAGATGGCTGAGATGGATATGCCGGTGGCCGGTGCACGGGCATCGACGGATAACAACCAGATGGTCAATGCGATCATCGCGTCAGTGCTCGGATGGGCACTCGACCTGTTCGACTTGTTCATTCTGCTCTATGTAGCGCCGGTGGTCGGCGCGCTGTTCTTTCCGTCGAGCAATGCGGCGCTGTCGCTCGCCGCGGTCTACGGTTCGTTCGCCGTTACGCTGCTGATGCGGCCGCTCGGTTCGGCGGTGTTCGGGCACTACGCCGACGTGCACGGCCGCAAGCAGGCCATGCTGATCGCCATCATCGGCGTCGGCATCAGCACGGCCGCGTTCGGCCTGCTGCCGACCATCGCGCAGGTCGGCGTGATCGCTCCCATCGTGTTCCTGATCCTGCGCCTGGTGCAAGGCGTGTTCGTCGGTGGTGTCGTGGCCTCGACCCACACGATCGGCACGGAATCGGTGCCGCCGCATTGGCGCGGGGCGATGTCGGGCCTGGTCGGCGGCGGCGGCGCCGGCATTGGCGCGCTGCTGGCGTCCTTCATCTTCCTGATCACGTCCTCGGTATTCCCCGGAGATGCCTTTGCCGTGTGGGGCTGGCGCTTCATGTTCTTCTCAGGGCTGCTGAGCTCTCTGCTCGGCTGGTTCATCTTCCGGAACCTCGAAGAGTCCCCGTACTTCAAGGAGCTCAAGCGCCAGCAGGGCAATAAGCAGGCAAAGGTCTCGAAGGCGCCGGTCAAGGACGTATTGTCCCGCGAGTATCGCGGCGTCCTGCTGATCAACCTGCTCATTACCTTCGGCGGCGGCGCCGGTTATTATCTGACCTCGGGGTACCTGCCGAGCTTCCTGAAAGTCATCAACGCGGTTCCGAACCAGACCTCCTCGCTGATCCTGATGGGCGCCAGCGTCTCGGCGTTCTTCGCCGCGGTGCTGGTCGGCGCGCTGAGCGATCTCATCGGCCGCAAGAAGACGTTCCTGCTGATCGGGGTCCTGGCGGCGGTGCTGTTGCCGCTGTGCTATCTGAATCTTGCCACGACCAAGGACACCACGCAGATTACGCTCTATGCGCTTGCCATCGCCTTCATCGGCAATGCCGGTTATGCGCCGGTGCTGATCTTCCTGAACGAACGGTTCCCCACGGCGCTTCGCGCCAGCGGCACCGGCCTGTCCTGGAATATCGGCTTTGCGCTGGGCGGAATGATGCCGACCTTCGTCTCGCTGGTGAGCGGCAGCCCCGCACAGATTCCGATGTCGCTGGCTTACTTTGCAGTCGGCGTGTTCGTGATCTATTTGATCGGCGCGGTCGTGATCCCCGAGACCAAGGGCAACTTCCGCTGAGCTAGATGGCGCGGCTGCACCTGCAGCCGCGCCATCTTGCGAACGTGTGACAGCTGCCGCTAGCCCGCAAGAAACCCGCCATCCACCGCGACCACCGTTCCGGTCGCGTATTGCGAGGCTGGCATGCAGAGAAAGGCGACGGCACCGGCGATGTCCTCGGGCTGGCCCCAGCGCTTGAACGCGGTGCGGTCGGCGATGCGTTCATAATGGGCGCGGTCGGTACGGCCGGCGGCATTGATCGCGGTTTCGACATAACCGGGCGCGACGGCGTTGACGCGGATGCCGTCTTCGGCCCACGCCAGGGCCAGCGCCTTGGTCAGCATCACGACGCCGCCCTTGCTGGCGCAATAGGCCGGAATCCGCGGCAGGGCCAGGGTTGCATTCATCGAGGCGATGTTGACGATCGAGCCCTTCATCTTCGCCAGCTGCGGGCGGAACGCCATGCAGGTTCGGAAAGTGCCCGTGAGATTGACGTCGAGCACTTTCATGAAGGTCTCGATTTCGTATTCCTTGTCCCGTGCCAGGATGCCGGCGCAATTGATCAGCGCATCGACGCGTTCGTGCCGCCCGGCGAGTGACGCGACGGCTTGATCGCTCGTGACATCGACAGTCGTGAGCGCAAGTCCGGCGCGCGGCTTGAGCAGGGAGCGTGCGAGATCGGCGTCATTGACGCCTGTGGCGGTCACCGTCGCCCCGAGGTCGCAGAACTGGTTGCTGATCGCGGCGCCGATGTCGCCGGCGCCGCCGATCACGACGGCATGAAAACCGGAGGTGAGAGAAAAGCTGGTACTCATCGGAGGATCTCACTTCAGGATTGCGGGAGGCGGAGCCGTCGATTCCCGGACCACCAGCGAGAAGTCGATCTCACGATGCATGATGGTCTGCTCACCGGCGAGGCTGCGCACCAGATATTCTCCGGCACGCTGCCAGGTCTCGTCGGTCGGGACGTGGATCGTCGTCAGGCTCGGTCGCAAATGGCGGCTCCAGTCGAGGTCGTCGAAGCCGACGACCGACAGATCACGCGGCACCGAAAAGCCGCTGCGCTCCGCTTCCAACAGGACGCCGTAGGCAATGACGTCGTTGCCGCAGACCACTGCCGTCGGGCGATTCTTGAGGTTGAGGAGATGGCGGGCCGCCTCGCGCGCGTCGTCCAAGGTATAGGGCACCTCGACATGCCATTCCGGAGGCAGCTCCAGGCCGTTCTCCGCGAGCGCGCGGCGAAAGCCGGCGACGCGGGCGCCGGCGCGGTCGTTGTTGCGCTGGAGGGCGGAAACGATTCCGATCCGGCGATGGCCGAGCTCGATGACATGCCCGGCCGCCCGATGGGCAGCGGCCTCGTTGTTCGTGCCGACGCAAGGGTAGGGCCGGTCGGGCTGATAGATCCCGACATTGATGAAAGGCACCGCATTGTCCGCGAGTAGCTTGCGCAACCCCTCGTGATGGCAGTCGCCCCGCAGCACGAGGCCATCGACGCCGCGGCCGATCAAGTTGCGGGCCTGTTGCAGCTCGACGTCGAGATCGTATCCGCTCGTGGTGAGAAACAGCATGTAGCCCACCGAGGACAGGTATCTTTGCAGTGAGGCGATGCCGCGCGCGAACATCGTGTTGTCGATCGTCGGCACGATCGCGCCAAGCGTACGCGATCGCCGCGATGACAGAATGCGGGCCGGCGCATGCGGGATGTAACCGACGGCTTCGATTGCCTGCGCAATGCGTGCGCGCAGGGACGGGCTCACTGCATCGGGATTGTTGAGCGCACGCGAGACCGATGCCGTCGACACGCCGGCTCGTGCCGCGACGGCGCGGATGCCTTGCTTCGTCAATTTGGCGGGCGGTCGATTCATGATGTAACGTTACAATACCGGATCGTGAACGCGGCAAGAAGAATATCTGCAATATTGCCGCACAAAAGATAGATTGTCTATCGCTTGACAGAGGTGAGATGGCGCTTAGGATGTAACCGTTTTCAGAAAGCGCCGACAGCATAAAGCGGCCAGCGGGAGGAGAGTTCGATGAAGGCCAGGATGCTCGCGACGAGCGTCGCGTTGCCCGTTCTTGCGATTGCCGCCGTGAGCGCGCAGGCGCGCGCGGCCGAATTCGACTGGATGAAGTTCAAGGGCAAGACCGTCACCTTTCTCGCCAACAACAATCCGGTTTCGCAGGCGCTGCTCACCTATAAGGCCGATTTCGAGAAGCTGACCGGCATGACCCTGAAGGTCGACGGCTATCAGGAACAGCAGATGCGCCAGCGTCTGGTCACCGTCATGAATGCGAACAGCGACGAGGTCGATGTGTTCATGACGCTGCCCTCGCGCGAAGGCGAGCAGTTCGCCGCTGCCGGCTGGTACGGCGATCTCACCGCGATGGCCAAGAACGAGGTCGCCAAGGACTACGATCCGGCGGGGTTGAGCCAGGCCCTGCTGAAGGCCGCGACGTTCGGCGGCAAGCTGACCAGCATGCCGATGAACATCGAGGGCCCGATTTTCTATTACCGCACCGATATCTTCAAGAAGTGCGGCCTCGAGGCGCCGAAGACCATCAAGGACGTCGAGGCTGCCGCCGAGAAGATCAAGACTTGCGACAGCACGGTGACGCCGTTCGTCTCGCGTGGCCTCAAGCCTGCGATCGCCTACACCTTCAGCAACATGCTGCACAATATCGGCGGCGCGTATATCGCGAGCGGCAAGTCGAGCCTGTGCTCGACCAAGGGCAAGGAGGCGCTCGACACCTATAGCCGGCTGCTGCGTGACTTCGGACCGCCCGGCGTCGTCAACTACAGCTTCCAGCAGATTTCGGCGCTGTATCGCGGCGGCCGCGCGGCGATGGCGTTCGAATCCTCCAATGAACTGCGCACGGTGATGGAAGGCGGCGCGCGCCTGAAGGACACCGGCCTGTTGCCGTTCCCGGCCGGCGAGGCCGGCCAGGTGCCGACCACGATCGGCTGGGGCATGGCGGTGTCCTCACACAGCAAGCAGCCTGATGCGGCCTGGTACTTCGTGCAGTGGGCAACGAGCCCCGAGGTGCAGAAGAAGATGGCCCTACAGGGTATTGCCCCGCCGCGTCCGTCCGTCGCCAAGGACCCCGAATATCGCAAGTGGATCGACGAGGAGCCAGTGCGCAAGGAATGGCAGGCCGCACTCGACGTGCTCGCCACCAAGGGCTCGTCCGAAGTCGGCTATCCCATCGTCGCCAATCCCCAATCGCGCGAGTTCATTGGTCAGGCGGTGCAGGATTTGATCCTGAAGCAAAAGACCGTCGATCAGGCTTGCGCGGACGCCGACAAGGCGCTGGACGCGCTGATCGCGCTGAACTGACCGCCCGGTGCCGGCTGGTTTCGCGCCGGCCGGCACCTAACTCGATCGAGGACAGGAATACATGTCTGACACGGCTGCGACACTCACGCAGGACCGGCAGAAGCTGGAAATGGCGGCGCTCTCGGCGCCGGCCGTGATCTTCACGGTCGCGATGATCGCATTTCCGGTCGTCTATACGATCTGGCTCGGCTTCCAGACCTTCTCTTCGACCGGCAAGCAGTCCTTTGCCGACCTTGCCAATTACACGAAGCTGATGTCCGACGTCGAGTTCTGGCATGGGTTGTGGATCACCATTGCGCTGTTCGTGCTCTCGCTGGTGCTGCAACTCGTCTTCGGCGTCTGGCTTGCGTTGGTGCTGTTTCATGCCAAGCGCCTTCCTGGGATCGTGCGATCGCTGTTCATCTCGCCGTTCATGATGCCGCCGGTGGTCGCCGGCATGATGTGGCTTGTGATCCTCGATCCGTCGCTGGGCGCGGCCAACTACATCCTGCAATCGTTCGGCCTGCCGCCGTCGGACTGGCTGGCCTCGCCGACATGGGTCATTCCGACGGTCGCGCTGATCGATAGCTGGCAGTGGACGCCGTACGTCGCCCTGATCGTGCTCGGCGGCCTGCAATCTCTGCCGCCGAGCGTCTACGAGGCCGCGCAGATCGATGGCGCATCTGCGTTCAAGACCTTCCAGCGCATCACGCTGCCGCTGCTGCTGCCGACCATCGTCACTGCAGCCATCCTGCGCAGCGTCGATCTCCTGCGCTTCTTCGACATCATCTACATCACGACCCAGGGCGGGCCCGGCAACGCCTCGAATACGCTCAATATCTACGGCTTCCGGGTCGGCTTCGAATTCTTCAACATCGGCTACGCCAGCGCGTTGATGCTGACGCTGACCGCGATCGTGTTCGGCGCCGTGCTCGCCTTCAACCGCCTGCGCGGCGCGGTGGCGTGGTGATCTCATGACCGACGCAGTCAACACCGACCGCTGGATACGCTGGCTCAACCTGGTGCAGCTCGTGCTGGCCGGCGTTATCATCATGACGCCAACGGTCTGGATGGTGCTGGCCTCCTTCAAGCCGTCCTTCGAGGTGACGGCCTATCCGCCGACACTGATCTTCACGCCGACGCTGGACAATTATGTCGAGCTGACCAAGACGACGCCGTTCCTGAGCTATGCCCTCAACAGCCTGATCGTCACCGTCGGCTCGACCGCGCTTGGGCTCCTGTTCGGAATTCCGGCCGCGTTCGCCGTCTCCTGGACGCGTATTTCGTGGCCGGCGATCCTGACGCTCGCGGCGCGCATGGCACCGGGAACGCTGTTCCTGCTGCCGTGGTATGTCATGTTCCGGCAGGTCGGCATGATCGGGTCGTACACGGCGCTGATCCTCAGCCACGCGGTGATCACGCTTCCGATCGTGATCTGGGTCTTGCTGCCGTCGTTTGACGGCATCCCGCGCAGCGTGTTCGAGGCGGCGCAGGTCGATGGATGCAGCGTCACCCGCATCCTCTGGCGCATCGCGCTGCCGCTGGTGGCGTCCGGCATCGCCGTCTCGGCCATACTGGCCTTCGTATTCTCGTGGAACTACTTCCTGTTTGCGCTGGTGCTTTCCAATGGCGACACCAAGACGCTGATCGCGGCTGCATTCAATTTCATCGGCGAAGGCTCGACGCAATGGGGCGCCCTGATGGCCGCGGCGACGCTGATCGCATTGCCGCCGCTGGTACTGGCAGCTCTGGTTCAGCGTTGGCTGGTGTCCGGGCTGACGCTCGGCGCGGTGAAAGGTTAGGTATCTGATGAACGTAACGCCACGTCCGAACGCGATCATGCAGGCTGCGGTGTTCCATGGTCACGAACGCATCACCATCGAGCCGGTACGGATGCCCGACGTTGGGGCAGGCGAGGTGCTGGTGCGGGTCTCGCGCACCGCGCTGTGCGGCTCGGACTTCAAGCTCTGGCACAAAGGCGCCGAGTTCACCGCCGGCCACGAGATTTTTGGCGTCGTCGAGCAGCCCGGCCATCGCCTGCATGGCCGCCGCTGCGCCGTCTATATCCCGTTGCACTGTGACCACTGTGCGGCCTGCAAGCGCGGCGACACCCAGATGTGCCTGGAGGTCTCGAGCCTGATCGGCTGGAACAGGCCGGGCGGCTACGCCGAATACGTGCCGGTGCCGGAGAATTGCCTGCTGCCGGTGCCCGACGATATCGAGGACAGCCTCGCGCCGCTCTTGCTCGACACTATCGGCACCTCCGGCCACGCCGTGCGGTTCGTCAGTCGCGTAGTACAGCCGGACGAGGCAGGTGCGGTCCTCGTGATGGGAGCGGGGCCTATCGGTCTCGGCGTCGTGCTGGCGCTCCGTAGTCTCGGCTATGACGACATCCACGTGGCCGATCCGAACGCTGCACGCTTGAATATCGCCCGATCGTTCGGCGTGAAACCGCATCCGGTCGGCGACACGTCGAAACGGTTCGCCCTCATCATGGAATGCTCCGGCGCGCACGCGGCGCGCAACCTCGGTATCGAGCTCGTCCTGCCGCGCGGGGCGCTGGTGCTGGTCGGCGAGAACGTCGCGCCCTGGACCATCGAGGAAGGCAAGGTGTTCCGCCGCAAGGATTTCTACATGATCCGGACCTTCTACTTCCCGGTTTCGGATTTCGAGCCGAACATCGAACTACTGCGCAGGTACAAGGACGAATACCGCGTTCTCGTCGACGGCGAGTTCGGCCTGTCCGCTTTGCCCGAGAATTTCGCCCGCTTCGCCAAGGGCGAGTTGATCAAGCCTGTACTGGCGCTGGACTAAGCGATATGGCCTCGATCTCGATCCGCAACCTTACCAAACGCTACGGCAATTTCACTGTGATCCCCGATCTCAACCTGGAGATTGCGGACCACGAATTCGTGGTTTTCGTCGGCCCGTCCGGTTGCGGAAAGTCGACTTTGCTCCGGATCATCGCAGGCCTCGAGCCGATTTCCTCCGGCGACCTCTACATCGGCGATACGCGCGTCAACGGCGTGCAGGCGGCGCAGCGCGACATCGCGATGGTGTTCCAGGATTACGCGCTCTATCCGCACATGCGGGTTTACGACAACATGTCCTTTGCGCTGGAGCTGCGGGGAACGCCGAAGGCGGAGATCGACGCGCGGGTGAAGCGCGCGGCGTCGCTGCTGCACATCGAGCCGTATCTCGACCGCAAGCCGAAGGAGCTCTCCGGCGGCCAGCGCCAGCGCGTCGCCATGGGGCGTGCGATCGTGCGCAATCCAAAAGCCTTCCTGTTCGATGAGCCGCTCTCGAATCTCGACGCCAAGCTGCGCGGGCAGGTGCGCGCCGAGATCAAGGCGCTGTCGCAGGAGCTCAAGACCACCATGGTCTTCGTGACGCATGACCAGATCGAGGCCATGACCATGGCCGACCGCATCGTGGTGCTTCAGAGCGGCACGATCCAGCAATACGACACGCCTGAGGCGGTCTACGAGCGGCCGGCCAACCAGTTCGTGGCCGGCTTCATCGGCTCGCCAGCCATGAATTTCTTTCCGGTCGAATGGCGACAGGAGCGTGCGATCCTTTCGCAAGGCGGAACGGTGGTGCCGCTGGGCGAGGAGACGGCAAACGGGCTGCGGCGGGCCGGCAGCGCTGTGCTTGGCATTCGTCCCGAACATTTTGCCGTTGCCACCGATGCCGCCGACGGCATTGCAGTGAACGTCAAGCTCGTTGAGCCGCTCGGCTCGGACACGCTGATCCATTTCGATCTCGCCGGCGCGGCATCCATCGCGCGGGTCGATCCGTCGCTACGACCGAAGGTCGGTGATCGCCTCAGCCTCCGCCCGCAACCCGGCCGGACGCATCTGTTCGACGCCGCAGACGGGCGGGTCTTGCGGTGAACCCGCCGGCGAACATTGGAAATCCGTCGGCGCTGGCAGAGCTCGTGTCCAAGGCGGATCGCGTGCAGGTGATTTGCCTCGGGCTGTCGGCGCTCGACCAGATCTGGCGCGTCGACCGGCTCTTTGCAGGCAGAAGCGAGAAGATCAAGGCCGCCGGCTACGGGACCCTCGGCGGCGGCATGGCCGCCAACGCCGCGGTTACGGTTGCAAGGCTCGGCGCGGCGGTCGCGTTCTGGGGCCGGGCAGGCAATGATGCCGCCGGCCAGGAGATGCGGTCCGCCTTCGGCGCCGAGGGCATCGATGTCGAGAATTTCCGGCTGTTTCCCGATGGCCGCTCGTCGGTCTCCGGGATCATCGTCGACAGCTCGGGCGAACGGCAGATCGTCAATTTCCGCGGTCTCTATCCGGAAGCAGCCGACTGGCTGCCGTTGGAGACGGTTGCCCGCGCATCCTCGGTGCTGGCAGATCCGCGCTGGGTCGAGGGGGCGGCAACGTTGTTCCGCGAAGCCCGCGCGCGCGGGATCCCGACGGTGCTCGACGGCGACATGGCCGATGCCGAGGTGTTCGAGCGGCTGTTGCCCCTGACTGACCACGCAATCTTCTCCGAGCCCGCGCTCACGGCTTTTGGCGGCTCGGCCAAGGATGAAACCCTCGCCGCGCTCGCCCGCTTCGGGTGTCGCATCATCGCCGTGACGCGCGGTGGCGAGGGTGTGAGCTGGTACGAGAACGGCCGCCTGCACCGGCAGGCGGCCTTCGCGGTCGATGTGGTCGACACCACGGGCGCCGGCGACGTCTTCCATGGCGCCTATGCCCTCGCGGTCGGTGCCGGCCTCGACGTGCGCGACGCGATGGCGTTTTCCGCCGCGGCGGCCGCAATGAAATGCCGCCACGCAGGCGGACGCAACGGAATCCCCACCATCAACGAGTGTCTTGCATTCATGAGGACGAAGCCATGAGAACGATTGGAAAGAACCGCGGCCTGGCGCGTCTGGCCGACGCGGACGGTCATTTTCGCATGGTCGCGCTGGATCAGCGGCCGCCGCTGTTTGACGCTATTGCGAAAGCAAAGGGGATTACGCGGGACCAGGTCGAGTATTCCGACGTGACGGCAGCAAAGCGTCTGCTCGTCGAGAACCTCGCGCCACATTGCAGCTCGATGCTGTTCGATCCGAATTTCGCGGTGCCCGCGGCCATCGATCTTCTGCCGCCGCGTTGCGGTCTCATCATGACCCTTGAAGAGCACCGGGTGGATGAGACATCGGGCGGACGCAAGTCGCGGGCGATCACCGATTGGAGCGTTGAGAAGATCCGCGCCATGGGCGGCGACGCCGTCAAGGTGCTGGCGTGGTACCGGCCGGACGCCGATGCTGCGGTCAACGAGCATCAGAAGCGGTTCGTTCGCGAGATCGGGCAGGATTGCGCCCGTCACGACATTCCCTACGTCCTGGAGCTGTTGGTCTATCCGTTCCTCGGCAGCGCCAATCACACCGCTGACTACGTGGAGTCGCCCGAAAAACTTCCAGGTCTGGTCATCGAGAGCGTGCGCGAGTTCGCCAAGCCGGAATATGGCGTCGACCTTCTGAAGCTGGAGAGCCCGCTGGCGGCCAACAATCTGCCTGCCCGGGATGGCGGCGCCGAGGCGAAAGCCGCGCAGACGGAGTTCGATGCGATCGGCGACATCTGCCGCGCGCGCAGCATCCCCTGGGTGCTGCTCTCCGGCGGTGCTGCGCCGGAGAAATTCGAACGAGTACTCGACTTTGCCTATGCCGCGGGCGCGGGCGGGTTTTTGGCGGGCCGCACGATCTGGCTCGATGCCGTCTTGAAGCATTTCCCGGACCGCGCGGCGGTTTCCGCCAGCCTGCGCAAGGATGGCCTTGGTGTGCTCGAACGGCTCAACGAGTTGACAAAGGCCAAGGGAACGCCGTGGAGGGCGCGCTTTCCCGTATTCACTGATATCAAGCGGGAAGGGGACTTCGCGCGCGCGTATTGAGCTGATGGCCGTTCCGCGTGGTCTGATCTCGATCGCAGGATCTGCAACATGACGTCTGACAGCTTCACCATCCGCTCGATCGAAGCGCTCTGCTATCGCTATCCGTTGGCGACGCCGGTGGTGACGTCGTTCGGCCGCATGCTCAACCGCCCCGCCGTCTTCATTCGCGCCGTCGATGAAGATGGCGTCGAGGGATGGGGCGAGGCCTGGTCGAATTTTCCCGCGCCCGGTGCGGAGCATCGTGCGCGACTCTTGAACGAGGTGCTCGCGCCCGGTCTCGTCGGGCGCAAATTCGACGGTCCGGCTCAAGCCTTCGAGAGCCTGACGAGGGGCACCGAAGTGCTGGCGCTGCAATGCGGCGAACCCGGTCCGTTTGCGCAGGCGATCGCGGGCATCGATCTCGCGCTATGGGACCTCTCGGCGCGCCGTCGGCGCTTGCCGCTCTGGCGGCTGCTCGGGGGGCACGGCAGTACGATCAAGGTCTATGCCAGCGGCATCAATCCCGGCGGAGCCACGCAGACGGCCGAAGCCGCACTCGAGCGAGGTCATCGCGCGTTGAAGTTGAAGGTCGGATTCGGCGCCGACATCGACCTCGCCAACCTCGCGGCTCTGCGCCAGATCGTCGGCGCGGGCATGCTAGCGGCGGATGCCAATCAGGGCTGGTCGGTCGAACAGGCGCTTCAGATGCTGGAGCGGCTTGGCGGGTTCGATCTGCGTTGGCTGGAAGAGCCTATCCGCGCCGATCGGCCACGCGAAGAATGGCTAAGACTGCGGGCAGGCGCGGACATGCCGATTGCGGCCGGCGAGAACATCTCGAGCGCCGAAGGCTTCAGGCAGGTGTTGACCGAGGACGTGCTCGGCGTGGTTCAGCCGGACATCGCGAAGTGGGGCGGGCTCACGGTCTGTGTCGGACTGGCGCGTGACATCCTCGACGCGCGCAAGACGTTTTGCCCGCACTATCTCGGCGGCGGCGTTGGACTGCTTGCCTCGGCTCATCTGCTTGCCGGCATCGGAGGGGATGGCTGGCTGGAGGTCGACGCCAACGACAATCCGTTGCGCGATTTGTTTTGCGGCTCCCTGGTCGACGTGCGCGAAGGCACGGTTCAGCTGAGTGACGACCCGGGGCTCGGAACAGTGCCGGATCTTTCAGCTATCGAGCGCTATCGCAGCATCTAGATCGGTGCGGGGGGCTTCGCCTAAAGTACCTCGGCCAAAGATTGGCCATGCAGCTCGATGTTCAATCCGCGCATGCCGAGGTCGTTGATCTCGCCGCCCATCGCCTTCAGGCTCTCCTCGCGGATAAGGGACATCAGCCCGCGGCGCAGCGCCAAAAATTCCGAGGACATCATCATGGATTGCTGTCGCGGCCGTTCCAGCGGAATTGGGATCTCCGCCTTGATCGAGCCGGGGCGCGCGGTCATGCAGTAGACCCGGTCGGACAGGAAGATCGCCTCGTCGATGTCGTGGGTGACGAACAGCACCGAGATCTTCAGCCGTTGCCACATGTTGGTGAGGATCTGCTGCATGATGACGCGGGTCTGGGCGTCGAGTGCACCGAAGGGCTCGTCCAGTAGCAGCACTTTCGGCCCCGTGGCGAGCGCGCGGACGATGCCGACGCGCTGCTTCATGCCGCCGGAGAGCTTTTCCGGATAGTGCTTCTCGAAGGCCTCCAGGCCCGCCAGCCCGAGCAGCGTCCGGGCGGCGCGCTCACGCTGCGAGCGAGGCATGCCGCGCATCTTCAGCCCGAACTCGACGTTCTCCCGCACCGTCTTCCAGGGGAACAGCGAATATTGCTGGAACACCATGCCGCGCTCGGCACTGGGTCCGCTCACACGCTCGCCGTCGACGGTGACAATACCGGTGGTCGGCTTGAGGAAGCCCGCGACCGCATTGAGCAGCGTCGATTTTCCGCAGCCGGAGGGCCCGACGATCGAGACGAACTCGCCCGGCTTCACATGGATCTGCGTATCGGTGACCGCCTGGACCGGTCCCTCGATGCTGTCATAGCTGAGGGAGAAGCTCCTGACGTCGATATGGCCTTGCGGTGCCTTGGCGGGGATCTCGCTCATTTTGCTCTCCACGGCATCACCAATTGTCCGGCGCCCCGGATCAGCAGGCTCGATCCCAGGCCGAGAACGCCGATTGCGATCATGCCGAGCGCGATGTCGGAGTACTGGACCAGCGAATAGGCCTCCCAGGTGAAGTAGCCGATGCCGTACTGGCCGGAGATCATCTCGGCCGCGATCAGCGAGACCCATGCTACGCCCATGCCGACCGTGAGGCCGGTGAAGATGTGCGGCAGCGATGCCGGAAAATACACCTCCCGGAAGATCGAGCGCTCCCGCGCGCCGAGGCACTGTGCTGCGCGCACCAGCACGGGATCGACCAGCGTCATGCCGTGAAGTGTATTCACCAGGATCGGGAAGAACGAGCCGAGGAAGGTGATGTAGACGATGCTCTGCTCGTTGGTCGGCCACAGCATGATCGCCATCGGCACCCAGGCGATTGCCGGGATCGGTCGCAGCACTTCGGCGACCGGGAAGATGATCTCATGGACGAGCTTGAAGCGGCCCATCACGAGACCGAGCGGCACCCCGACGATGGCTGCAAGGGAGAAGCCGACGAGGATGCGCCGGCAGCTCAAGACGATGTGCATCAGGAATTTGGGATCGTGGATCGCCTTGGTGAAACTGGCATAGACCGCGAGCGGCGAGGGCACATTGGTGAATCGCACGAAGAACACGACGCGATAGGTCGTGAGCAGGTGCCAGACCAGCAGGAATGCCAGCAGCGAGGTGATGCCGATCGCGATCGCGCGCAGGCCGCCGCGGTTCAGTCGATACCAGCGCAGCGCGAGCGTTCCGAAGGAGGGCGGGGTGGCGACGGGCTCCACGCCCGTCTCTGCAATGGCTGTTGCCGGCATGCTGTCCTCGGGATGTCTGAGGATGGCGGGACTACTCACGTCTTGCCTCCGCCGACCGCCGCCTTCACCGCGTCGTCGAAGCCCAGCACCTTGCCGCCGTTCCTGGCGGCATAGGCTTCGGCGTCCTTCTTCAGCAGGAACGGCGCGACGTCGCCATCGCCGACGGCGAAGAAGGCCTGGTCGGCGAACAGCTTGATGCCGCGCGTGGTGTCGAAGACGTAGGCGACGTTGATCTTCTTGCCCTTGGCCTTGAAGTCGGCATAGGCCCCCAGGGTGCACGCCGCGGACGCAAACGGCATGATGCCGGCATCATCCACCCAGACCTCACCGGCCTTGCGCGGATCGGTGATCGGCTTCTTGCAGAAGGTGTCTTCGCCGGCGATCTCGTAATTCTTGGTGCTCGCGAGCTGCGCGTCGTAATCGAGCTTCATCTCGGCATAGGCTTTGCGGATATGGCCATCGTCGACCCATTTTTTCGGATCGAATTCCTTCATCCGGCCGAGATTTTGCAGAACCTTGACGTCGGCGGTGGCGGCGTCGATCAATGCCGGCTTGACCGTGGGATCGGTGGTCATGTTGCCGCTGGGCCCCAGGAAGATGTACACCACTTCCTTGCTGATGCCGGTCCATTCCTGGATCTTCTCCGCGGCCAGCTTGGGATCGTCGCGCAGCCACTGATTGGCGGCAATGACCGCCTTCAGATAGGCGGTGACGACCTCCGGGTATTTATCGGCGAAATCGGTGCGGACCACGATGCCGTGGAAGGTCGGTACGTTGGTCTCGACGCCGTCAAAGATCTTCCGCGCGAAGCCGCGGAACGGCAGCAGCTCGGCGAAGGGAACGAAGTCGGCATGCGCGTCGATCTTCTTTTCCTGGAGATTGGTCGAGCCGACCTCCGGGCTCTGGCTGACGAGCTGGAAGAAGTCGGACGTGTAGCCACGGTCCTGCATCGCCTTGAGCACCATGCCATGGGCGGCGGAGCCGAACGGTACACTGACGAGCTTGCCCTTGAGATCAGCGAGATCGTAATAGGGCGAGTCCTTGTGAACGACGATGCCGTTGCCGGAGCCGGACAGGCTGTAGGCGGCGATACCGATCAGGCGGCTCTTGCTTTCGGGGTTACTTTCGAAGGTGAAGCCGTTCACGATCAGCGGATAGTCGCCCATCATGCCGATCTGCAGCTTGTTCGCCATCATCGCGTTGGTGACGGGGGGGCCGGAGGTGAAGTTCTGCCACTCCAGCTCGAACTTGATGTTGCTGTATTTGCCGTCCTTCGGCAGATATTTTTCGAGCAGGTGCAATTGGCGGATGACGACACCGGCGGTCACCGTGTTGGTTGTCGTATCCTGCGTTCCGATGCCAAGCGTGACGGTTTCCGCCGAGGCCGGCTGCGCGACCAGAAGGGCCAGCGACGTCACCGACGTCGCGATCGAGAGCGTGGAAAGACGGCGGACCATTCTCATCCTCATTCGGTTGGATGTGCTGTGGTTGCCATGATTGGGTGAGGGCCCGGACAGGGCAAATCCGGAATGAGCGCTGCAGTCGATTAGTTGCCGGGAAAAGCTGATTGCATACTCCTTGAGCAGTTCTGCACTATAAAGCCGCTTGCCTGAGCAGGGGCGATGGTCGCAAATTCGGTCAATCGGATGCGTGGCCGCGCATCTCCTCCAGCACGTCCGTCCGGCAGACCACGATCTGTGACCGCCTGGTTTGCACGATTCCCTTCTCCTGCATCCGCTTCAGGCTGATCGTGACCCATTGCCTGGTGGCACCGACCATGTGCGCGATGTCGGCATGGGTAAAGGCGGCCGCGATCACCCTGCCATCGGCGTCCTCAACACCATAGAGCTCGACGAGATGCAGCAGCAAATGCGAAAGGCGCTGCGTGATCGAGCGCGTTCCCAGCATCTGGGCGAGAGCCGAATAGCATTTGCCCTTGAACGTCAGGCCTTCGATCAGGCCGATCGCGAGGTTCGGGATCTCGACGGCAAGGGATCGCAGCTCCTTTCCGGGAAGGTGCACGACGCTGCAATTGCTGGACGCAACACCGGACCATTGATGCACGGTGCCCTCGAACACTTCCGGCCCGCCGACGAAATTGCCGACATGCCAATAGGCCAGCGTGATCTCGCGCCCAAGTGGGGAGGTGTAGAACACCCGGATACGGCCGCTCTCGATCAGCCAGATGCCGTCATGCTTGCCCCCCTGGCTGAACAGCGTCTGGCCGCGGTTGAGCACTTTTCGGCGGCCTTGCTTCAGCACCTGCTCCCGCTCGCGCGGGGAGAGCTTATCCATCAGCGGCGGGGGCCCGCCGATCCATTGCTGGTTCTCGGTGAGCAGCAGCGAGGAGCTGCCTGCAGGCCGGACTGCCGGGGGAACAGCCCCGCGCACCGCATTCGCCGCCTGCAACATCATCTGCCTCCGGAACGTTCAAATCGTTCTAAAGAGGAGCAATGTCCGTGCCAGATGGGAAAGCGCAAACTTCCTGCGTCATTCCGGGATGCGCGCAAAGCGCGCAGGCCCGGAATCCATAGCCACGAGCGGGGGTTATGGATTCCGGGCTCGCCCTTCGGGCGCCCCGGAATGACGTGTGTGGATGCGGGTCAGCGCCCCGCCAGGCTCAGCAAATACGTCTTCGGGTAAATCCCCCTGTTATGTCCGTCCGAGAACGAGATGTTCAGCCCATAGCCGAGATCGCCGATCTCGGTGATGGCGATGCCGGGAAAGTGTTCGGGGAAACGGCCGTCGAAGCGGGCACGGATGCAGTGGGCGCATTTGCAGGAGAGGCGAAGTTTTTCGGCAGGGACGCTCAGCGCGTCGTCCAGCGTGGTGCGGACGAGGAGCATCGCCAGATCGGCGCTCGCTTCGTAGTCGGCCACGGTCGGTACTACCAAGGTCATGGTCATGACGTATCTCCGACCCTCTTCTACGGCGTCGCAGACGAGTGCGAATAGCAACTAGTTGCCAACGCCGGCCGCTCTCCGATCATCGCCCGCGAAATGTGAAACTAATCGACCGGGAGTTTCACTTCCGCGTTGCCGGATGCCCGTCTCTCCGAAACCTTGTGCGCGATCGAGGCACGGAGACGAGATGAGCGCATTTCAGAAAGAGACGGTTCTGTCGGTCCGGCACTGGACCGAGTCCCTGTTCAGCTTCACCGCGACGCGCGATCCCGGCTTTCGCTTCCAGAACGGCCAGTTCGCCATGATCGGGCTGGAGGTCGAGGGCAAGCCCTTGATGCGGGCCTACAGCATGGCGAGTGCCAATCACGAGGAAGCGCTCGAGTTCTTCTCGATCAAGGTGCAGGACGGTCCGCTGACCTCGCGCCTCCAGAAGATCAGCGAAGGCGACATCATCCTGGTCGGCCGCAAGGCGACGGGGACGTTGATCACCGGCAACCTCATTCCGGGAAAGCGCCTCCTGCTGCTTTCGACCGGCACGGGGCTCGCGCCGTTCGCCAGCCTGATCAAGGACCCCGACGTCTACGAGAACTACGAGACGATCGTGCTCGCCCATGGCTGCCGCCAAGTCTCTGAGCTCGCCTATGGCGAGCACGTGGTCGAAGGCCTCCGCAATCACGAATTCTTCGGACCGCTGATCCGCGACAAGCTCGTCTACTATCCGACCGTCACCCGAGAGCCGTTCAGGAATCGTGGCCGCATCACCGATCTGATCGCCTCGGGCCAGCTCTTCGACGATATCGGGCAGGGCAGCCTCGATATCGAGACCGACCGCATCATGCTCTGCGGCAGCCCGGCGATGCTGGAGGAACTGCCCGCAATGTTCTCCGCGCGTGGCCTCGCCGAGGGAAACCACAGCCAGCCCGGGCATTTCGTGATCGAAAAGGCGTTCGTCGAGCGCTGAGGCGCAAATCGCGTCCCGTCGACAACTAATTGCTATCGCCGCGACGCCCTCTGAACAAATCTGATGCAAAGGCGCCGGAAATGCCGGCGAACCAGGAGCAAGCGATGGCACTAGATCAGATCGTCGACGGACTTTCGGAGGTTTCCTGCGATGTGCTGGTCATCGGCGGCGGCACAGCCGGCCCGATGGCTGCACTGAAGGCGAAGCTGAAGAATCCGAAGGCCAATGTCGTCCTGCTCGAAAAGGCCAACGTCAAGCGCTCCGGCGCGATCTCGATGGGCATGGACGGCTTGAATAATGCCGTCATCCCCGGCTATGCGACACCGGAGCAGTACACCAAGGAAATCACCATCGCCAATGACGGCATCGTCGACCAGAAGGCGGTCTATAAGTACGCGCAGAACTGCTACGGCATCATCGAAGAGCTCGACAGCTTCGGCATCCGCTTCCTGAAGAACGAGAACGGCGACTACGCCGTCAAGAAGGTGCATCATATCGGCACCTACGTGCTGCCGATGCCGAACGGCGAGACAGTGAAAAAGGCGCTCTACCGCCAGCTCCGGCGCGCCCGAATCCTGATCTCCAATCGCTACATGGCGACGCGACTGCTCAAGTCGGCAGATGGGCGCATCGCTGGCGCGGTCAGCGTCAATACGCGTACCGCAGAGATGCTGGTGATCAAGGCCAAGGCCGTCATCCTGTGCATGGGCGCGGCCGGCCGCCTGGGTCTGCCGACCTCCGGCTACATGTTCGGAACCTACGAGAATGCTGCCAATTCCGGCGATGGCTATTCGATGGCCTATCACGCCGGCGCCGCGCTTGCGAACCTCGAATGCTACCAGATCAATCCGCTGATCAAGGATTACAACGGTCCCGCCTGCGCCTATGTCGCCGGTCCCTTCGGCGCCTTTACCGCCAACAACGAGGGATCGCGCTTTATCGAATGTGACTACTGGTCCGGACAGATGATGCTCGAATTCTACAACGAGCTGCTGTCGGGTAAGGGCCCGGTGTTCCTCCAGCTCAAGCATCTCCACCCGGATACGATCTCGGAAATCGAATCAACGCTGCACAAGGTGGAGCGGCCGACGCGTGGCCTGTTCCAGCAGGGACGCGGGGTCGATTACCGCAACGATTCGATCGAGATGCACATCTCCGAGATAGGCTTTTGCTCCGGCCATAGCGCCTCCGGCGTGTTCGTCGACGACAATGCGCGCACCACCGTGCCCGGCCTCTACGCCGCCGGCGACATGGCGAGCGTGCCGCATAATTACATGCTCGGCGCCTTCACCAACGGCGCGGTGGCCGGCATCGACGCGATGGAGTTCGCCGACAGCCACGACTTCGCGGAGTTCGATGCCGCCGACGTGGCCAGGGAGCGCGACCGCGTGATGGCGCCGACCAGGCGCGAGGACGGCATTCCGCCGAACCAGGTCGAGTACAAGACGCGGCGCCTCGTCAACGACTATCTCCAGCCGCCGAAGGTCACGCGCAAATACGAGCTCGGCATGCGCCGCCTCGCCGAGGCGCGGCAAGACATGCAGGAGCATATGATCGCACGTAACGCACACGAGCTGCTCCGCGCCCTTGAAGTGCAGTCGATCATGGACTGCGCCGACATGGCGATACATGCCTCTTTGTATCGCGAGGAGAGCCGCTGGGGCCTCTATCACTGGCGCACGGATTTCCCGGAGAAGGACAACGAGAACTGGTTCTGCCACACCCTGCTGAGCAAACAGAACGGCAGGATGACCAGTGAGAAGCGCGCGGTCGAACCCTATGTCGTCCCGATCGCGGACGACGAGAAGGACCTCTACGACAAGCAGCGCATCCGCGCGACCGCCTGATCCATCGAACGACAAGCAACAGGAGATCTACGATGCCTCTCGCGTCCTATCAGACGTCGGTCCCGGTGGTCGTCGACGACGCCAAATGCATCGCCGACAAGGGCTGCACCGTCTGCGTCGACGTCTGCCCGCTCGACGTGCTCCGCATCAGCGACATGACCAACAAGGCCTACATGGCCTATGACGAGTGCTGGTACTGCATGCCCTGCGAGGCCGATTGCCCGACCGGCGCCGTCACCGTGAACATTCCCTATCTCTTGAGGTAGTCATGTCGAGTCCGTTCGAATCCTATGACGATCTCGAAGACGCCGACGAGCGGTTGCAAGCCGCAGATCCGGCCGAGCGGCGCGTCGCCATCATTGCGCTCGGCCATTCCGGCGATCCGGTTGCGGTCGCGCATCTCGCCAACATGGTGTCAGATCCCGACGCGGGCGTGCGCCAGCAGGTCGCGATGGCGCTCGGCGAGTTCGACGGGCGGGAAGCGGCGAATGCACTGGTCAAGCTGCTCGTCGATCCCGAGCGGATCGTGGCGTCGGCCGCAGCCGACAGTTTGGCCGAATTCAAGGACCCCGCTTGCGCCGAAATCATCCTGCCGCTGGTCAAGCATGCCCACGCCTTCGTCCGCATGGGCGCGCTGCGCGCGCTCAAGGAGTTGCGCCGCAAAGACACGCTGAAGCCTGCGCTGGAAGCGCTCCAGGATGGCGACGCGGCCGTCCGCGTGCAGGCGATCGGCGTCATCGGTTTCCTGAAGCTCGAAGAGTCGATCCCGGCGCTCACCGCGCTGATCCATGATCCCGACGCCCATGTGCGCCGCGCCGCGGTGAGCGCGCTCGCCTTCTCCCAGATGAAGCCAGCGGCCGAGACGATCACCCGCGCACTCAAGGATGCGGACTGGATGGTCCGGGAGATGGCAGCCGAGACGCTCGGGCTCAACGTCAACGGCTCGCTCGCCGCCGATCAGCTTATCGTCTCACTTGCCGACGGGTTTTGGCAGGTTCGGCTCAAGGCGATCCGCAGCCTCGGCAAGATGAAGGTCGAGCGCGCCCTGCGTCCGATCGGCAACTGCATCAACCATGAGCAGGCCAATTTGCGGAAGGAGGCGGCTGCCGCGCTCGGCGAGATCGCCGCCCCCGAAGGCGAGGCATACCTCGTGGTGATCGCCAACGATCCCGATCCTGACGTGCGCAAGAACGCGCGCTGGGCGCTACAGCAGATCGCCGCACGAAAGGGGAAGGCGGGGCCGTAGGGCGGAAAGGGCCGGTACAGCTTTATTGTACCGTTGTGCCAGGTGGCGACCTTCATGTCTTGCTCTCGCGCAACGCGGCTTTCAGAACCTTGCCGTTTGCATTGCGTGGTGGCGGTGTCATGCGCAGTGAGACTGTTTCCGGCACCTTGTAGTCTGACAATCGCTCCGCGCAGCGCGGATTGGCGAGCGACCCCATCTTGGAATCAGGGTCGCTGCCGTCCGACCTTGAACGTCTTGGCGCCATCCACGAACTTGGACCCGTAGCGTGCGTGTCGCGAGATCACGGGCGGCGTCGCCTGCGCCCGGAACGTCTTGAAGACCCTGGAATTCTCCCCTCTCAGTGAAGCGTGCTCCCGCTTTGACGTTCCTTTGTCTATGGCCTGAGCCCTTCAATCGAGCGCCGCGCATCTAAGCGGATCGCTGGCCTGCTGGCCGGGCGTGTTGCAGCGCAGCCCTCGGTGCCATTTTACGGTTCACCTCCGATCATCTCGTAAGTTCAATAACAGAATGAACAGGTCTTGTATTGTGACGCGCGATATCCGGGGCCGAAAGGGGCGTCTCCGCGCCTGGAATCGGTATCAGCCTCTACCCCTGCCGCTGTCGAATTATGCGTACAACTCTTCGCAAAATCGCAAGCGCTTCGTCCTTTGTCAGGGGTGATGCATCTAAGCGCTTGACGAGTTCAAAAAAAGAACGGTAGGTTCGAGGAATGAGGCGGCCGATCCAAGAGCCGCAACGGTTGACGCGCTTGGCCATCGACGCTTGGCGAGCGCGCTCGATCTCGCACGGCATGACGCCTGGCGAGTCGTAGAGACGCATAAGAATTGAACGGCGCACCCGAAGAGTGCGCATCAGGGAGGATGCCGATGTTGCCGAGATGGAAGAGTCTTGCCGTTCTGCTCGTGCTGTTGGGCAGCCCGGCATTCGCGGCCGACGAGCCCGGGGTTACGGCGACGGAAATCAAGATTGGCGGGGTGTTTCCGTTCAGCGGACCGGCTTCATCGATCGGTCTCGTGGGCAAGGGGCTGATCGCCTACATTCAGTCCCTGAATGATCGCGGCGGCATCAGCGGGCGCAAGATCAATTACGTCGCCTATGACGATGCCTATAGCCCGCCCAAGGCGGTGGAGCAGGTTCGCAAGCTCGTTGAGAGCGATGAAGTTGCATTCATGTTCGGCCAGCTCGGCACTCCCGCCATTTCGGCAACGTCAAAATACCTGAAGTCGAAAGGGGTGCCCAGCATCGCGATCGTCAGCGGATCGTCCAAGTTCACCGACGTCGCCAGTTACCCGCTGATCACAACAGGTCTCGTCAGCTACGATACCGAGGGAAAGATCTACGCAAAATACCTCACGAAGGCTCTGCCGAACGCCAAATATGCGATCCTCTACCAGAATGACGACCTCGGAAAAGACTACGTCAACGCCTTCAAGGCGTTTCTCGGTAAGGACTACGATCGCAGGGTCGTCACCGCGTCCTATGAGGTCACTGAACCGACCGTCGATTCGCAGATCACCAACCTGAAGAGCTCCGGTGCGGATGCCCTGATGATCGCGGGCACGCCGAAATTCGCTGCGCAGGCGATCCGGCAGGCCTCTTTGATCGGCTGGAAGGCGACCGTCATCATCAACTTTCCGTCCGGCTCGGTTGGAGGCACGCTCACGCCGGCCGGCCTCGACAAGTCGACTGGCGTGATCGTCGGCACCATCAACAAGGATGTCGTGGATCCGAAGTGGAAAGACGATCCCGGCATGCAGGCCTATCGGGCGTTTATCGACAAATATCTGCCCGGCGTCGATATCACCAACGGCAGCTATCTCACCGGTTATCAGCAGGGCATCCTGCTGGAACAGATCTTGAAGCAATGCGGCGATGACCTGTCCCGCAAGAACATCCTGGCGCAGGCCAAGAACCTCCGGGACTTCGTCGTCCCGACCGCACTGCCGGGCATCAAGATCAACACCAGCGAAACCGAGAACATGATCTGGACGCAGATGCGCCTGCAGCGATGGACCGGCTCGACTTGGGAAGCCTTCGGAGAAGTGCTGGACGCCAGGTCCGAATGAGCACGTAACAGGCGAGAGGCGAGCGGCATTGACGACGTGCCGGCGCCGGCGTCCTGCGCGACACGAGCGCAACGGCTGCGATCGCCATTCCGGTACTTCAGGAGATCAATTCGATGTCGACGAAGGCACTGACGTTTGCGCCGCGCGAGGTTTCAATCGAGCGCCGACCAGATGGCGCGCTCATATTGAGCTCACCCCTCGAGTGGAAGCCGTGTGACTGGCGTATCACGGACTTTCTGCCGAGCTGGGCAAGCACCACCCCGGACCGGATATTCCTCGCGCAGCGCAATGCGAAGGGTGGGTGGGACGAGATCACCTACAGCGAGGCATGGTCTCAGGTCCAGGCGGTAGGCCAAAGTCTGCTTGATCTGGGCGCAAAGCCAGCGGACAGGCTGGCCATCCTCTCCGGAAACTCGATCGAGAACGCCGTGGTTTCGTTTGCGGCGATGTCTATCGGCGTCATCCTGGCCTCGATATCGCCAAACTACACGCTGATGCCCGGTGGACTTGCTCGTCTCAAGGACATCGCCGAAGTGCTGCGCCCGAGCTTCGTGTTCGTCCAAAGCGGACGTGAGTTTTCCGCAGGCCGTACCATTCCGGAATTGGCGGCCGCGACCTGGATCAGTGTCGATGGCGCGCCGGACACGGTGCCCTTCCGTACCCTCACAGCCAAAACCGCGTGCGACGGATTTGCCGAGGCATCTCGTGCGGTCTCGTGCGACGCGGTCGCCAAGATACTCTTCACGTCGGGTTCGACAGGCTTTCCGAAAGGCGTGCTCAACACCCACCGCATGATGGCAAGCTCCCTGCAAATGGGTAGCCAGCTCGTGTCTCCTCCGGCTGCGCCAGTCCAGGTGGAGTGGCTGCCTTGGCACCACACGATGGGCAGCAACGTCATTCTTCACGGCATCCTCAAGAACGGCGGGACGCTCTATATCGACGACGGCCGTCCGCTGCCGCAGCTCTTTCATAAGACTGTCGCCAATCTCAAGGAAGTGTCGCCGACCGCCATGTTCAACGTGCCTGCCGGCTATAACCTGCTGTGTGACGCGGTCGAGAAGGATCTCGATCTGGGCGCCAGTGTCTTCAAGCGGATGGACCGAATGAGTTATGCCGGCGCTGCAATTTCAAAGGACACGCTGGAGAAGCTCTATCGCTTGACACTCTCGGTGACCGGCCGGCGAATTCCGGTCATGTCGGGTTACGGTACGACCGAAACCGCCCCGACCATCAGTACGACCCATTGGGCGACAGATCGACCCGGCGAGATCGGTCTTCCCGCGCCGGGACTGCGGCTCAAGCTCATTCCGGTCTCGGATACTTACGAGGTCAGGGTCAAGGGACCCAACGTCACGCCGGGTTATCTCGGGCGGCCGGATTTGACGGAAATGGCCTTCGACGAGGAAGGCTTCTATCGCATCGGCGATACTGTCTCGTTTCTGGATCCGCAGAAGCCTGAGCTCGGGCTGCGCTTTACCGGACGAATTTCCGAGAACTTCAAGCTTGCGAATGGGACCTGGGTCTCGATCGGCAATATGCGCGCGGCAATCCTGGCCGCAACGCGCGGTGTCTTGCTCGACATGGTGGTCGCGGGCGAAAATCGTGAGGCGTGCGCGCTGCTCTGCTGGTTGAATCCCACGGAGGCCGCACGGATCTCGAAAACTCCGGGTGCGGATTTGACCGCGGATCCCGCCGTGGTCGGGTTCCTGCTGGGTCGCTTTCGGGACTACAATGAGACCGTCGGAAGCAGCGAACGGATCTGCTCCTTCGTTCTGCTGAAAGACCCGCCATCAATGGCGGCAGGAGAGATCACCGACAAGGCCTATGTCAACCAACGCGCGGTGCTGAAAGTTCGATCCGAACAGGTTGAGCGTCTCTACACCCACGAAGCTGGCGCCGATGTGATCCGGGTCTGAGAGCGAGCCTGTCCCGTGCGGTCGTTACTCACTCCCTTGCCGCCAGATCGCATCTGGCGGCACCTCCGGCCGCGGGAGGCCTTCGATGCGCGAGCCTCAGGCGGCCCGCGAGCGTGCCTTTGTTTTCGAGGTCGTCGGCGCCGCTGCCGCCGGCGCGCTGCGAGCACCCGGCCCGGGATGAGTATGAACCTCCTTGGCCGACAGCGGCTCGCCGCATTCGGAGCACACCATGACCGGATCGAAATCTTTTCCGCACTTGCGATGCTGGTGCAGCAAGGGGCGGCCGCGCTCGTCGACCATGTGAACATCGCCCCAATGCACGATTGCCATCATGATCGGATACAGATCGAGCCCCTTCTGGGTCAGGATATATTCGTGCCGCTTGGGGGATTCCTGGTAGGGAATGCGGCGCAGGATGCCCTGCCGAACCAACTTCTTCAGACGTTCGGCAAGCAAATGCCGCGTGATTCCGAGTGCCGACTGAAATCCCTCGAAGCGGCGCGTGCGCAGAAAACACTCGCGCAGGATAAGAAGAGTCCAGCGATCGCCGATCACGCCGATAGTTCGGGCCATCGAGCACGGCTCTTCCTCGAGTTCCTTCCACTTCATCCACACACTCCAGTCGCCGCCGCGGCACGGACCTCGTCTCGAATCGTTGCAGAGGCCGGCGCGGATTTGCCATTCTAGATAGGTACTAAACTCCAAACAATACCCTTCCAGACTAGACCAAATCAGCAGATTGCGGGAGCATTTGACAGTTCTATTTTAGAACTGTATGTTTGAGGAAAGTCAGGCCGGCGACCGGATCGCCAGTGCAAGCACATGTTCCGCGGGAGGAGCCGAGATGACCTTGAAGATTGAATTCCAATTCGATTTCGGCAGCCCGAACGCTTATCTGGCCGAGGTGGCGATTCCGGGCATCGAGCAGCGCACCGGTGCGAAATTCGATTATGTTCCGGTCTTGCTTGGCGGCATCTACAAGGCGACGGGCAACATGTCGCCGTTCGACTCGCTTCGTGGGATCAAGAACAAGCCGGAATATCAGGCGCTCGAGACCCAGCGGTTTATCCGCCGCCACAACGTCACGAAATTCCGCCAGAATCCCTTCTTTCCCGTCAACACGCTGATGCTGATGCGGGGCGCCGTGGCAGCCCAGTTCGAGGGCGTGTTCGAGTCCTATTTTCGCGCGGCCTATCACCATATGTGGGAGGAGCCGAAGAAGATGGACGACGTCGAAATCTTCCGGAACGCGTTCATGGCTTCGGGGCTCGATATCGACAGATTGATCGCTCGCGCCCAGCAGGACGACGTCAAGAAGAGGCTGATTGATCTGACCAACGATGCCGTCAGCCGAGGCGCGTTCGGGTCGCCAACCTTCTTCGTCGGCAAGGAGATGTTCTTCGGCAAGGATCAGCTTCGTGACGTCGAGGAGTCCATCCTCGAGCAAACGAGGCCGGTCGCAAGGACGGCATAGAGCCGTCGAGCTAACGAAGTTCAATCCAACCGGGAGACGATCCATGCAAAAGAGAAATGCAACCGTCGCAGTGATCGGTGCCGGCGACTATATCGGCGGCGAGATCGCCAAGAAGTTCGCCTCGGAGGGCTTCACGGTGTTCGCCGGGCGCCGGAACGGGGCCAAGCTCGAGCCGCTCGTCAAGGAGATCGAGGCCGCCGGAGGCGAAATCCATGCATGCTCGCTGGATGCCCGCAAGGAGGAGGAGGTCATCTCCTTCCTCGCCGATGCCGACAAGCATGCGCCGCTCGAGGTCTGCATCTTCAACATCGGCGCCAACGTCAACTTTCCGATCCTCGATACGACCGAGCGGGTCTTCCGCAAGGTCTGGGAGATGGCCTGCTATTCCGGCTTTCTCGCCGGCCGCGAGGCCGCGCGGCTGATGCTGCCTCGCGGCGGCGGCAAGATCTTCTTCACCGGCGCGACAGCGTCGCTCCGCGGCGGCAGCGGTTATGCCGCCTTTGCCAGCGCGAAGTTCGGCCTGCGGGCGGTGGCCCAGGCGATGGCGCGCGAGCTCGGCCCCAAGAACATTCACGTCGCGCATCTCATCATCGATTCCGGCGTCGATACGGAATGGGTGCGGCAGCGCCGGCTCGAGGCACTCGGTCCGAATGCGCTCGACGATCCCGATCTCTTGATGCCGCCGTCGTCCGTCGCTGCGTCCTATTGGCAGCTTTATCAGCAGCCGAAGAGCGCGTGGACATTCGAGCTGGAAATCCGTCCCTTCGGCGAGAAGTGGTAAGGAGGCCCTTACGATGGAGCTTGCGCTGTCTGCCGATGACGCGGCTTTCCGCGATGAAGTGCGCGCCTTCATCGCGGACAATTATCCGGCGGAGATGCGCGTGCCCAATCCGGAGACCGACCTGACCAAGGAGCAGTCACTGCTCTGGCACCGGATCCTCCACAAGAAGGGCTGGATCGCGCCGCTGTGGCCCAAGGAGTATGGCGGGCCGGGCTGGACGGTCACACAGCGGTTCATCTTTGAGCAGGAAACCTCCCGGGCGGGAACGCTGCCGCCGCTTGCCTTCAGCGTGACCATGGTCGGGCCGGTGATCTACACGTTCGGCAACGAGGCGCAGAAGAAGAAGTTTCTGCCGCGAATTCTCTCCGGAGAGGATTGGTGGTGCCAGGGCTATTCGGAGCCGGGCTCCGGCTCGGACCTTGCGACCGTCAGAACCAAGGCGGTGCGCGAGGGCGACCACTACGTCGTCAACGGGCACAAGACCTGGACCACGCTGGCCCAGCACGCCGACTGGATCTTCTGCCTGGTGCGAACTGATCCGAATGCGAAGCCGCAATCGGGAATCTCCTTCCTGCTGATCGACATGAAGTCGCCCGGCGTCACCGTTCGGCCGATCATCACGATCGACGGCAGTCACGAGGTCAACGACGTCTTTCTCGAGGACGTCCGCGTACCCGTCGAGAACCTGGTCGGCGAGGAGAACAAGGGCTGGACGTACGCCAAGTTCCTGCTCGGCAACGAGCGCACCAGCATGGCGGGCATCGGCCGGTCCACCCGCTATCTCCGGAAGCTGAAGCAGATCGTGAAGGCCGAGATACCGGCCGACGATCCGGCGCATCTGGGATTTCTACGCGACATCGCCCGCGTCGAGCTCGACGTGCTGGCGCTGGAGGCGACCGAACTACGCGTGGTCGCCCAGATGGCGCGTGGTATCGATCCCGGTCCGGCGGCGTCGCTGTTCAAGATCCGCGGCACCGAGATCTTCCAGGACATCACCGAGCTCACGCACCGCGCGATCGGCAATTATGGTCTTGCCATCCGCGAGCATCCGGTCAGTGACAACCACTTCATGCCGGGTCCGGACTACGGCCACACCGCGTCCGAGAAATATCTGAACGCGCGCAAGCTCAGCATCTACGGCGGATCCAACGAGATCCAGCGAAACATCATCGCCAAAGCCGTGCTCGGGCTCTAAGCCACGGCGGATCGGGAGGACCGGATGGATATTCAGTTCACGGAAGAGCAGGAATTACTGCGATCCAGCGTTCAGCGCCTTCTGCGCGACCAGTATGATTTCGAGACGCGGCGCAAGATCGTGGCGAGCGAGGAGGGGTTCAGCCGGACGCCGTGGAGGGCCTTCGCCGAGCTCGGCCTGCTCGCTGCACCGTTTTCCGAAGATGCCGGCGGCCTCGGCGGCGGTCCGTTGTCGACCATGATCGTCATGCAGGAGTTCGGCCGTCACCTCGTCGTCGAGCCTTTCGTCGAAACGGTGGTGCTTGCTGGCGGCCTGATCGAGCAGCTTGGCACGTCCGAGCAGAAGCAGGCATTCATCCCAGGCATCATCGACGGCTCCAGGATCTGGGCGCTGGCCTGGACCGAGAGGGCCTCCCGGTTCGATTTCGCCAATATCGCGACCAAGGCGCGGCGTGAGGGAGACGACTACGTTCTGAGCGGCGAGAAGACCATGGTGATGGCAGCACCGTGGGCGGATCATCTGATCGTTTCGGCCCGGACCGCCGGCGACAATCGCGACCGCGGCGGCGTCAGCCTGTTCGTGGTCGACCGCCATGCCGCGGGCGTCAATCTCCAGAGCTTCAAGACCATCGACGGACGCCGCGCCGCCGAGATCAGCTTGCGCGAGGTCCGCGGGCAATTGCTGGGAGCAGAAGGCGAGGGCGTTGCCGCGCTGGAAACCTGTCGTGACCGCGCGATCGGCGCGCTCTGCGCCGAGGTCGTCGGCGCGATCGGCGAGCTGAATGCCGCAACGCTGGACTATTCAAAGACCCGAAAGCAGTTCGGCACCGCCATCGGCTCCTTTCAGGTGTTGCAGCATCGCATGGTCGACATGTTCATTGCCCATCAGGAGGCGCTCTCCCTGATGCAGCATCTCAATCTCAGCCTCGACGCCGGTGATTCAGGCCTGTCGCGGCTCGCCTCCGGGGCCAAGTCGAAGATTGGCTATGCCGGGAAGTTCGTAGCCGACCAGGCGGTGCAGCTTCACGGCGGCATGGGAATGACCGACGAGCTGAACGTCGGACACTATTTCAAGCGAATCTCCTCCATCAACATCCAGTTCGGCGATCCCGCGTTCCACGTGCTGCGCTACGCGCAGCTGGATGCGGCCGCGTAAAGAGAAGAGGCCAGCATGACGACTGAAGCAGTCATCGTTTCCACCGCACGCACGGCCGTCGGCAAGGCCTATCGTGGCGCGCTCAACAACACGGACGGCCCGACCATGGCCGGGCATGTGATGGCCGAAGCCGTGAAGCGCGCCGGCATCGCGCCGGGCGAGGTGGAAGACGTGGTGATGGGCTGCGCGATGCAGCAAGGCACCATGGTGATGAATGTGGCGCGCAAGGGCGCGATCCGCGCTGGCCTGCCCGTGACGGTGGCCGGCACCACGATCGACCGGCAATGCGCGTCCGGCCTGCAGGCCATCGCCGTTGCCGCGCGCTCGGTGATGCTGGACGGGGTCGAGGTCGCCATCGGCGGCGGGATCGAGTCGATCAGCCTCGTGCAGAACGAGCACATGAACAAATTCCACGCCGTCGACGACGAGCTGATGGCGATGAAGCCCGAAATGTACATGTCGATGCTCGATACGGCGGAGGTCGTCGCCGAGCGGTACACGATCGGCCGCGACAAGCAGGACGAGTACAGCCTCGAATGCCAGCGCCGCGTCGGCGCCGCTCTGCAGGCCGGCCGCTTCAGCGATGAAATCGTGCCGTTTACGACCATGATGGCGCTCGTCAACAAGGACACCAAGGAGGTCACCTACGAACAGGTGACGCTCACGAAAGACGAGGGCCCGCGTCCGGAAACCACGGCCGAGGGCCTTGCCAAGATCAAGCCGGTGTTCGAGGGCAAGACCATCAGCGCGGGCAATGCCAGCCAGCTCTCGGACGGTGCTTCAGCCTGTGTGGTCACGAGCGGAAAGTTTGCAGCCAGCAAGGGGCTGAAGCCGCTCGGTATCTTCCGCGGATTCGTCGCCGCCGGCGTCGAGCCGGACGAGATGGGCGTCGGCCCGGTCGCCGCGATCCCGCGTCTGCTCAAGCGCCACGGTTTGAGGATCGACGACATCGATCTCTGGGAGCTCAACGAGGCGTATGCGGTGCAGGTGATCTATTGCCGCGACAAGCTCGGCATCGATCCGGACAAGCTCAACGTCAACGGCGGCTCGATCGCGATCGGCCACCCCTATGGCATGACCGGCTCGCGGCTCACCGGCCACCTCCTGATCGAGGGACGGCGGCGCAAGGCGAAATACGGCGTGGTGACCATGTGCATCGGTGGTGGCATGGGCGCCGCGGGCTTGTTTGAAATCATCCACTGAGCGGAAACGCGGGGAGATCATTCGTGAAGACAGCGATCACTGAACTGTTTGGTATCGAGCATCCGATCATCCAGGGTGGAATGCATTATGTCGGCTTCGCCGAAATGGCGGCCGCGGTATCCAACGCCGGCGGGCTCGGCTTGATCACCGGCCTCACCCAGCGGACGCCGGAGCTGCTTGCCAAGGAGATCGCGCGCTGCCGGGACATGACGGACAAGCCGTTCGGCGTGAACTTGACCTTCCTGCCGACCTTCAGCGCCCCGCCTTATCCGGAGTATATCGCTGCCATCAGGGAGGGCGGCGTCAGGATCGTCGAGACGGCCGGACGTAGCCCTGAACAATACATGCCGGCCCTGAAGGCGGGCGGCATCAAGGTGATCCACAAATGCACCTCGGTCCGGCATTCGTTGAAGGCCGAACAGATCGGCTGCGATGCCGTCAGCGTCGACGGCTTCGAGTGCGGCGGCCATCCGGGCGAGGATGACATGCCCAACATGATCCTGCTGCCGCGTGCGGCCGAAGAACTGAAGATCCCGTTCGTGGCATCCGGCGGCATGGCCGACGCGCGCAGCCTGGTTGCGGCGCTTGCGATGGGAGCGGCGGGAATGAACATGGGTACGCGGTTCATCGCCACCAAGGAAGCGCCGGTGCACGAGAACGTCAAGAAGGCGCTGGTCGCGGCGTCCGAGCTCGACACCAGGCTCGTTATGCGCGCTCTCCGCAACACCGAGCGGGTCCTGAACAACAAGGGCGTCGAGCATCTGCTCGAGGTCGAGCGCGAGAAGGGCAAGAACCTCAAGATCGACGACATCCATGATCAGGTAGCGGGCGTCTATCCCAGGGTGATGATCGACGGCGACATGGACGCGGGCGCCTGGAGCTGCGGCATGGTCGTCGGACTCATTCACGATATTCCGACCGTGAAGGAGTTGATCGACCGCATCATGGCGGACGCCGAGCGATTGATCAGGGGCAGGCTGACGGGATTCCTTGATGCCGACACTGGGGCCAATCTCAAGGTCGCGTGAAGCCACGGCTTGCGATCCGCGCTGCAGACGACATTTCGTCGTCTCCGCGCGGGCTGGAAGCTCCGGCCGGGATGGGATCGTCAACAGCGAATATCTTGTGCCATCCCGGAGCAGGCGATGCGTTACCCGAAAGACCATGGGCAGCATACCCGCAGACGCATCGTCGAAAGCGCTTCCCGCGGTCTGCGCCAGGCCGGCGCCGATGGCCTGAGTGTGGCCGACCTGATGAAGCTCGCCAATCTGACGCATGGCAGCTTCTACGCTTACTTCAAATCGCGCGACGCGTTGGTCGTCGAAGGGCTCGCCCTGGCCATGGATCGAACGATCGTGCATTGGCTCAGCCTCACGCAGGGGCTGCCCGCCGGGAAGGGATTCGACGCACTTGTCGAGTCTTACCTGGGTCCTCTCCACCGTGACGATCCGGGGCGCGGTTGCGCGCTGCCGGCCTTGGCCGCCGACATCGGACGTTCAGGTCCGGAGGCGCGGCGCACCCTTGAACGGGGGCTCAGCAAGATGATCGATATCATCGCGCGGCTGACCTCGGCGAGGCCGTCATCGGATGTGAGACAGAGCGCCGCCGGCGCAATTGCGACCATGGTCGGTGCGGTCGTGCTGGCGCGTGCAGTCGACGACAAGCGTTTGTCCGACCTCCTGCTGGAGGCCGGACGGCAGGCTTTGGGCAGCCCGGTCGCGAGCGACTGCGAGAGAACGCATTCGGCCGACAATTGAGAAACGGCTTAACTGACGTTGGCTTCTGGGCGGAGCGGGCCGATGGCGGAGGCAAGCGGCCGTGCCTCTACCATCGGCCGCCGCCTTGGCAGCTACGCGGCCATCCGCAGCAGATCGACGATTTCGGCTTGGTCGTTGAAGGGGCGCGGATTGGCTTTGACGAAGCGATGGTTGATCGCGATTTCGCTGATCTTGCCGAACTTGTCTTCGCCGATGCCGACCTCAGCGAGGCGGCCCGGTAGTCCAAGTTGCCTGACGAACTCCGCAAAGGCGTCTGCCGCGTCCCCACCGGGAGCCCCCAAAGCTGCCGCCAAACGCTTCTGCGCGTCATCGGTGAACGGCTTGTTATAGCGAAGAAGGCTCGGCATGATGACGGGCGTGCAATAATAGTGAGGAACCCCGAAAGTCCCACCAAGCACGTGGCCGATGCCGTGGCTTGCGCCCATGGGAACGCGTGCCTGCAGTCCAAAGGACGCAAGCCATGAGCCGTATTGAGACAAGCGGCGCGCCTCGAAATCGTCAGGTTGTTGCAGGGTCCGGAGCATTCCATCGCGCAGCGTGCGGATACCCGCCAGAACCACTTCGTCAGCAAGGGGGGTGCCAGCTGGCGAGCACAATGCTTCGATGCCGTGATCCATGGAGCGAGTGCCAGATCCCATCCAGAGGTTCGAAGGCGTATGAAGCGTGAGGGCAGGGTCGAGGATGACTGCCACCGGCATCATGTGGGGGTGAAAGAATATTTGCTTCAGCTTGTTGCGCTCATCGGTGACAAGCGCTGCGGCATTGTATTCGCCGCCGTTCAGCGTTGACGGCACGGCGATCTGTCGGACTGCAGGCGTGCGGAACGGGGAATGGCTCACGCCCGGGCCCATGGGGAACGGATCGAAGCCAGCTTCATCGCGGATATCGTGCTCCATCGCCATGATGACGATCTTGGCGAGGTCAACGGCAGAACCGCCGCCGACGGCCACGACGAGGTCGGCGTGGGCTTCCTTGGCGTGGAGCGCAACTTCGGCAGCTTGCTTGCGCGTGGTGTGCTGTGCAATTCCGTCGAAGGTCGCAGCATGTTTGTCGCCCAGCGTATGCCGGATTTTCTCAATCTCGTCGGTCTGGGTGTTCAAGGTGCGGCTGACGATAAGGAAGACGCGCGTTACCTTCAGTCGTTCCGCTTCTTCGTTGATGGCCTCGGCCGCCGGTTTGCCATAGATCACGCGATCAATTGCCGGAAAATTGTGTGCACCAGTCCTGCGCATTTTATCCTCCCATCGGAACTGCGGTCGAAGCGGAGATAGTCCTTTATATTATGATTATCATGCAATAGCTGTCCAAAAATATTGCACGAACTCAGGGTTTTACGGCCTTCGCCGGGTTCCACGCGAAGCACCGGCCTGGCTTGCCGACTTCGCGGTCACCCATCCTTCGGCGCCCTTGCGCCGTCGGAAAGCCTCAGTCGCATCAATGTCTTGTAGCGGGCTCCGACGCGCCTGTTTCCTGATGCCGATTGAGTGAAGGCCGCTACGGATGTGCACTCCAGCTTTCGTATGCACCGAATGGCCAAAACGGGTAGGGATAGTCGAGAAAAGGTGCGCCGAACGCTGTGATGGTCCACACCCTCGGCGTTTGCAGCATACCTTGCACCGCAAACGCCAAGGCCTGTGCACGAAAGTTGCTCGATGCTCTCGAACTCCTCGCGTGTCATCTTGCCGATAGAGGATGCCCCGACGGTCTCGAAAGCCGTGACGATCGTGGGGTCTTTCGCATGCGGAAGCGTGGAGAATGGCACCGGCCGACGGGGCCTAACGCTCTGCGAGATTTGAGTGTCTTAGAGACGCACGCCGGTCGTAGCAAACGCCTGGGCGACGGGCTCCTGGACCCGATTCAAGACCACCATTCCCGCAATCGCGACCACCATGGCCGCGACGCAGCCAAGAAGAAAAGCCTTCATCCGCAGCCTCCTTCGATCGAAACGTCAAGGTGTTATACGACACGGCTTGCCGCGAGCAAACTCGTTGATCGCACACCAAGGCACAAGCGATCTTATGGGCTCTTGAAGATGGGATCGATGGAAAATCCATCGCCCATCAAGCCTACCGACTGAAGCGCCGCGCTATTCAGGTCGACCTCTAATATCGAAAAAAGAAGCGCAAGCACGATGGCAATGAGGATCAGGAAGGGCGAGGCTTCTCGGGAAATGGGATCTTGCGGCCCATCGAGCGCGCGGACAGCGCGCAGCCGCGCCATCATCCGCAGAAATGGCCGCGTTGGCCCCTGCATGCCAGTCGTCCTTGACGTGACCAGCGCGAGACTAGTCTTCGGACCACCGGCGTTCAAGCGGAGGATGAGCGAAGTCAGGTTGTTGCAATGCACGCTCCGGAACGGAAGGCAGCGTTGCCCTGTTTAGTACACGCACCGGAGGATCCGACGTGAAATTGCCAACAACGATCTTGTGCTTCGCGGCACTCTGCTTCTTCCAGAGCGCCTCCGCCCAACCCGCGCAAACCAACTCATCTGCGGCACCAACCCCTCCCGAGGAGAAGGGCCAACCACAGCCGCAAGGCTGGACGGGCCCCATCAATACAGGCTCGGGTGACGCGCCCGCCGAAAGTCCCCAGGGTCAGAGCCCGCCTGGAATGCAGGCCGCGCCTCAAGGATCCTCCAAAACCACGACGGCACCAGCCAAATAGATCGGTTCGGATATTCTCCTCCGTCGGCTCTTCTGGCAATCTTGAGAGCGTGAACGGGACGCGGCGAGGGTCAATGACACTACCTTTCTGCGCGGGCGGCGCCGCAGCCTTGTGGGCCATCTTGGCCGTATCATCCGTGCACGCCGACATGGCGGGACACGGCGGCTCCGTGCGGGCTCTTGCTATTTCCCCCGATGGGGACGGCCTCTTGTCCGGCAGCTTCGACTCAGCCGCCATTCGCTGGTCGCTAAAGGCGGAGACAGCGGAGGAGGTGCTGCGGTATCATGCTGATGCGGTCAATGCCGTCGCCTTTCTGAACGACGGCCGCATGATCACGGCGGGTGCCGATGCACGAATTGCGGTCTGGAAGGCGGGCCGGCGGCAGCCGGACCGGGTGTTCGAGGGACACGTCGGTCCAATCGTCGCACTCGCGGTCTCCCCCGACGGCGCACTGCTCGCATCGGCTTCATGGGATCGGACGGTGCGGCTCTGGTCGCTGTCGGACGGCGTGTCGCGCGTGCTCGAAGGGCATTCGCAGAACGTCAACGGAGTCGCCTTCACGCCGGACGGCAGGTCGCTCGTCAGCGCCGGCTATGACCTTACGTTGCGCATCTGGCGGTTGTCGGGCGGCCAGCCTGAAGTCGTGACGTTGCCGGCGCCGCTCAACGCAGTAGCCGTGGCGCCGGACGGTGAAATCGTCACAGGCGCGGTCGACGGCATGTTGCGGATGCTGACCACGGACGGCAAGGTCAGCGGCGAGATATCGGCCGGCCCAACACCAGTGGTGGCCGTGACCATGTCGGCCGACGGCAAGCTGATTGCCGCGGCCGGCATCGGCGGCACAGTTGCGATCATCGATCGCAAGTCGCGCAGCCTGCTACGCACGCTGGTCGGGCCCGGGCTGCCGGTGTGGTCGGTTGCCTTCCTTCCGGATCGCGAGACGCTGATGACGGGGGGCGCGGACGGCAAGATCAGGCGGTGGAATGCACGCACCGGCGATCCCGTCGGCTCGAGTCTGATGGGCTCACCGGCCGATCCGCTCGCTGCCTATGCCGGCGATCATGGCGCCGACGTGTTCCGGGCGTGCGTTGCCTGCCACACGCTGTCGGACAAGGAGGTCCAGCGCGCAGGCCCGACGCTTGCCGGATTGTTTGGCCGTAAGATCGCATCGCTGCCGGGCTACCGCTTCTCCGATGCCCTGAAGACGATGGACATCGTCTGGACGCCGGAGACGGTTGCAAAGCTGTTCGAGGTTGGACCGAACGCCTACACCCCCGGTACCAAGATGCCGGAGCAGCGCATCGGCTCGCCCGAGGATCGCCGCGCGCTCACCGATTTCCTGGGCCGCGTGACGTCGCGATAGCTGCCTCTCAGATCGAATCCCAATTGTCCATCGGAAGATCCCGCATCTCCGGATGTTGCTTGAGGATCTGAATGACGTCGATGCTGGGGTGCTCCTTGAGCGCTTCCGCGACGCAGTGATTGACGTATTTGCGACGCGACAGCCATGCGATCTTCTTGCCCTTGGCCTCGGCTTTGCAGGCGGCGATCGCCTGTTTCACGGCAACCTTTTGTGCCTTGGTCAGTGGAGGAGCGGCAGCTTCGGCCGCTGCGCCGGCGAAAGCGATGGAGATCAAGCACGTCGACAGAGCTGTGATCAAACGAGACATGGTGATGCTTCCCCTGGTTTCCTGCCCCTGCGTAGATGTCTGCTGGTCTTGCCTAGTCCTTGCCCTCGCGCTGACGTAGGTAGTCGTCCGTCGTTCGCGGCGGCGTGCGTTCGGGAATGCCCTTGAACGGATTGAACTGCTGCTCGCTCATGACGATGACGCGGCAGTCGGCGCACATCTTGAGCGCCTCGATCCGTTTGTCGCCGGCGGGATACATCCAGTGCCGCCCCTCGAGCTTGGCGGCGATCCGGTCGATCGTGCTCTTCACCCCGAACGCGGTGCCGCAGCGGACACAGAGCGCGGGCTCCTCTTCCTTGATGACTGCGGCGGGAGCGCGGGCGGCGCGGAAATCGATCTGCGGCTTGAGCGTGATGACCTTTTCCGGACAGGTGGTCTGGCACAGGCCGCATTGCACGCAGGCGTCCTCGATGAATTTCAGCACGGGCCGCTCGGGGTCGTCGCGCAGCGCGCCGGTCGGGCAGGCGGAGACACACGAGAGACACAGCGTGCAGCCGTCCGTGTCGACGCTGATCGCGCCGACTGGTGCGCCCTGCGGCAGCGCAATCACGTCCACCGGCTTTGGCGAAAGACGATGCAGCTCGCTGAGGCCGAAGCGCAGGAGGTCGCGCCGCTTGCCGACGGTTCTGAAGGTCGCCGGTGTTGCGACCGCCGCGAGCGGGCCGATGCCGGTCAGATGGCTGCCGAGCGCGTCAGGGTCGTCGGTCTCGATCGTGGCGACGCGCTGGCCATCAAAGCCGAGACCGCCAAGGATCGCATCGGCCATGCCGATCGTCTGCGATAGTCCGGTCACATCGTGGCGCGGCTTTGCGCGCAGCAGATAGCGCACGGCTGTTACACCATAAGCGAATGCGCCGACGATCGCTTCCAACCCGACCTGCGTGAGTTCGTTGACGACAAAGGGAAGCACGTTCGCGGGAAGACCGTCGCCATGTCGTGCCAGAGCTTCGATCAACGGTGTGCCGTGCGAGCCGTCATGGAACAGCAGCACCGCGTTGGCGCCGCCGGCCGCGTGGTAGGCGAGCAGCATGGCGCGAAGTCTTTGAAGCTGCGTATCGGCGGGCGGTAACGTGTAAGATGCAGCGCCAGTCGGGCAGGCGGCGGCGCATTGCCCGCAGCCCGCGCAGATGTTCGGATCAACAGCGACATGATCGCCGGCGGGCGTGATTGCGCCGGTCGGGCAGAGATCGAGGCAGCGATGGCACCCCGTGCGCTTCGAGCGCGAATGGGCGCAAAGACCGGGCGTAACGTCGACATATTTCGGCTTGTCGAAACTGCCGACGAGGTCGCGTGCGGTCAAGACGGCGCGCAGCACCGCGGCGGGATCGTTCGGGTCGGCGCGGAGATACCCGTCGCGCAGGTCGTGTGCGGGAAACAGCGGCATCCCGCCCGAAAGGTCCAGCACGATATCGCAGTGCGACGTCACTCCGTCTCGGGGAGCGTAAAGCACGAAGCGATCGCGCGAGGAGGGGCGGGGCCTGGCATAGTCGTCGATCGTGAGCTCGAAGGCGCCAAAGTGTCCTTTTGCAGAGCGGATGGTGCCCCTCACGATCGGGAAGACCGTTGCCGCCTGCGGCACGGTGTCACTGATCTGCTTCAGCATGACCGTGACGTCGAGGTGATCCGCAAGCAGCCGGCCGGCCTCGATCGCAGCTTCGTCGCGCCCATAGATCAGGATCACGCCGTCGCTCGACAGGGTGACCAGCGGATAGTCGGGCGCCGGGATGGAGGCGGCCGCCAACAGGGCGACCATTTTCGCGCCGGCGCGCGCCCCTTCGTGTGACCAGCCGGCCGTCTCACGGATATTGACAAAGCTGATCGCCTTGGCCCGTTCGCCGGCCTCGTCCGAAAACTGCGCGGCCTGCTGCGTGCAGGCGACCGTCAGCGGGCCAGTCTCAGCGGCTGCCTTGCGAAAATGATCGAGTTCGGGCCCGCAGAGATGGCGAAAGCCTCTGATCTCGCTGTTCGGACATCCGCGCCGGATCGCGGCCATGTCGAGACGCATCGTGTCTTCGCACGAGCAGATCAAGACGGTCTTCGACGGCTGCGACAGGTTAATCCCTCCGCTAGTCGGGCGCCGACTGTGGACTCGCGCCGGCCCTTTGCCTCGTATAGACATTATCCATCGGGAAGAAAAGGAAAGCGGAGGACGGCCTGCCGTCGACCCCAGTCAGCCACGTTTCCCCGGTGGAACCGATCCGCCTGCCGCCGCCGTTCACCTTGGTGCGGCTGCGCGAGAGTGGCGATGCTTTTGCCCATGCATGCCGCATTGCACCGGAGAGTGGTGCGGGCACATTGGTCTATGTCGGCCGCTTCGATCTTGCTGAGTTTGCCGTGGTCCTTGAGCCCCGAGAGCCCCTGTGCAGCGCGCGTCGCGCGTTCTACGCCGGCATGGTCGCACTCACCGATGCGCTGCGCGCCTATGCGCCGCCGAGCAAGCCGATCACCATCGATTGGCCTGACGCGGTCAGGGTCGACGGGGGATTGGTCGGCGGCGGACGGTTGGGATGGCCACGCGACGCCGACGAAGACACACCGCCGCCATGGCTGGTGTTTGGCGCCATGATCCGGACGGTTGCCATGGACGACGACGAGCCGGGCGTTCACCCGCTTGCCTCGGCGCTCGACCAGGAAGGGTTTGGTGAGGCCGGCGCCGAGCAATTGACAGAGAGCTTTGCCCGGCACCTGATGCTCGTGATTGACGGCTGGCAGGCAGACGGTTTTGACGGTGTCGCGCGCGATTATGTCTCGCGTATGCCGCGCGAGCGACAGACCGTGCGGCGCATCGACGATCTCGGCGATCTGCTGACGCGCCGGGTTGGGGCGGGCGCGATCGAGCGTGGCGACCTCGTCCAGGCGCTTGCGACCCCATCCTGGCTCGATCCGGCACTCGGGGGGCCGCGGCTGTGAAGCTCCTGCGTACCATCGCGCTCGATCCCTCCGACACATTCGTGTTTGACGTGGCGGCAGAGCCGGGCGAATGGGCCGTCTCCGGCGTTTTCCGCTTTTGGGATTGCGATCCTGCGAAGCTCGAGGGCAAGGCGCGCGCGGCCTTCCGCGGCGGTTTCCTCGGGGTGCAGTCCTGGGGCTGGTCGACGCTGGCGCAGATCGTTCCGGCCACCGAGGACGATTACCGCAACCTGGTCGATCTCCTTGCCGGGCAACTGGTCGATCGTTTCGGCGCGCCGGATATGGCGACAGCGAAGAGCGCCGCAGAAGAGGAGGTGGCGTTTTCGCAGTCGCTCTGCAGCCATCCGATCAGCTCCCTTGTTGCGGTGCACCGGGCCGTAAGCGATGGCGAGGTCCGCGAGTCCTTCCGCCGACTGCAACTGCGCGAAGGGCAGGGGCACGGCAAGGCGTTCTCGTTCATGGAAATGGAGGACGACATCGAGCCTGACGGCAATCTCAAGCTTGTGGATCTGGGCCGGAGGCCAACTGCCAGATGAACGATTTCTGGATTGCCTGCGGCCATCATCTGCTCGATCGCGACGAGGGCGGTGGGCTCCGCGTTACCGACGAATTCCTCAAGGCCTATTTTGCCCGTCCCGAACTGATGCCGCCGGAGGATGCGTGTCAGGTCGAACGCCGGCTGCACCGGGAATTGCTCTCCGATCCGCGCCAACCGGTCAGCGCCGGCGAAATCGCCGTTATTGCCGATCCCGACGCCCGGGAGAACTGGCAGTTCGTGCTGGCCTTTCGCGATCTCCTGTTGCGGCATCCGACGCTCGAAGCCGCTTATCTTGCAACGGTGCGCGCAGGCGCGAACGATCTGCCGCCGCTGTTCGTCAATCAGCTCGTGCACGTCATCCTGCGCAATGCGCTCGACGGTTGCGACGATCCGTTCGTGCTGCGCGCGGCCGAACTGTTCTTCCGGGCCCAGCGGATTCTGCCGCATGAGCAGGCCCTGCTGCTCGGTGACGAGGAGATTGTCGGCGGAATTAGCCCAACTCCGGTGCTATCGCTGATGTCGATGCTAGGCGCCACAACCGATGCGGTGGTCGATGTCTTGAACGCGGAGAATGTTGCTGCCTATTGGCAGCGCAGCGACCAGTTCGACATGGCCTTCGACCTCACGGCCGACGGCTTGGGGCCGACCGCCCTGGCGCAGGTGATGAGGCGCTGGCTCTCTCATCTGCTCGATTTGGACGTCACGATCGAACCGCTGCGCGCACTGCAGGACGCAAAGCTCACCTGGTATGTCGGGCTCGATGCCGATGCCACAAGGCTCGGCGATCGTCTCTGGCACGGCGAGGAGCTCGACGGGCCCAGCGCCGAGCGTGTGCTCGCGCTCTTCCGCCTCACCTTCGTCGATTCAATGCTCGCGCTCGACGATGTCGAGGACGAGCCGGTCTACCTGATCCTGTCGATGTCGGCGGATCAAAAACTGCGCATGAAGCCCCAGAATCTGCTGACAGGCTTGCCGGTCAAACGTCTGGAGATGGTGACATGAGCCCCGCGGCGCTGCCATTGCTGTCGATTCCGGTCGGTGTCGTGGTCGAGCGGCGCAAGGCCGACTCCCCTTGGGTCGATTTCATCTGGCGTGGCGTCGCCATCCTGCCGGACGAGCCCGCCATGAGACCCTGGACCGTGCTTCGCGACCAGGACGGCACGACGCTGTTCTATGCCGGAAGCGCGACCGTGGATCTTTATCCGTCCGAGACGGCGCGCTATCGCGACAATCTCGCCTCCGGCAGTCCGAGCATCTGGACCGTGCTGTCCCCTTCGGAAGGCGTGTGGCCCTATGTCGTCACGACCGTTACCGCCGATCCCTCGGAAGGCGAGGGCTTTACCGAGGCTGCCGACAATCTCGTCGAGGCGGTGCCGATGCCGGAGGTGCTGAGGGAGGCGATTGAAAGCTTCATTGTCGAGCACCATGTTGAGCGGGAATTCGTCAAGCGCAAGCGGCGCCGGGCTGACCCCGAGGCGCTCGCCCGGCGCGAACATGAAGGCGGACAGGAATGAGCGAGGAAGAGTTCCTTGCGCGTTGGTCCCGCCGCAAGCGCGAGTCGCGACCAGAGCCGGCGAAGCCTGCCGAGGCGCAGCCCGCGCCGCCGCCCGAGGCCAAGGATGGTGCAAAGGACGTTGCGAAGGACGGCGAGAGCGAGTTCGACCTCTCAAGCCTGCCATCGATCGACGAGATCAACGCTGCGACCGACGTCACCGCGTTCCTGCGCAAGGGTATTCCACAGGAGTTGAGCCGTGCGGCCCTTCGCCGCGCTTGGGTCGCCGATCCTGCCATCCGCGACTTCGTCGGGCTTGCGGAGAACGCATGGGATTTCAACGACCCGACCGCAATGCCGGGATTTGGACCGCTGGATTGTACCTCGGAAGAACTGGCGGCTCTCGTCGATCGCGTCATTGGCGGTGTGCGCGAAGTGGCAGAGTCATTGCCCGATGCGCTTGGTGAATCAGCGGATTCTTCGGAGGAATTGCATCAAGCCGACACGAGCGCTGCCCTCGAAGCTCCTGAGCAGGCGAATGCGCCGGAACTGCCAACAGCCCCTGTTGCAGCGCAACCGATCGTGGCGGAGAGACACGTGGATTTTGCCGAGCCCGTCATGCCGCGCACGCATGGTGGTGCACTGCCGTCCTGAGCAGCGCGACGAAAGGCTATAGCCTCCGGCTATGGTCAAGCGATTGACCGTCCGTGGAACCAGGACTACCCTCCGCATACTGCTTTGTAACAAAAGAATAATCGAGCAGGTGGGACTAGGCAGACGGGACTCGGATGGGAGGTCCACGTGCGGGATGACGGTCTTGATCGCGCGATCGATGCCGCGGGCGGCATAGCCGAGCTTGCGCGCAAAATCGGCATCAGCCAGCCATCCGTCTCGAACTGGACCAAGGTACCCGCACAACGGGTGGTTGCAGTCGAAGCCGCCACCGGCGTAGCTCGCAACGATCTGCGGCCCGATCTCTACAGCGAACAGGCCTTCTCCGCAGAACCACTCGATCCCGTCGATGCGGCGCGCGCGCAGGAATACGCGCTTCTGGCAACGCTTCTATCTGCGCCACCGTCGCGACGATTGCTCGACCAGCTTTCCATGTTGACGGGCGACGCGACGCCGCTCGGGCGCGCGCATGTTGCGTTGGCTGAGGCGGCCTCAAGCGCTGTCGCGGCGAAAGCCGAGCGCGAATATTTCGACCTGTTCGTCGGGCTCGGCCGCGGGGAATTGCTGCCCTATGCCTCGTACTACCTCACCGGCTTCCTCAACGAGCGGCCGTTGTCACGGCTGCGCGCGGATATGGCCGCGCTCGGCATCGAGCGGGTCGCCAACAATTCCGAGCCCGAGGATCACGCCGCCATCCTCTGCGAGATCATGTCGGGCTTTGCCGCCGGCAGCCTCGACGCCTCGCCGGAGGCTCAACGCGCCTTTTTTGAAAAACACGTGTCGCCCTGGATCGGGCGGCTGTTCGCCGACATGGAAAGCACCGACAACGCCCGATTCTATCGGGTCGTGGGGGCGCTCGGCCGTGCCTTTATCGAGATCGAGACGGAAGCATTCACATTCGCCAACTGACCGACGCGCGTCGGTGCGGGAGAGATGCGATGAGTGACGAGACGAAAGCCAAGGTGGGACGCCGCGATTTCCTGCGCAAGGTCGGCATCGGCACGGTCGGCGCCGGCGCGACGCTCGCGACACCGCTGGTCGGGCCGGCACAAGCCGACAGCGAGAACAACGATGAGAAGCGCAAGGCGCGCTACAAGGAATCCGACCACGTAAAAACCTATTACCGCGTCAATCGCTATCCGGCTTGAGGGAGGCTTCCCGTGCTTATCAAGCGAACACACCAGCGTTCCGATCGTCGCGGCTCCGTCGCTGAATCCCTTGCGGGTCAGGCCGGCGGTCTGGATCGCCGTTCCTTCCTGCGCAGGTCCGGCCTTGCCGGCGGCGCGCTTGCGGCGCTCAGCACCATGCCGATCGGCAGTGTGCGCAAGGCGGAAGCCGCGGTGGCCGGACCGCTCGCGGCCGGGGCCGTCGTCAAGAAGAGCATCTGCACTCATTGCGCCGTCGGATGCACGGTGACCGCGGAAGTGCTCAACGGCGTCTGGATCGGCCAGGAGCCGAGCTGGGATTCGCCGATCAACCGCGGCTCACATTGTGCGAAAGGTGCCTCCGTACGCGAGCTCGTGCACAGTGATCGGCGGTTGCGCTATCCGATGAAGCTTGTGAACGGCCAATGGACGCGCGTGTCCTGGGACACCGCTGTGAACGAGATCGGCGACAAGCTCTTACAGGTTCGCGAAAAATCGGGCAGCGATTCCGTCTACTGGCTCGGTTCCGCCAAGATGACGAACGAGGGCTCCTATCTGTTCCGCAAGCTCGGCGCGTTCTGGGGGACCAACAACACCGACCACCAAGCGCGTATCTGCCATTCCACCACGGTCACGGGCGTCGCCAATACCTGGGGCTACGGTGCCATGACCAACAGCATCAACGACATGCGCAACTCCAAGACGATGCTGTTCATCGGTAGCAATGCCGCGGAGGCGCATCCCGTCAGCATGCAGCATCTCCTGGAATCGAAGGAGCTCAACAAGGCGAACTTCATCGTCTTCGATCCGCGCCTGACCCGCACCGCGGCCCATGCCACCGAATATGTTCGGATCCGTCCCGGCACGGACATTCCCGTGCTCTACGGCATGATGTGGCACATCCTGAAGAACGGCTGGGAGGACAAGGAGTTCATCGCCTCGCGCGTCTACGGTTTCGACGATTTGCGCAAGGAGGTCGAGAAGTGGAATCCGCAGGAGGTCGAACGCGTCACCGGCGTGCCCGCTGCGCAGCTCGAACGCGTCGCCAAGATGTTCGCGACCGTGAAGCCCGCGACCATCATCTGGTGCATGGGGCAGACCCAGCACACCGTCGGCACGGCCAATGTGCGGGCGAGCTGCATCGCGCTGCTGATGACCGGCAATGTCGGCAAGGCGGGCGCCGGTGCCAACATCCTGCGCGGCCATGACAACGTGCAAGGCGCAACCGACGTTGGCCTCGATATCGTGACCCTGCCGTTCTATTACGGCCTTGCGGAAGGCGCCTGGAAGCACTGGTCGCGGGTCTGGGAGGTCGACTACGAGTACCTGGTCTCCCGCTTCGACGAGAAGAAGCAGATGGAGACCCCAGGCATCCCGCTGACGCGATGGTTCGATGCTGCGCTGTTGCCGAAGGCCGACGTTGCACAGAAGGACAACGTCAAGGCCGTATTCGTGCAAGGCCACGCCAGCAACAGCATCACCCGCATTCCGGAGTCGATGAAGGGTTTGAAGGCACTGGACCTGCTGGTGATCGCGGATCCGCACCCGACCACCTGGGCGTCGCTCGCGGTCGAGGCGGGACGGAAGGACGGCGTCTATATCCTGCCTGTCGCCACGCAATTCGAATGCTCGGGATCGCGCGTCGCCTCCAACCGCTCGATGCAGTGGGGCGAGCAGATCGTCAAGCCGATCTTCGAATCCAAGGACGATCTCGAGGTCATCTACCTGATGGCGAAGAAGTTCGGCTTCGCCGACAAGATGTTCAAGAACATCAAGGTCGAGAACAACCTTCCGCTCGCCGAGGACGTGCTCCGCGAGATCAACCGCGGAAGCTGGTCGACCGGCTATTGCGGCCAGTCGCCGGAGCGCATCAAGGCGCATATGAAGAACCAGAACAAATTCGATCTGGTGACGATGCGCGCGCCGAAGGACGATCCGGAGGTCGGCGGCGACTATTACGGTCTGCCTTGGCCGTGTTGGGGCTCGCCGGAGGTGAAACATCCCGGCTCGCCGCTGCTCTACAACAACAATTTGCATGTCATGGACGGCGGCGGCGCTTTCCGCCCACGCTTCGGCATCGAGCGCGAGGAAAAACTGCCGGACGGCACGACGCGGAAGGTGAGCCTGCTTGCCGACAAATCCTTCTCCAAGGGGTCGGAGATCGAGGACGGCTACCCCGAGTTCACGCTGGCAAGCCTGAAGAAGCTCGGCTGGGACAAGGATCTCACCGAGGCTGAAATGGCGACGATCCAGAAGGTCAACGCGGCTAATCCGGATGCCGTATCCTGGGCACTCGACCTCTCAGGCGGCATCCAGCGCGTCGCGCTGAAGCACGGCTGCGTGCCCTTCGGCAACGGCAAGGCGCGCATGAACGCGTTCGGTCTGCCGGATCCGATTCCGGTGCATCGTGAACCGATTTATACGCCGCGCGTCGACCTGGTGGAGAAGTATCCGACCCTGCCTGACGCCAAGCAGTTCCGTCTGCCCAATATCGGCTTCTCCGTGCAGAAGGCGGCGGTCGAAAAGGGGATCGCAAAGCAGTTTCCGCTCATCCTCTCCTCGGGGCGGCTGGTGGAGTATGAGGGGGGCGGGGAGGAGACGCGCACCAATCCCTGGCTCGCCGAATTGCAGCAGGACATGTTCATCGAGATCAGCGTCGCCGATGCCGCCGATCGCGGCATCAAGGACGGCGGCTGGGTCTGGGTGAGCGGCGCCGAAAACAATTCGCGCGCCCGGATGAAGGCGCTGGTTACGGAGCGTGTCGGCAAGGGCGTGGCCTGGATGCCGTTCCACTTCGGCGGCTGGCTGGGCGGCGCCGACCTGCGCAAGAACTATCCGGCCGGCACCGACCCGATCGTGCTCGGTGAGAGCGCCAACACCATCACGAGCTACGGCTACGACCCGGCGACGGGCATGCAGGAGCCGAAGGTCACGCTTTGTCAGATCGTCGCGGCTTGAGGGAGCAACGAACATGGCTCGAATGAAGTTTCTTTGCGACGCTGACCGGTGCATCGAATGCAACGCCTGCGTCACGGCGTGCAAGAACGAACACGAGGTGCCCTGGGGCATCAACCGGCGCCGCGTCGTCACCATCAACGACGGCAAACCGGGCGAGCGCTCGATCTCGATGGCCTGCATGCACTGCACGGACGCGCCTTGCGCGGCCGTGTGTCCGGTGAACTGTTTCTACACCACGGCGGATGCCGTGGTGCTGCACTCCAAGGATCTCTGCATCGGCTGCGGCTATTGCTTCTACGCCTGTCCCTTCGGGGCGCCGCAATATCCGAAGGTTGGCAATTTCGGCTCGCGCGGCAAGATGGACAAATGCACCTTTTGCGCGGGCGGCCCCGAGGCCGACGGCAGCAAGGAAGAATACGAGAAATACGGTGCGAACCGGCTGGCCGAAGGCAAGCTGCCGCTCTGCGCCGAAATGTGCTCGACCAAATCGTTGCTCGCCGGCGACGGCGAGATCATTGCCCAGATCTACAAAGAGCGGGTCATGAAGCGCGGCTATGGTTCGGGCGCGTGGGGCTGGAAGACCGCCTATCGCGAGACGATCGAATCTTGAGGTGGGCAGCCGAGGGCGCGCAATACCGGGGAGGACGTGATGGCGTCATTTGGAAGGTTCATTCGCCTGGCTTTCGGCGTCTGCACGCTGCTTCTCTTGGTGATGGCGGCGCCCGCGAGTGCTCAACAGGTCAATCCGACTGCAAGTTCGGTCAAGGAGCAGCAGCTTCTGCAGGAGCTGAACCGGATCCAGGGCCGGGTGAGCATTCCGGACCAGCGGTCCGGCGTCCTGGAGCAGCCACAGGGACGTGAGTGGCGCGAGTTCCGCGATGTCACGCTGCGCTGGATCGGTGGCATCGCGATCATCGGGATGACCGCCCTGATCATGATCTTCTATCTCACCCGCGGCATGGTCCGGCTGGAAAGCGGCCGATCGGGTCGTACCATTGTGCGCTTCAACGTCTTCGAGCGCTTCGTGCACTGGATGACGGCAACCTGCTTCATCATCCTGGCGATCTCCGGCCTCAACATCACCTTCGGCCGGCCGCTGCTCTTGCCGCTGATCGGCTTCGAGGCCTTTTCCGAATGGTCGCAATGGGCGAAGTACGCCCACAATTATCTGAGCTTCCCGTTCACGCTCGGCGTGGTCCTGATCTTCCTGATGTGGATTGGCGGCAACATTCCCAACAAGGTGGATATCGAATGGGCGAAACGTGGCGGCGGCTTGTTCGGGCATGACCATCCGCCGGCCAATCGCTTCAATGGCGGGCAGAAGGCGATTTACTGGATCGTCGTGATCGGCGGCGGGCTCGTCGCCGCGACCGGCTATGCGCTGATGTTTCCGTTCTACGGCACGGGGATCGAGGGCATGCAGATTGCCCAGGTGGTGCACTCCATAGTGGCCGTCTTGTTTGTCGCGGCGATGCTCGCGCACATCTATATCGGCACGATCGGAATGGAAGGTGCGTTCGAGGCCATGGGCACGGGTGAGGTCGACGTCAATTGGGCTCGCGAGCACCATAGCCTCTGGTTCGACCAGGAGACGGCACGAGCGGGGCCAAACGACGGACAGTCACGACCCGCAACCGAGGCGGCCGAGTAAGACGGACAGCCGGGAAAGCGGGCGGTTCGCTCTATTGCGCCGGTTCTTTCGCAAACAAGATCGAACGGTCCTGCATCTCCTGTTCAGGGAGCTTGTTTGCCTGACCTGTCTGCAGTTCCTGGATGGATGGCATGCCGCTCCGGTCGAACAGTGCGTGCGATCTGAGCATGCTGTTGGCCGCTCCGGCGAGAAGCAAGGCTGCAATGAGCGAGAGCATGAGGCGTTTCATGCGCATCTCCGTCTGCCATGTCCACCCAGCACGACGGATACACGTATATTGTCTTGCGCAATGTGAGCCACTTCACAGCCAGCGGTTCCAAAGTCGTCGATGCGTTCCGTCCAACGAAGCCGGAAGTATGAAGCGAGGAAACTGGAAGAGCTCGATCGGACTCGCGCCAACACGCTCTGCGCCGTCTGTTGTGATGCGGCTTTGTCGTGATGAAAGCCGGAATCAGGGTTCAAGCCTGCGATGTATGCCGGCCAGCGCCTGTCGAAAGCGGGCTAGAGAGAACACGGCACGCTTGCGGTGAATAGGCCTTGCGCATCCATGCTGGTCCTTGATTCAGCCAGCATGATGATCAGAATTGCACTGACTTGGGAATCGTTCGCGTGCGATATCTCGTTGCTCGGGGCCTTCGCGCACGCGACGCCGATTGCCGTCTTTCTCCCGAGCGCCGTGCTTCCGCCCTTCGTACTCTCTCCCGGAGCCGCTTCAATTGAGCGAGCAGGCTAACGAGCTCGATCGCTGTATGATGCAGAACAGCCAGGCTGCAAAACCCACTACTCACTATAATACCCCAACAGGCCTTGCCGAAGCCGTGACGGAAAGATCGAATTTGTGACGACGTGCCAATAATTTGTAAGCAATGGATCCCGGAGCCGTCCGTTCGCTTTACGACGATACGCAGAAATATTTTCGAGCACTCTAGTGCATTGCACCAAAATGCTCGCATCGGAAAAGGGAATTTGGACGCGCTCTTTCAAACGGCCTTGGCATTTATGTCAGCGCGAAGGAGCCGCACGAAGGATATCCACCGTCCGGATGATTGACTCTTCGACCCAGGCCTCGCGGGCGAACCAGTTATGATTGGCCTCACAGATTGGGCAACGAGTATTGCCGAAAAACACGATGCTCCGCAGGAAAGTCTCGCGATCGGATTTGATGCCGGTAGGAATCGCGCGACCCGTTTGCGGACACTCGACCATGACCATACCCATGTGAGCCTCCCAGAAACATACTGCTGAAAAAGGGGCCGGTCGGCTGGAGTGCGCTCTCGTCGGTGCGGGTTACTTGGGGGGGCATCGCACCTGGGGTCGTTGTCGAGCAAAGGGCAGCTTGCTCGTGACGACGCTTCTCCAACCGACCGGATTCCTGCTTGGCGAATTCTCGGGGGATACCGCCGGCTTTGGCCGGCAGGCCTATGAAATGAGGCTTCGGCTTCAACCGAAGGCTTCTGGGAGGCCCCTCACAATTAGCATGTCCAAATCCCTGCGGCTTCGTGCCGAATATTCCGCTCGCAACGAAGCCAATATCTTCCCTTTGAAGGACAGATCAGCCAACCGGATCACTGGTCTCACTCCCCCTCACGCAATTCGTCAACATTATCTTTTCTCATTTAATGCGCAATTAAATGCGCGCTGTCGGTCCGGTTTGCGACTCTCGACCGATTTATTTCGCGGGCCGTCGCGGCGGGCCCTTTCGGACGCTCAGCCTATCCCTCACCACCTGCCATCAGTTCGGCGCGCGCCGCAATTTGGCTTTGGTAAACGGGTGGTTAGGTTCGGTTCAAACATGAAATAAATTTTGATTATATGGCACTGATGTAAATATCGTTGTTAATTGCTGCCGATCACGTAAGCTAAGCTCGTCCAGGTTTTGTTCGGCTGGAGGAGACAATGTGGGATTTAACTCTTAGCGAGTACGATTTCGCCCCCGATGCGCCGCAGTTGGCCCAGATGCGTGCCGAATTGGTAGGTATTGGCGAGAAGGAGCGCATTCTGCGGGAACGCAGTGCCGATCGCGAAGCCTATAGGTACCTCCTGGATGCTCATCGGTTGAGTGGGAGCGCGCTTTCTTTGAGAGCAGGTGTTGAACATTTCTCCGGAGGGAGGGGGTAGGGGCGGTCAGCTGTGGCGTGCCGGACCGGATTGTCGTTTCGAAACGAGACCGATTGGGTCACTTGTGCCCGGCAGACGGGAATTGCCACGCCGCGGACGGTTCAGATTGAACTTCGTGGCTGCCGAGGGCCGCGACGCTAGCATCCCGGGCGCTGTCGTCGCTTCGTCGGCACAGGACGAGGCAGATGTCTTCACATTGGTTGGAACCGTGCTGGAAAGATCGTCGGCAGAGATGGTGTTGAGACCGGCTTCGGATGCAGTGTTCGCGCTGCTGGACGGTCGATCAATGCTCTTCAGCGAAGCAGGGCAGAAGATCTTTGAACTGGACCGAGTAGGGGCATTCATCTGGTGTAAGCTGGCGCAAGGCGCCTCTCTGGAAGACACCTGTAAGGGGCTTGGGACCCTAGGCATCGACGAGCAGACCGCGCGCCAGTTCACCCGACAGGTCGTAAATGTCTGGATCGATCGAGCGTTGCTCGAGGTCGACTGGCGAATGCCGACCGATTTTGCCTTCTCGGCGGTACTAGGCCGGCACCGAATAGGGGTCCGGGCTGCAAATCGGGACCTCTTGAGGCGGCTGTGTTCGCTGTTTTGTGTTTCGGACCAGAGCGCCGGCGGCGACGACGACATTGCGATCGAGGCAATGATGCTGGACGAGCAAGTGCTCTTGCGCGGAGAGGATTCCAGCATCTCCAGATGTCAAGTCGAAGCACTTGCCCCAACGATCAAAGCTCACATCACCGAGCGGCTTATTCGAAGCGATCGCTGGACCTTCTCCCTTCATGCCGCTTCTCTTGTGAAGGACGGTGTAGGCCTATTGTTGTGCGGCCAGCCGGGAGCTGGAAAGTCTACCCTCACATTGCAGCTGGTGGATGCCGGACTTCGGTACGCCGGCGATGACGTTGCGCTGGTTGGCGCTGACGGAGCGATCTGCGGCATCCCGTTTGCTCTCACTCTCAAGGAGGGATCGTGGGACTTGCTCTCGCGACTACATGGCGGCCGGTACGACGCGACGCATCGCCGCTCCGACGGCGTTCTGGTGCGATACGTACCCATTGCGGATGCGTACCACCAAAGCTTTTCCGCAGGCTGGATCATCTTCTTGAACCGTGTCGCGAGCGGTCCGGCCGAACTAACCGCGATAGATCAACTGGATTCGATGAAGCGGCTCATCGACAACGGATTTGCTGCTGACGGAAGACTTTCGCAGGCCGGCTTTTTCGCTTTGAAGCGGATCGTCGCGGGCGCGCCATCGCTTCAACTCACCTATTGCGAGGCCGTGGAGGCTCGCCGCGTGCTTATGGATCTATGCAATGGCAAGGCATAGCGCGGCGCTCACGAGCCTCTGCAATTGCCTGCAAGGCATGCCACCTGTCGATGTCGAATGGACGTCCGTAATCGGGCTCGCAAATCAGACTCTGACGACACCGGCGCTCATCGATTTTGTCGACAAATTTGCACCGGTCCTGTCGGAGGACGTCTGCGGATATATTCGCCAGATCCACGGCCGAAACGTGCTGCGGAACAATCGGCTCGTCGCTCAACTCGAAGAAGCCGTCGTTGCGATGAACGACCTGGGAATTACGCCAATCATGCTCAAGGGGGCATCGACGCTGGTGACCGCGCCTGAAGAGCGACGGGGCGTTCGGCTAATGTCCGACCTGGATATTATGGTTATGCCGGACGAAGCCAGAATGGCAGTCTCCGCTCTATGCGCAATTGGCTACGATGTTGACTATGAGACCCCTCCCGAAAGCCACAGATGGCATGTCGAGCTGAATCGCTCGCAGGATGTCGGGACCATCGACCTGCAGCGGGCAGCTCCAGGTCCCGCGTACCTCTACCAGAGCTTCGGGCACCCGCTGAACCATTGTGTGCCCGCGCCGCTGGGGCGCGGACGCGTGTATATCCCCGCGCCTACCTACCGGGCGCTCATGTTGATCATCCATGATCAATTTCAAGACTACGGTTATTGGCTGGGCGACCTCGACCTGCGGCACCTAGTTGAATTGCGCGATATGAGCAATTCCGCCGAGGGCCTGGATTGGAAAGAGCTTGCCTCTCTTGTCTCGGGCGAATTGATGAAGAACGCGGTTGAAACCCAGCTGTTTGCTCTTGCTGAGTTGCTTGGCGTCGAGATTCCGCAAGAGTTGCGCTCTCGGCTGATTCCCCGTCTGCAGTTCATGCGACAGTTGATGCAAGCACGATTTCCAGCCACGCGCGTGCCCTTCCTCGCAATGATGATGCTGGATCTCGGAAACTACCGGAAGGTGGCGAATGACACCATCCAACCCACTGCGCGCCGGCGTGGATTGTGGTCCCTGCCGAGGATGGGAACCCTGCAGTTTCTGTTGAAGGCGGCCGTCGCGGTGCGCGCAGGGAAGGCCTAAAATCACAAGCCGCTCCGTTAGGGCGGTAGCTCCGAAGCGAACGACCTCAATTGGCCGGTTCCGACCGGGCGCCAGCTTCCCTGGATCCAACGACTTTGCGCATGCGGGGATTTGCAGTGGTAGGGCAATCAGTGCCCCTGACCACCAGCATTCTGGTTGGAGGCTTCACCGTTCTCGTGAATCCTGAACTCCTCCAATGTGTGCCCGGATTGTAGTGCGGCGACCAGCCAGCGCGGCTGTTTGCCACGCCCGGACCAAGTTTCTGTCGGTTTGAGAGGGTTGAAGTATTTCGGTACGACCTTTGGGTATTTGCGGCGGGGAGGCTGGCCTAGGCCCATCTCTGCCGCCCCGCTTTCGGGCCCACCGACCTGTTCCGGTTGATTGAGTTGCGCCAGGCGCTTCTCCAGCTCCCGCTTTTCGGCCGTGATCTTTTCAGCAAGAATCTTTGTTAGCTCCTCGTGGAGGAGCCATAGTTCTTCAAAATCCATGGCTTCGAGATCTTGCCTGCGCATAGCATTCTCGTCACCGTTCAACTCACGCTCCCGACTACCTTGTCATCTCCACGCCGAGTATCGTTTTCGAGCGCAAAATACGGATAGGTCCAAGGCTGGTCTTTCAAATTGGCGTGACAATAAATAATAATATATTATTTAATTATTAATTGCGAGGATTATTTTCATCAGTTTTTAATGCGAGCCAGACGAGAAACATTGGATGTTACGATTGCCCTCTGGGGCGCCCTTCAGGAAGCAATCAGCCGGTTCATCGCTGCCGCGGCTAGATTGATTGATATCCAGGCTTGAAGCCACAAATCCAGCTGCGATGGCTCGCGCTGAGGGTAACTGAGTCGTACGCTCCCTGTTGCCGAGGGTAAGAACGATGCAACGCGGCCTCGGATGCCGAGCATATTTGTCGAAAGTGCGGCGTGGCAGATTGATCCCAGGCCCGGCTTAACGTGTCGTTCTTCACTTGAGTTGGGGCATCGGTGCACGTAAGGCGCGTAATGTTACTTTGGCCGCTATTAAATTGAGCGGATAAGTTCATTTTTTTGTCTTGATTAGAACCGGCGGCGCAGTTATGTGGAGCTCGAACTTGCCGTTCGGTTCCACATATTTTTGTTTAAGCTGACCACTTGGTTCTTGATTAGCCGACCGGGACAATATTAAATGGGCGCAACTACAGGATGCTAGCATGTCGACCAAGAAGCTCGAACTAGAAGCGATGTCTCTGGACGATCTATGGTCGCTTCATGAGGAAATTAGCGGCATTTTGTCGGATCGGATCAAGGCGGAAAAGCAGGAACTGGAGAAGCGCCTGGCGGTTCTCGGAGGGGGAATGGCCGTGTTCGAAACAGGCGGGCCGGCCGTCTCCCCGACCGGCAAGCAGAGGCGTAAATATCCGCGTGTGCTGCCGAAGTACCGCAACCCCCAGACTTCTGAAACCTGGTCAGGACGTGGCAAGCGGCCGCGGTGGTTGGTTGCTGCCATGAAATCCGGCCGACGGATCGAGGAGTTTCGCATAGGGGCAGCGACTCCGAAGCTTCGGCAGCGGGCGTGAGACGTCGTTACGCCAGCAGGTCGGCGCAGCTTGGCACTTTGAGCGGGGATCGAGCCTAGTAGGCGTTGCGGCCCCGCAAGACCTCCATCGGAGTTTGCAACAGGATTGCGAGATCCAGCCGAAGGCTCCAATTGTCGACGTACCAGAGGTCGTACTGTACACGTGCTTCGATCATGGACGCTGTAGGTGTTGGGCCGCGGCAGCCGTGGATCTGGGCCCATCCGGTCAGTCCTGGCCTGACCCTGCGACGAAACGCGTAGTTTCGCACGAGCTTGTCAAACTGTCCGTCGTGGGCCAAGGCGTGGGGGCGCGGACCCACCAGCGACATGCTGCCCTCAAGCACATTCAGCAGTTGCGGCAGTTCATCGAAACTAGACCGACGCAGCCATCTGCCCACGCGGGTGATGCGTTGGTCGACCGGGGTGGCCTGAACTATCACGCTGCCGTCCTCGAGCACGTGCATGGTCCGAAATTTGCGGATCAAGAATGTCCGACCATTAAAACCACAGCGTTGTTGTCGGAAGAACACGGGGCCGGGAGAATCCAGCTTGATTGCGATTGCGGCAAGCGCAAGCAGCGGTGCGGATATCGCCAAGGCCAGCCCCGCACCAAGGATATCAATGATTCGCTTGGCCGCGCACTCGAACGGGGTAAGGGGACCGCGCTGCAATTCCACGCAAACGGCACTACCAAGGCTGCGCGTAGGATGTCGTAGCAATTCGGCTGTTGTGCCGACCGGCACGAATATGACCGGAAACGGCAGTACCCGCAACTCGGCAACAAATGCCCGAAGCTCCGGCCATCGCTCCGGGCTGGCTTCGACCACCACCTGGTCGAGCCGAGCGTTGCGAATGTGGTCGATTACGCGAGACGTGAGGCGCTTGCGACCGGCGGGACCGAACCCAATGGGCGGCAGGCTGAACCGCCCCTGGATGCAATATCCATGCATAGCCAAGGTTTCCGGTAGGCCGGCATTTTTCGAAAGCGGCTGGTCCGTGATTAGAACGATATTCGTGCTGGCAAATCTTCTTTCGCTCAGGCCTCTTATCAGCAGCGATTTGACAGCCCATCGCTCGGCTACAAGCAACCCCAGGCCAAGGATGGCGAAGAGCGGGCCTGCTTCCTGAGATACGCCCGGCCGAATTGCAAAGCCGTCGGCGGCCCAAATCAAGAGCAGCAATGACGCCCACGTCACGCAGACGGCCCGAACCTGGTTTTTGAGGACGAGGAGCTCAATCGGGCGATAAAGACCTTGAGCCTTCAGCACGGATGCAACGCAAGCTGCGCTGACCAGCGCTAAGCCAAATGCGTTGCCATGGTCTCCCTCAGCTTGCCCGTTTTGGAGCCGGTACAGTAATGTGGAGACGATGCTGGCCAACAAAATCGTCGCGATATCGGCACAGAGTGCAACAGGTTCGATCCAGTCATAACGGAGGGGCCATTTATGCCTGGAGGACACCGACGGCTCGAGGTTGACACGAGCCGTATCGTTTCGATCGGGGAGGTGCCGGTTCACGAAGTTCATGGCGGGGCACTCGGAATTCGTATTTAATTTATTATTAATATTGAATATATCAAGCAAAATATCTGAATTTAAATGATACCAAATGACGCTCTTCGGATCAGGCGCGTGCTCGAAGAACTGCCCATCGAAGCGGAACGGGTTTGGAACTACCGCGCCGCCCCTCGACCCCATGTCCGGCTCGGCAAAGGTGGATCCGTTTTAGGTCCCGGGATCGGGACTTCCTTGCGCATGCTTTGAAGAGCTGCTGAATCCCATTCCGAAATCAGATTGTCCACCAGGGCCTTCCCCTCCGCCGACGCCGATTGATAGGCAGCAATGAGAGCGGGTCGAAGAGCGGGCTGCCTAGCAAAGGCAATCTTGGCGTCGCGCTGCACCAGTTCACGCAATTCGGGATCGCTGACGACCGAAGCCTCGCCGAGAGCGGCAGTCAGTCGTAGCGGAAGCAGGGCCAAATCGTTTGGAGCTGTGTAGTACGAGAGTTTCAGCAAGGCCGCGACGTCGTATTCGACCGATCTTTGTTCCCTCGACAGTGCCGCAAGCATGAGCCAAAGATCCCCTCGTAATGGCGAGGACCGCAGCGCCTGCGCCAGTACAGTCGGCGCGGCAGGATGGACTCCGAACTCCGGTCTTGAGGCTGCTGCTCCATTGGCCGCGGGCTGTGGGGCGGGAGCGGGTCTCCCAGACCGCAAATCGCCATCACTGCGCAGTGAGTTCTGCGGCAGCACTCTCAGAAGTGCTTGGCGTGAGGCATCATTGGGAACGAGCGCTTCAACCGGCAAACCGCCGGGATACGACGGCTGAGCGAGCAGCCAGACCGTTTGCGCGATCAGCGCGACTGCGATGGTGCCCAATCCAACACGCATCGATGCATTGCCAATCCCATATGAGCGTATTGGCGCGCATGCCGGGCCCGGACTATCCAGTCCAACGACGGGCCGCGCCGACCGCGACTGCTCGGTTACGGCGCCTGTATCACGCTGGCTTTGGGCGACCGCAAGTCCGAACAGCGCGGCAGCCAACAGCGATGCGCCGAACTCGAGAATGCCGTCTTCGACCAAGGCCAGCACAACCAACGAAGTCGCAGCGCCGGCGCCAATGGCCGCGTAGACGTAGTCATGCCTTCGCCGCAGGGAGCATCTGAGCAAGGCCCCGGCGCCAACCACCGCAACGATCAACACGCCGTACAGAAAGGGGCGGCCCATCTCGATTGCGATGGCCGCGGCAGCCGTCGGGCGCTCTCGTGACAACGGCGCGGCAATATCGCGATGGATTGGCAGCAATGCCGCGTAGGTTCCCGCGCCGGAGCCGGCATGGCCGGCATCCTGCAACATCCGCTCAGTCGCCCCCGGGGCGTGCTCGGACAGGGCGACTGTCAGATCGGCATTAGGCCTTATTGGCATGAGGGTGAAGGCCGCCAGAAACAACACGGCAGCCGTGGCCAGGACGCTCGCGATACCCCAAACCCCAGAGAACCAGTTCCGGATCGCGAACGCGGCGAGCACGATTCCCACTCCGAGCAATGCCGCTGTGGCCGTTCCCATCCCGTCTCCGCTGGCGAGGATTGCCGACAGACAGAGAAGTGTCGCGAGGAGTGCGAACCAAGGGGTCGTTGCCACTCGAAATGGGCGTTGCTTGACACGGCGGCGGTCCTCGAACGCACGGGTCATCATCGCTGCGGACAGCACCAGCCCCAGCACTGCCGGGACTGCGCCGGTCGCTGCGAGGACAGGAGTATCGCCGCGCGAGAAACCGTCCGCTCCGATCGTCTGCCGCAACAGCAGGTACGCACTGACGATCGTCGAGATCGCGACCAGCATGGAGAGGAGTTGCCACGCACGCTGTCTGTCCAGCGCGACGACGGTCGTGATGAGCGCGAGGGCGACGGCAGTGCTGTAGTGCAAGAATGCCTGCACGGTTGCACGGACGTCCACCGTGAGCCGTTCGGCGAGGGGAGCATTCAAGGCGGCCGATGCCGTTTCCCATATCGGATTGCCGAGGCCGTGGACAGGAACTGGCGCGAGCTGGACGGCCATGTAAATCGCCGGTACAGCGAGAATGAGGATGAGAACGAGTCCCGACCGCCGTACCAGACTCGCGATTGCGGAGGATGAGGCGAAGATTGCGGTTGCCAGCAACGCCGTCGCGAGGAGAGCAGAGGATAGAGCTCGCTGCTGCGGGATCTCGGGCATTGCAAAAGCTGCTGCGACGGACACAACGAGTGCCAGCATCAGGAACCTGACGAGCATACCACGTCACCTCTCTGGCTTGACGTTCCTCCGGATGCTCCGATCGGCAGACCGTCTAACGCGCAAATCGTGATGGTGCGCGGCGAGGGGGCCGCTCAAGAGCTCGAAAGACCGTAACGAACATAGTGACTGTCGTCGTAGTAGTCGCTTCGATGGGTGTCGTATCGCGCCATTGCCTTGATGTCCGTCTTGTTCAAGACTGCGCCGATCAGCGAGTCCGAGATCGTCGGGGCGGTGTGCAGTGCATGCTGAACGACCTCGATCTTGGTGCGTCCCCACTCGACGACGAGAACGTAACAATCGATCAGAGGCGCCGTGACCCGTACGTCGACAAGCGGACTCAGCGGCGGAAGATCTACAATGACATAGTCATAGCTTTGTCGCAGGCGATCAAAGAGCTTGCATATCGCGCTGTCGGACAGAAGTTCGCTCGAGTGAAGTACGGGCCCGCGTTGAACGGCCGGAAGAACGGCAAGATTTGTCCTCGGATCCCGCCATACCACCTCCTCGAGTGGGCGATCACCGTTCATGACTTCAATAATGCCATCCACCGCCTTCGGGACGAGACGGGCCGAGAGCGATGGATTCCGGAGATCGCAGTCCACTATGATGACCTTCTTCCCGCTGTGTCCGATGAGTTGCGCCACGGAAGCAGCAATCGTGGTCTTGCCTTCGTTTGGGAGAGCTGACGTCAGGCCAATCACCTGGTTGGGGGTCTTTGCCGGGCTGTGATCGATCGCAATCTTGATCGCACGGATGGCCTCCGTGTACCGAGACAGGGGCATGCCTACGACGGCGCGATGAATGTCCGGAGCGGTCGAAAGTATTCGTTGGCTCGAGTCTTCCTGCGTCTGTTGAAGCCGGGCCGACGGCCTCTGCGGCTTGGGTAAGTTCAGGATTGGCACGAGAGACAGGCACGGCAGTTCCAGCGCGGCCTCGAGCTGGGAAGAGGTACGGAAAACGCGGTCCATTACGTCTCTCACGAAACCGAGCAGTAGTCCCAGCGCGAGGCCACCCAGAAGACCGAAACTCAGCACGACCTTCGTCTTCGGTTTGCTCTTGGTTTGAGCGGCGGAGGCGGGGAAGATGACCCGGGTTTCAGAGATAGGGAAGGTCTCCTGTTGCGTCGAGCCCATGTACTGCTGAAGGAAGGTATCGTAGAGGGCCCGCAAGCTTTTTGCGCGACTTTCCAAATCTCTTATCGTCAGCTCTGCCGAGTTCGTGAGGCGCGACTGCGCAATGGCAACGGACAGACGTTTTTCGATCTCCTGCTGCCGTTGCTTTGCGAGTTCGGCTTCGCTGCGGCTGATCTCGGAAAGTCTCCTCACCTCGTCTAGAATGGAGACCCGAAATTCACGGAGCCTGTTTCGGACGTTAACGACCGCCAGATGATCGCGCCCGACGCGTGCCGATAACTCGGCCTCACGCCTGGAGAGTTCGAGATATTGCTGGCGTAGCGACGTAATGATTGGACTGTTCATCGCGTCGGAGCCGATGGCATCCAGATTGCTCATCGCGGATGGTTTTGCCGGGTCGGTGCCGAGGAGAGTTTCGTAGCGGGACAGCTTGGCCGCAGCCTCCGAACTCTGCGCACGGGCGGTAGCCAGCCGAGTATTGAGTTCCGTGATCTGCTGCTCGTCGATCGGTTTTCCACCGGGCGAAACGATGTTGTTCTGAGATTTGTAAGCGTCAACGGCACGTTCGGCGGTCAACGCCTCCTCACCGAGGTTTCGCAGCCGTTCCCGCAGCCAACTTGTTGCAGTGCGGCTGGCTTCAAATTTCGCGTCGAGCTGATCGTTGATGTAGGCTTTGGCAATTGCGTTCGCGATTTCCGCCGCTAGCGCTGGATCGCTCGAGGTGAAGTTGACTTCAATAACGTGACTATAGCCAACTCGACCTGCAGATAGGCGATCCAGAAAGCTCGCAATGGCGGCTTCTGAGAGTTGCTCTGGCGCGGCAGATTGCGCAGCTTCCGACGCATTCGATCGCCATCGTCGAAGCCAGCTCAGTAGCCAGGACTGCAGCGACCGGGACTCCTTGAAATCCGGATGATCGCCCAATTTTAGCTGCTTGATCACGGCCGCAGCGGTTGCCTGCGACTTGATGATCTGCAGCTGCGTTTCGATCTGAGTGACATCGACGATCGGTTCGGAGAGCAACGATTGCTTCTGGAGGAATTGTGCCCTCGGGTTTTCGAACAGGACCTGAACCTGCGCCGTATAGGCCGGCGAGACCAGTCGGAGGTATATGAGGCTGGCGGCACCTGCCAGGACGGTGGTGAAAATGATGACGAGGTATTGCCGCCTTATAAAGACGAGCGCCAATTTAATGAGCTCGCCGATGCCCGCGGCGTCTTGGCGATCAGCCTGCATTGGCATGGAGGAGGGCAGACGTGCCCCATCGGTCTGGAGCGTATTGGTCTGAAGCATCGGACAATTCTCTCGGCTATTGACAGTCGCGCGGGAGCACGGGGCCGTAGGCGTTATTCGAATCCGCGGCCGTATTTAAAATAATATATCTGATAAATTTTGTATTGCCAATTAAATCTGGCTCAGGCATTAATTGTCTGGAAATTAACTCGATGAAGGGCCGGCGTCCGATTAAACCCGATATTTGTCGCGAACTGAGCGAGGCGGACTTGGTCTGCTGCGCCGCTCAGTTGGGAGGACATGGGGAGAATAGGCCGACCGTCCGGGCGCTAGCGCCGCTTATCGGAGCGTGCGGTCATGCTGGAAGTGCGAAGTTTGGCGATTCCGGATGTCAAGCTGGTCCGATCGAAACGCTTTTCCGATACGCGCGGCTATTTTTGCGAGACGTTTCGTCGCTCTGCTTTCGCCGAAAGAGGAATTTCTCACGATTTCATCCAAGACAATCAATCCTGCTCGGAGCGAGTCGGGACGGTTCGCGGATTGCACTTCCAGCAGCCTCCTTTCGCGCAGACCAAGCTGGTTCGCGTGTTAAGGGGAGCGATCGTTGACGTGGTGGTCGACCTTCGGCGGCGGTCGCCGACGTTCGGCCGGCACGTCTCGGTCAAACTGGATAGCGAGACTGACGAGCAGTTGCTCGTTCCAAAAGGGTTCGCTCACGGTTTCTGTACGCTCGAGCCTCAAACTACGGTCTTTTACAAGGTCGACGAGGTCTACTCTCCGGACCACGACGCCGGCATCCATTGGGCCGATCCGGAATTGGCTATCGAGTGGCCGGTGAGGGCCTCGGCGGCCCAGCTTTCACCGAAGGATCGGGCGCTTCCCCGTTTCGACCAGCTTGCTTCAGTGTTTGAATAGAGGGCGTGGCATGCGTGTCCTGGTGACCGGAGGAGCGGGATTTATCGGGTCTGCGGTCTGTCGACAGTTGGTGCTGGAAGCCGGTGCCTCGGTCGTCAATGTCGACAAGTTGACCTATGCGGCCAATTTGGCCTCGCTGGCATCCATCGAAGGTACCAGCTGTTATCGATTCGAGCAGCATGACATCTGCGATCAGGAGGCGGTCACTCGCTTGTTTTACGAGTGGGAGCCAAGCGCAGTCATCCACTTGGCAGCGGAGAGCCATGTCGATCGGTCGATTACAGGCTCGGCAGCGTTCGTTAGCACCAACATCGTCGGTACCTATACTCTACTGGAAGCTGCCAGACGATATTACGACGGGCTTTCAAGCCAGAGGCGAAGTCAGTTCAGGTTCATTCACGTGTCGACGGACGAGGTCTACGGTTCATTGGGGCCGGTCGACTGCTTCCGGGAAGATACCCCTTACCGGCCGAGTTCACCCTATTCGGCGAGCAAGGCCGCCTCGGACCACCTCGCGCTCGCCTGGTATAAGACCTATGGCTTGCCGGTGATCGTCTCCAATTGTTCGAACAATTACGGACCATTCCAATTCCCGGAAAAGCTCATTCCCCTGACGGTTCTCAACGCGATTGAGCACAAGCCGTTGCCTGTCTATGGCGACGGCAGCAATGTGCGCGATTGGCTTCATGTCGACGATCACGCCGCAGGCCTGATCAGGCTGCTGTTCGAGGGCAGGGCCGGAGAGAAGTACAATTTCGGCGGCGATAGCGAACGCTCGAACCTGGAGGTAGTCACCCAGATTTGTGACGTGCTTGATCGACTACGTCCGGGGCCGACAGCGAGGCGATCCTTGATCTCGTTTGTGCCGGACCGTCCGGGACACGACGCACGTTACGCAATCGATGCGTCCAAAGCGCGCAGCGAGCTGGGATGGCAGCCGACCCGAAGCTTCGAACAAGGTCTCGCCGACACGGTGGAATGGTATCTGGCCAGCGGCGCCTGGTGGGCGCGGGCTCGCAATATGGTCTACGACGGCGCGCGCCTTGGTCTCCCAGCCACCCGCCACTGAGGTTGCCATGATCGAACGACCGATTCTGATTGCTGGTCGAAACGGCCAATTGGGCAGTTGCCTTCGTGATCTCGCTGCGCTTAGCGGCCTATCTGCAGTGGCCCTCGGACGTGAGGAGCTCGACCTAGAAGTCCGGGACGGGATCGACAGGACGGTCGCCTCGATCGCCCCCTGCATGATCATTAATGCCGCGGCTTATACGGCTGTGGATCGGGCAGAGTCGGAAGTCGGAAAAGCCTTCAGTGTCAACCGCGATGGTGCAGCTGCGTTAGCGGATGTCGCATGGCAGAGAAACATTCCGCTTGTGCATTTATCGACGGATTACGTCTTTGACGGTGCCAAGAGCGAGGCTTACGACGAGACCGACGTTCCGGCGCCGTTGAACACATATGGCGCGTCAAAGTTGGCCGGCGAGGCGGCCGTTCTGGCGGCGCATCCTCTCGCGACTGTCGTCAGGTCGTCTTGGATCTACAGCGCAACAGGCAGCAACTTCGTTCGGACGATGTTGCGGCTGGCCGAAACGCGTCCAATCGCAAGGGTGGTCTGCGACCAACACGGAAGCCCGACGTCAGCAGCGGAGCTGGCCGCAGCGCTCCTGAAGATCGCAGAGCGGTCGATCACAGATGATCGCCGCATCGCGGCAGGCATCTTCCATGTGTCCGGCCAGGGAACAACGAGCTGGCACGGCTTCGCCGAGGCAATTTTCGATGGTTTATCCCGTCGTGGAGTGCGGCCGCCGGCGCTGGAAGCGATCACGACTGAGCAGTACCCCTGCGCTGCGCGCAGGCCCCTGAACTCCCGCCTGGACTCGTCCAAAGTGGAGCGCGTGTTTGGAATTCGATTGCCGGCCTGGCGCCACTCTCTCGAAACCTGTCTCGACCAACTTGTCGGAAAAGGAGACACCGATGCTGAAGGGAATAGTCCTGGCTGGCGGCAGCGGAACGCGGCTCTATCCGATCACGCGTGTGGTGAGCAAGCAGTTGCTGCCCATCTATGATAAGCCGATGATCTACTACCCGCTGTCGACGCTGATGCTGGCAGGAATCCGAGAAATCCTGGTGATCACGACCCCGGCAGACCGGTCTCAGTTTGAGCGATTGCTCGGAAATGGAAGCCAGTGGGGGATTAGCCTCAGCTATGCGGAACAACCTCGTCCCGGCGGCCTGGCGGAAGCCTTCATCGTAGGTGCCGATTTCATCGGAACCGATCGCGTCGCAATGGTGCTCGGAGACAATATCTTCTTCGGCGGCGGCTTGCGCGAACTTCTCACAAGGGCGGCAGCCCGCGAGGAAGGCGCAACCGTGTTCGCGTATCACGTGCGCGATCCCGAACGATATGGCGTCGTTACGTTCGACGAGGCGGGCCGCCCACTACGAATCGAGGAAAAGCCGAGAAAGCCGACATCGAACTGGGCGATCACCGGTCTTTATTTCTTCGACAACCGGGTCGTGCGATATGCCCGCCGTGTCAAGCCGTCGCCGCGGGGAGAGCTCGAGATCACGGATCTGCAAATGCGCTATCTCGCGGCCGGCGCTCTCCACGTCGAGCGCATGGGACGGGGCTTTGCATGGTTGGACACGGGCACGGTCGAGTCGCTTCTCGACGCAGGGACCTTTGTGCAGACGCTTGAAAAACGACAGGGCATGAAGGTGGCTTGTCTCGAGGAGGTCGCCTTTCGGCAGGGATTCATCGATGAAGATCAGCTTCTTGGACTGATTCAGCCGCTGGAGAAGAGCGGATACGGCAGATACCTCAATGAAATCCTGCGGTTGCCCGGCGCGCGCTCCGGCGTCGCAATCGATGGCTGATTTAAAATTATTATTTCCGATTTAATTAATTGACCGACGCGGTTCTTTTAAATTAAATACTTCGCTTGCGAAGCTCGAGGGCTGGCCATGTTGAATCAAAAGGCGAGCGTCTTCCATCGGCCGGCAAGGCCGCTCCTCCCGGAAGAGGGTGATTTCGGCCAGATAGATGCTGACTTGCTCGGTGCGCCCCTCTGGAATGCGATCCGGAGCAGAGACGCTGCTTGGCTGTGGAGGACGACCAGCACCCTGACGCGCCCGGACGGCCTCGGCTCGCTACTCTCCTCGGGCTCCGATCTGCGAGCGGCGGTCGCGTCTTCGCGTTCGCGGGCCGGGACGACACATTGGATAAGTTCGAGCGGCGGTTATTGGAATGTCGCCGCGAACTGGAGTGCGGGTATTCCGATAGCGGCGTACGGCGCCTTCATTGACGCGCCTGGATCCTATGTTGTCACGACCAGAGCCAATGTCGATGTGGGCAGTTTGATCGTGAAAGCAGGTGTGACGATCGCGCTCGGGGAAGACTCGTCGTTCGTGGTGGAAGGTGACGCGATAAATAACGGGAGCATCAAGGTCGGATCACCCGGCGGCGAGGGGGTTGCCGCAGCGGACTTCAAAGGTGATGTCCGCGGGTCGGGCGCCTTCGCGATTTCCGACAAATCGGCACTCGAGATCGGAGGCTCGGTCTCCGGACAGCTCGTGAACGGTTCGTTTTACGGAATAACCGTCTCGTTCGAGACGGACGTCGGCACCCTGGTTCTCGATCGCTCCGCCCAATTTCATGGCCTGATCGGGAGCTCGTCGCCGGATCGACCGCTTTCAACCGGCAATCTGATCGACCTCAGGGATTTCGCTTTCACGTCGACGATGTCGGCCTCAGTTCATTACGACCTGGGCTCAAACATCAGCACAGTCGATTTCAGCAATGGAGTCGGCAATGTCACTCTGCTGTTCTCCGGCCAGGATACGAACTGGACCTTTGCAAGTGATGGGCAGGGCGGCACGCTCGTTGCAGATCCAGTCACGAACCCGATCGTACTGGAAAATCAGAAACAAGGCACATCGCCAAATATCTGGCAGATCGACCCTGGCGCGGACTCAACGAAAATCCAGGGGTTCACGACAGCGATAAGTACCAACATCGGCGGCACCGTTCAATTCAAGATCAACAACCAGACGGGCAATCCGAATTATCGTATCGATATCTACCGGCTGGGTTATTACGGCGGCAACGGCGCCAGACTGATTACGACCGTACAGCATCAGGCCGCAACTTCGGTTGTGCAGCCGGCGCCATTGAAGAACGCATCGACGGGCCTCGTCGACGCCGGCAACTGGAGCGTGACCGACTCATGGAGCATACCGACTGACGCCGTTTCTGGCGTGTACATCGCCAACGTCATCGACGGAACGCAGATCTTCCAGATTCCATTCGTCATCCGCAACGATGCGTCGCACAGCGCTGTGGTATTTCAGACGGCCGATCAGACGTGGCAAGCCTACAACCCCTGGGGCGGAGCCAATCTTTACACCGGCAACGGACCTGGCATCAACGGTTCGGCCTATGCCGTAAGCTACAACCGCCCCATTACGACGCGTGACGGTGGTCTGTACGGCACCGCCAACGATATGGTGTTCTCGGCGGAATATCCGGCGATCTACTGGCTTGAGCAGAACGGATACGACGTCTCCTATATCTCCGGCATCGACGCTGCGACCAGCGGATCACTCCTGCTCAACCATCAAGTCTACATGGATGTCGGTCACGATGAATATTGGACCGACAGCCAGTTCTCCAACGTCCAGGCGGCCGGCCGTGCCGGCGTCAATCTGATGTTTCTCAGTGGCAACGAAGTGTATTGGCAAACGAGACTCGCGCCCAGTATCGATGCCAGCCAGACGGCCAACCGCACCCTGATCTCGTACAAGGACACCCACGCCAATCAGTTGATCGACCCAACTGGAACGGCGACTGGCACCTTCATGGACGCGCGCTTTGCGTCGACTGGAGGCCTGTCGGGAATCCCTTCCAACGCCCTCACCGGCCAGGTATTTCAGGTGGACTCCGATCGCACGGATATTATCCGGATTCCGTACGACATGACGAAGTTGCGCTTCTGGCGCAATACGTCGGTTGCCAATACGCCGGTGGGCCAAACCGCCTCGCTTGTACAGAATCTGCTCGGTTATGAGTGGGATTCGTCGCCTGATAACGGCTTCCGCCCGGCTGGACTGGTAAATGTGTCGTCTTCGACGCTGCAGATCACCGGCCAATATCTCCTGGACTACGGCAACACCACGGGCAACGGAACAGCAACTCATAATCTGGTCGAGTTTCGCGACCCGGTCAGCGGTGCCCTTGTTTTCGGGGCCGGCACGGTGTTCTGGTCGTGGGGCCTCGCCTCCGATCACGACCAGGTGGTTGGGTCCGCTACGCCGATTGATCCGAACGTCCAGCAAGCAACGGTCAATGTGCTCGCCGACATGGGCGTGCAACCCGCGACGCTGCAAGCGAGTCTGGTAATTGCTTCCCAATCGACTGATCACACTGCTCCAACATCCACCGTCACGAACGTCTCGGCCAGCAGCATCCCGGAGGGCCAGTCGGTTACCGTCACCGGATCGGCGAGCGATGCGGGCGGCGTCATCGGCGGTGTTGAAGTCTCGGCAGACAGTGGACAGACGTGGCATCCCGCCAGCAGCAGAGTCGGCATCGCGAATGTGACCTGGTCGTATACATTCTCCGCTGGCGCTTCCGGCCAGTACAACATCAAGAGCCGGGCGGTGGACGACAGCCTGAACCTCGAGACGGCCGGCCAGGGCGTTGCTTACACCGTCACGCCTTCGTCGAACCTGACGATCTTCAATCCGACCGATACGCCGGCCGTAGTCACAACCAACGACGCCGGCGCTGTAGAATTGGGTGTGAAGTTCGTCGCTGCCGAGTCCGGCGATATCACCGGCATTCGGTTCTACAAGGGGCCGCAGAACACGGGGACGCATCTGGGCGATCTCTGGACGACGAATGGCGTACTGCTTGCGAGCGCCACGTTCACCAACGAAAGCGCGAGTGGTTGGCAACAGGTGAATTTCGCGACACCGGTCCATGTGCAGGCCGGGGTCACCTACATCGCCTCCTATCACACGAATACCGGTCAGTACTCTACGACCGACTTCTATTTCGACAATGCCGGCCATACGCACGGTGCGCTGACGGCGACAGGCAGCGGCCTCAACGGTGTCTATGCCTACGGTCCCGGACCGCTCTTCCCGAACACTGTTTCGATTGTGAAGGCTCAGAATTATTGGGTCGATGTCGTCTTCAGAAATACCAGCCAGCAGCCGCAGGCCAACAATGACAGCGGTTTTAACGTAACCGAAAACGGTGTTCTGACCATTCCGGCATCGGCGCTGCTCGCCAATGATACGGATCCGGCCGGCCTGTCGTTTTCGATCACCGGCGTGAGCAGCCCAATCAACGGTAGCGTAAGCTACAACGCTCAGGCTCAGACAGTGACGTTCACTCCGACCGCGAATTTCGCGGGATCGGCGCAATTTTCCTATACGATCACTGACACGAGCGAGGCCACCGGAACCGGCCAGGTTCTCCTCAACGTCAACTATCCCGTCTCCGCGCAAAGCCTGTTCGCCACAAACGCCGCGCCGAGCGTGGCCAATTCGGGTGATACGAGCTCCGTCGAGGTCGGAGTCAAGTTTTCCGCTTCTGTGAGCGGGACGATAACCGGCCTTCGTTTCTACAAGGGATCGTCGAATACCGGTACCCATGTCGCGCATCTGTGGAGCTCGACGGGAGCGCTCCTTGGTACGGCGACCTTCGCGAACGAGACGGCCAGCGGCTGGCAGCAGGTCAGTTTCGCGAGCCCGATCGCCATTTCCGCGGGAACGACATATGTCGCGTCCTACCACACCAACGGAAATTATTCCGACACTCAGAACTACTTCACGAGCTCAGTTACGAACGGCCAGTTGACCGCGCCAGCGGCGGGGAATGGAGTGTACGCCTACGGAACCGGGACCGTCTTCCCGGCCAACGTCTACAAGTCGACCAACTACTTTGTCGACGTGGTCTTCAATGGATCCGCCGCTACGAACAGGTCGCCGACCGCCGTGGCCGACACCGGCGACGCCACCGAGAAGGGCGGCGTCAATAACAGCACCGGCGGTTCGCTCGCCACTGGAAACGTGCTGACCAACGACACCGATCCGGACGCCGGCGATACGAAGACCGTAACTGCGGTCAGCTTCGGTTCGACCTCCGGCACGATCGGCTCAGCGCTGAATGGCGCGCATGGAAGCCTCGTGCTCAACGCCTCAGGGACCTTCACCTATACGGTCAGCGAGACGGATCCCGCCGTGCAGGCGCTGCGGCTTGCGAACAACACGCTGACGGATGTCTTCAATTACACGATGCGTGATGCCGCCGGCGCAACATCCTCGACCACGCTCACAGTCACCATTCACGGTGCCAATGATGCACCGGTGCTGGCGATCCAGACCGGTAACCAAACCGCGACAGTGGGTTCGGCGTTCTCGCTGACGCTGCCGGCCGGCACCTTCACCGACGTCGATTCCGGCGATTCACTCACCTATGGTGCGACAGCGGCGAACGGCTCCGCACTTCCCGCCTGGCTGACCTTTAACGCATCAACTCGAACCTTTAGCGGTACGCCATCGTCAGCGGATGTCGGCACGCTGGGTGTGAAGGCAGCTGTGACGGATCTCGGCAGCCTCACCGCGAGCGAAACGTTCAATATTGTCGTGACAACGACCGCGAACGCCCCGCCAACCGCCGTCGCCGACACGGGTGACGCGACCGAGAAGGGCGGTGTCAGTAACGGCAGCGGCGGCTCACCCGCCACGGGAAACGTTCTGACCAACGACACCGATCCGGACGCAGGCGATACGAAGGCCGTGACGGCGGTCAGCTTCGGTTCGACTTCCGGCACGCTGGGCTCGGCGCTGAATGGAGCGCACGGAAGTCTCGTGCTCAATGCTTCGGGTGCTTTCACCTATACCGTCAATGAAACTGACTCTGCCGTCCAAGCCTTGCGGCTATCGACTACCACGCTGACGGACGTGTTCAATTACACCATGCGTGACGCCGCCGGCGCAACATCGTCGACTACGCTCACAGTCACCATTCATGGCGCCAATGATGCGCCGGTCCTGGCGGCCCAAACCGGCAACCAGACTGCAACGGTTGGTTCGGCCTTCTCGCTGACGCTGCCGGCCGGCACCTTCACCGATGTGGATTCCGGGGATTCACTCGCCTATACGGCCACTGCGGCCGACGGCTCGGCGCTTCCCGCCTGGTTGGCTTTCAATGCGTCGACCCGGACTTTCAGTGGCACGCCGGCGTCGGCCGACGTCGGCACGCTCGGTGTGAAGGCCGCCGCGACTGATCTCGGCGGACTCACGGCCAGCGAGACGTTCAACATAGCAGTGGGCACGGCCTCCTCGACGGTCAGCTTGTTCTCGGCGTCCGATACGCCTTCGGTGCTCTCGACGTCCGACACATCTCAGGTCAATCTCGGCGTACGGTTCACATCCTCCGCTGCCGGCACGATTACCGGGATCAAGTACTACAAGAGTGCAAACGACACCGGCTCTCACACCGGCTCACTGTGGAGCAGCACGGGAACGCTTCTCGCGAGCGCAACCTTCTCCAACGAGACCAGCAGCGGTTGGCAAACCCTCACATTTAGCAGCCCCGTCTCGATTGCGGCCGGATCCACCTACGTGGCGAGCTTCCACAGCAACGGACGCTATGCGACGACGTCAAACTACTTTACCGCAGCACGCACGAACGGGCCGCTCACGGCTCCCGCGAGCAACAATGGTGTGTACACTTATGGAACAGGCAATCTGTTTCCAACCAGTACATTCAGCGCGACAAACTATTGGGTCGATGTGTTGTTCAGCAACGGGAGTGGCGGCACGAACCAGCCGCCGATCGCCAACAACGACAGCGGCTTCAACGCCACCCAAAACGTGCCACTCAGCATTTCTGGTTCGGCACTCCTCGCAAACGATACCGATCCTAACGGGGATGCGCTAACAATCACCGGGGTCAGCGGGGCCGTCAACGGGACCGCTAGCTTCAGCACCCAGAACAATACGGTGACGTTCACATCGGCGAGCAATTACACCGGACCGGCCTCGTTCAATTACACGATCTCGGACGGTCGAGGCGGGACGGCGAGCGCAAGTGCGACCGTGACCGTTCACGCGCCGTCAGCAAGCACCGTAAGCCTGTTCAGCTCGAATCCAACGCCCAGCGTGGTGACGGTGAATGATCCGAATTCGGTTGAGCTCGGTATGAAGTTCCAGGCGTCCACCACTGGCGACGTCATGGGGCTGCGCTTCTACAAGGGACCATCCAATACCGGCACTCACGTCGCCGATCTTTGGAGCAGCACCGGGACCCTGCTAGCGACGGCCACATTTACCAATGAGACGGCGAGTGGCTGGCAGCAGGTCAACTTTGCAACGCCGGTCACCATCACGGCGGGCACGACCTATATCGCCTCCTACCACACTGCGGGAAACTACTCGGACGATCCGAATCTATTTGCCAGTTCGGTAACCAACGGACCATTGACCGCTCCGTCATCCGCGTCCAGCGGCGGAAACGGCGTCTATGCATACGGATCCGGAAGCCTCTTCCCCACCAACACCTTCAACGCGACGAGCTACGCGGTTGACGTCCTCTTCAGGCCGCAGCTAGCAGCATAGGAGAACCGCAATGCATACAGAGCTCTATACTGACGGGATCGACGAGGTCACAATTGGCGGGTCGATCGTGCGGGTCGACCTGGTCAGTCTCTCACCCACGGAACGTGATGCCAACAACGCGCCCAAGAAAGTCTTTCGGCAAAGGCTGATCTTTTCGGCGGAGTCGTTCGCGAACTCCGTGGAGGTGATGCAGAACGCGCTTCAGGGTCTGGTCGATGCCGGCGTCGTCCAGCGCTCTCGGCCGAGGACGCCGATGGCCGCGCCACAGGCGAGTGCGCGCGTCGAGCCTGCCTCGTCAGTTTCGGACAATCCGCGATCTTCCAATGCCTCAACCAACTTCCGTTGAAATCGAGAGGTTCGAACCAGAACCGCCGTCGTCCGAGGACGAGCCGCGTCGGGCTGCTCAAACGGCCCTTGAATGCCTGTCAAGGATCGCTGCCCATCACGGTATCGATCTGCCTTCTGATCGGTTGCGGCACGCCTATGCCGTCGACGAGACCGGCATCTCGACCGATCTCTTGCTCCGCATGGCTCATGATGCGGGCCTTCGCGCCCGCACGGCGCAGCTCGATTGGAAGGCGATATGCCAGCTCGGCGAGGCCTATCCGGCTCTTGTCCAGCTCTCGAACCTCAACTGGGTCCTCGTGGTCGGCGCCGGCCCGGAATGCGACGCTGTAACGGTCTTTGATCCTCTGGCCGAGCGGACGGGAGAGCACCTGCTGGTCGATGCGGACCGCTTCTGTGCCAGGTGGACCGGAAAGGTCGTTCTGTTCAAGCGCGAGAGTTCCCCATCGCAGGGCCACAGGCCCTTCGGGCTGCGCTGGTTCATACCCGAAATGCTGCGGGAGTGGCGGCTCCTTTCCGACGTCGCAATTGCTGCGGTGTTCCTCTATGCGCTCGGGCTGGCGCTTCCGATCTTCTTTCAGCTTGTGATCGACAAGGTTCTTGTCCATGAGAGCCTCACGACACTCTACGTGCTCTCGGCTGGCGCGATCCTTGCGCTCTGTTTCGACGCCGTCTTCAGCTTCTTGCGGCGCTACCTGCTGCTCTATGCCACGAACAAGATCGACATCCGGGTCGCGACCAGGACGTTTCGGCATCTTTTGGGACTTCCGGTAACCTTCTTCGAGCGCATCTCGGCCGGCGTGTTGGTGAAGCACATGCAGCAGGCCGGACGAATCCGTGAGTTCTTGACCGGCCGACTGTTCCTGACCGCCTTGGACGCGCTTTCGCTTTTCGTCTTTCTGCCTGTTCTGGCGCTATACAGCATCAAGCTGACGTGCGTCGTGCTGGCCTTCACCGCCATCAGCGCGAGCGTGATTGCTATTCTGATGGGACCGTTCCGACGGCGGCTCTACCAGCTTTATCAGGCCGAAGCCGGGCGCCAGGCGCTCCTCGTTGAGACCGTGCACGGCATGCGTACCGTGAAGTCGTTGGCCATGGAGCCCGGCCAGAACAGGACATGGGACGATCGTTGCGCGCAGTCGGTATCGATGCGGTTTGGCGTCGAAAAAATCTCGGCGGGCGCTCAGGCCTTGACCGGTTTCCTCGAGAAGATGATGACGCTCGGCATCGTCGCACTTGGTGCGCTCGATGTCTTCGGCGGCGAGATGACGATCGGCGCACTTGTCGCCTTCAACATGCTGGCGGGACGCGTTTCGGGGCCGCTGGTGCAGATGGTGACCATGGTGCACGAATATCAAGAGGTTGCGCTCGCCGTTAAGATGCTCGGCGAGGTCATGAACACGGAGCTGGAACGCGACGGTCGTCGCGAAGGCGTGCGGCCCGACTTCGCCGGGCAGATCGAGTTTGAAAACGTCACGTTTCGCTATGGGGAGGGAACGCCGGCGCTGGACGACGTGTCGTTCTCGATCGCTCCCGGCGCGATCTTCGGAATTGTCGGCCGGAGCGGTTCGGGCAAGACGACGCTGACACGCCTGATCGCGGGAATGTATCCGGTGCAGCAGGGGTTGGTGCGCATCGACGGTCACGATTCGCGCGAGATCGATCTCGCCCATCTGCGGCGGAATCTAGGGATCGTGCTCCAGGACAGTTTCCTGTTCCGGGGCACAGTGCGCGAAAATATCGCATGCGTGAGGCGCGACGCCACGTTCGAGGAGGTCGTCCGGGCGGCTCAGCTCGCCGGTGCGGACGAGTTCATAGAGCGGTTGCCGAGGGGGTTCGACACCATGCTCGAGGAGCAGGCATCGAACCTGTCAGGCGGGCAGAAGCAGCGGCTTGCTATCGCGCGGGCCTTGATCGTCAACCCGCGTATCCTGATCCTCGATGAGGCCACCAGCGCACTGGATTCCGAGAGCGAGGCGATCATTCGGCGCAATCTGCGACGTATCGCGGAGGGACGGACCGTCGTCATCGTATCGCATCGGCTTTCGATGTTGTCCGACGCAAGCCAGATCTTGGTGATCGACCGTGGACGGGTCGTCGATGTAGATCGTCATGACGCGCTGCTGTCGAAATGCAGCTTCTACAGGCATCTCTGGAACCAGCAGACGAGGCAGGTCGCATGACTGCGGCTGAAAAGATCAGAGCTGAAGCAGCCTCAGGCAGATCCGGGTCTCCGTCCGGTTCACGGACGAGACGCCGGCTCATGAGGTCCGCGCCCACAGATTCTCGCTTTGTCGCGCAATTTCAATCAGACGCAGCCGAGATCGAGCAGCAGACGCCACCGCGTGTGGGACGGATCACGCTCTATTGCGTCGTCGCCCTGATCGCTGCGGCGATCACATTCGCGTGCGTGTCTCGCGTTGATATGATTGTGACTGCGCAGGGAAAGTTGATCACGACGCGTCCGAACCTGGTCGTACAGCCGCTGGAAACGTCGGTTATTCGGGAGATTCGCGTCAAGGCCGGCGACGCCGTCAATCGCGGCGACGTTCTTGCGGTCCTCGATCCGACATTCTCTCAAGCCGATCTTGCTCAACTGCGCGGCCGCCTGGCGGGTCTCGACGCCTCCATCGGCCGGCTTCGAGCCGAGTTGGACGGCACGGACTACGGCCTCGATGAGGCGGCGAACGCCGACCAAGCTCTGCAGAGAAGGGTATTCCTCCAGAGGAAGGCGGCTTACGACCTTCAGATCCAGAACTATGACGCACAGATTGCGTCCGCACAGGCCAATCTAAAAACGGCTCAGAGCGAGGAGTTGGTCCTGGCCCAGCGGCTGGACACGATGCAGTCCATTGAAGCCATGCGAAGCGCGTTGATGGCCAAGGAGGTCGGTTCAAGACTGAACTTCCTGCTATCACGGGATGCGCGGTTGGAGGTCGAAAGCAACCTGGCGCGAGTCCGTGGCAGCATCGTCGACAACACGCATCGTCTGGACAAGGCCCGTGCAGACCAGAAGGTGTTCGCTGCCGAGTTTCGCCGCGGCGCCTATCAGGAACTTGTCGAGACGTTGCCAAAGCGGGATGGCACTGCCGAAGAGCTCAAAAAGGCGGAGCTCCGTCGGCAGCTGATCGTGCTGAATGCACCGGCGGATGCGGTGGTACTCGACATTGCCAATCGGACGGTGGGTTCGGTGGTCCGCGAGGCCGAGACTTTGTTTGTGCTGGTTCCACGGGACGAGACGCTCCGGGCGGAGGTCAACGTGGAGGGTAGGGATATCGGGCAGGTGGCGGTCGGGCAGGCCGTACGAGTGAAGTTCGAGGCATTTCCATTTCAGAAGTACGGCACCGCTACTGGCGAGGTCGGAGTCATTAGTCAGGACTCATTCTCGCCAGAGGCGAAGGCCGAAGGTGTGCGCCGGTCGTCAGCTCCCTATTACCGCGTACTGATCGATCTGCGGGACACGCACCTTCGGCTGCCGTCCGAGCGCGTTCAGTTGATGCCTGGTATGGCGGTCACCGCCGAGATGAAGGTCGGACAGCGAACGGTGATTTCATATTTTCTCTATCCCCTGCTTCGCGGCTTGGATGAAAGCATCCGGGAGTACTGAGCCGAATTTACAATGGTGTACTGGAAATGATGATCAGTCCGAATTCTGGTGTGAAATTCATAGTGCCCGCTGGAGCGAAGGCGCCGTTATCAAACTCGCCCCTGGTGAACTACGCGTTGCAGGGGCTTGAACGCTGCTGGTTGCCTGCGGAGCGTCGTTGGTCGCATGTTTATCACCTCGACCGGCCCGCTTCGCCGAACGAGTCGCTGCCGCATAGCGACGTGTTCTACACTCTCAACGTCTTGCTTGGGATGTCGCGGGTCGCGAAACTTCCGGCTGATATTGATCTCCCGGAGATCTTCTATCGAAATGCCATGAAGCTTACCGCGCTCCCCGTGCGCAAATATGCATTCGGCATGGCGCTGTGGGCCGCCGCCGAGCTCCGCCTCCCGATTCCGGAGCCAGTCAGGCGAGAGTTGAAAGCGGTTCTCTCGGATCAGTCGCGGTGGCACGCTTTCCGGGCGCAGGATCTGGGCATGCTGCTGACGGGTGTCATTGCCCAGGCGAGGGAGGGCGAGAAGGAGTGGCTATGCTTCGCCGGCCCGCTCTACCGTTTCCTGAAGGAACGTTTCCATGGCGATTCCGGATTGTTCTTCGACGCGCCGTCCGGTTTTCGTCGCCGTTTCGCATCATTTGCGACGCAAACCTATCTCTCCATCGCCTGCTATCAGTACGGCGAATTCACCGGCGATGCGTCCGCGCTCGTCATGGCTGATACTTGCGTGCGCGATCTGATTGCGCTGCAAGGTCCCCAAGGTGAATGGCCGTGGTTCTTCGATGCGACGAGCGGCCGCATCCTCGATTTCTACGAGATCTATTCGGTCCATCAGTATGGAATGGCCCCTGCGCTGCTGGAATGGGCCGAGCGCTTTGGACGACGGGGAGCGCGGGAAGCGCTGGTCAAGGGATTCAACTGGGTACTCGGCCAGAACCAGCTGGGCCGGACCATGCTCGTGCCTGAACTGAACCTGACGATCCGCTCGCAGGTCCGCAAGGGTGAACTGACGACCAAGGCGCCGCGGGTGTTGCGCGCGATCAGGAACGTTTGGCGCGAGAGCGGGGGAGAGCTGATCGACCGCCAAAATGTGGACGTTCGGCTCGAGTGCCGCAGCTACGAGCTCGGTTGGATTTTGTGGTCATTCGGTCGGCGTACCGACCTGCAGGATCTCAGTCACAACGTCGCGTTCGAACAGCCAGCCAGTCCGGTCGGCGGCGTGCCGCAGCGCAACGGCAGCGCGCTCGGCTAGCGATTCCAGACAACCGTGCCCTCTCTCCGGAGCAGGGCCAGCATCCTGGTCGTTCGATGGCTGCGAACCGCGCAGAGAACGGCAATCGCTTTGAGGCGCGCGCTTATCCCATGGAGGCGTCCGCTCGTCAGTACAGTGATGGCGCCGACCGCCGGTGATACCAGGACGAGCAGGGCCGTGGCAAACCAGCGCAGCTGCCAGCCGCGCGCGGCCTGTGCGGTGTTGCGGTAGTGCGCAATTTGGCGGTCCCATTTCGCATACAGCTCTCGAAGCGAGCGGCGCGCAGGGTGGAACACGATCATCCCGGGAATGTAGCGAAATTCGCAGCCGGCGCGGATGGCCATTTGTCCCCATTGCATATCTTCCGCGAACTGAATGCCCGGGAAAGGTCCGATCCTCGCAAAGTCGGCGCGGCGAACCGCCAGATTTGCCGTGACGGAGTAGCCGTGCTTGGTGACGTACAAGCGATTGCGAAAGCCAAAAACGCTTTCATAGGCTTCGATCGCGGTGAAACGCCCTTCGGCGGCAGGCCTGATGCGAACCTCTCCGCCAAGGATCGTCGCCGCCCTGGCTTGCTGGAACGCCTCACGGATCGCGGTCAGCCAGTCCGGATGAGCCCGGCAGTCGGCATCCACAAAAGCGAGGATATCGCCTCTCGCGCAAGCTGCGCCTGTGTTTCGCGCCGGGCCCGGACCGGGAAGCGCTTCGTGCTCCAGCCTGACGCCGGAATGGTCGGCAATGACGTCTATCGGCGGTACGGTCGAGCCGTTGTCCACCACGATGATCTCGAACAAATCCCGTGACAGGGTCTGCGCATCCAGGCTTCGCAGACAGGCTTCCAGGGCGTCAGCCTGATTGAGGTGGGGAATAATGACCGAGATCATTTTGGTGATTCCCTATTTAATTCACGTTGGCCTGCGGCATATCTGCCGGCGCGCTATTTTGGCGTCTCTGAAGGAGGTTGATGCATTTAATCCTTGCAATTAAATGGTAGCCAATTATTATCGTTATTATAATCTTAAATGCAACTTAAACAAATTGCGTTTCGGAGGGTCGGTTCAAATGCGTGCATCGTTCCTGGCCTGCCCCATCGACCTGCTGACAATGGCGGAAACCGTCGAGCTCGCGCGCGGCGCCATGCGTTGCCGCCGACGGCTGCAGCATGTCGCGTTGAACGTTGCCAAATTTGTCAATATGCGATCGGATCCCATGCTCGCGGCCGATGTCGCCAATAGCGACATCGTCAGCATCGACGGCATGGGGATTCTCTGGGGTGCCCGAGCCCTAGGGCTGCCGGCAACGTCCCGAGTCGCCGGCGTCGATCTCCTGGCCGAGTTGCTCGCGGTATGTGCGCGGGAAGGTTACAAGCCCTACTTCCTGGGTGCCACCCCCGCCGTCCTGCAGCAGGCAATGCAGCGCGCGCGAGAGAGATATCCCTCACTCGTCTTCGCCGGCTGGCACGATGGTTACTTCAAGCCGGAGCAGGAGAGGGAGGTCGTGCGGGACATCCAGTCCAGCGCGGCCGATTGTCTCTTCATCGGCATGCCGACACCACGGAAAGAGCGCTTTCTCGCCGCCCATCGTGACGAGCTCGGCGTACCCTTTATCATGGGCGTGGGCGGTGCGTTCGATATCCTTGCAGGCACCGTTCGGCGCGCGCCGGCGCGGATTCAGGGGCTGGGCCTCGAATGGCTTTACCGCATCTATCAAGAGCCCGGGCGGATGTGGTGGCGATACGCCACAACGAACACGCTGTTTGCGGGCATCCTGGTGCAAGCGCTCGCCAAGCAAGCGATAGGGCATACATTTGGCACGCCGGGCGCCGTGCCGCCCGGCCCGAGCCGGATCGGAGGGTGAGACGTGCGCAAGCATTTTTTCATCCTTTTGGGAACCCGACCAGAAGCCATCAAGCTCTTTCCGGTCATCAACCGACTCAAGGCCGAGAATCGCAAGGACATTTCGCTAACGATCTGTGCGACGGCACAGCATCGACAGCTGCTTGATCAGGTCCTCAAGCTTGCCAAGGTAGTTCCGGATTTTGATCTGAACGTCATGACGGCCAATCAGACGCTGGATCATCTAACGGCCCGGTTGCTCGGAGAAGTCGGTGAGCTCCTCGACAAGGTGAAGCCTACCAGGGTTATCGTCCAAGGCGACACGGCGACTGCCATGGTCGGCGCGCTGGCGTCCTATTACCACCGGATACCGGTCTCGCACATCGAGGCGGGACTGCGCAGCGGCGACATCTTCGCTCCGTGGCCCGAGGAGGTGAACCGCAAGATCGTCGGGTCGATCGCCGATCAGCATTTCGCGCCGACAGAGCGCGCTGCCCGCGCGCTGCGCTCTGAGAACGTCTCGGACGACCGCATCCACGTCACCGGAAACACGGTGGTGGACGCGCTCATCCTCGCGAAAGCCATGGTCGAATCCGATCCGGGGCTTTCGTGCCGCTGGGACGGCATCAAGAAGCGACACGGCAATCGGCGCATCATTTTGGTGACCTGCCACCGCCGGGAGAATTTCGGCGGCGGTGTCGTCAACATCGTGAACGCGTTGGAGACGATCCTGCAAAGGGAAGACGTTGCAGTGGTGCTCCCAGTGCATCCGAATCCGAACGTCCGCGACTTGTTCGCGTCCCGATTGTCGGATCACCCGAGGGTCGTCCTCATTTCTCCTCAGGAATACACGGACTTCGTGAGTCTGCTCTCGTTGTCCCATTTGGTCCTGACGGATTCAGGTGGCGTGCAGGAAGAGGCCCCCACCTTCGGCAAACCAGTCCTGGTGATGCGCGATACGACCGAGCGTCCTGAGGGGGTGGAGGCCGGGACGGCGCGCCTGGTCGGCGCGAACTACGACAAGATCGTTGCCGAGACATTTCGCTTGCTCGACGATGACGAGACTTATGCCGCCATGGCCCGTTCGCATAATCCGTTTGGTGACGGGCACGCGAGCGAGCGTATCGTGAAGGTGCTTCTCGATGCCTGAATTTCAGAAGATCAATGTCGTTGGACTTGGCTATATCGGGCTCCCGACCGCAGCGCTGATTGCGAGCCGGGGAATGCAGGTAGTCGGCATCGACACAAACGAGCGTATCGTCGATACGGTCGCATCCGGAAAGATTCACATTGCGGAGCCCGATCTCGATGGTCTCGTTTCCAAGGTCGTGTCGAGCGGTGCCCTGACGACCGCCACCAAGCCGCAGCCTGCGGACGTCTTCATCATCGCAGTGCCGACGCCGATCGACCGCGAAAACCGTCCAGACCTTTCAAGCGTTAATGCCGCAGTCGACCAAATCGTCGACATCCTTGCGCCGGGTAATCTCGTCATCCTCGAATCGACATCGCCGATAGGGACGACCGAAGCCATAGCAAAACGTATCGTCGAACGCAGGCCGGATCTGCACATAGGCGTCAACGGCAAGGAAGACGGAGCGATCTACGTCGCCTACTGTCCAGAACGCGTGTTGCCGGGACGGATCCTGACCGAGCTTATCAACAATGACAGGTGCATAGGGGGCATTACGCCAACATGCACGCGGCGTGCTCAACGCTTCTACAAGATGTTCGTTCGCGGCGCCTGCGTCGGGACCACAGCGCGGGCAGCCGAGTTGGTCAAGCTGACGGAAAACGCGTTCCGCGATACCAACATAGCATTCGCGAACGAGCTCTCGTTGATTTGCGACAGGTTCGACATCAATGTCTGGGAGGTGATCGACATCGCCAACCGCCATCCTCGCGTAAACGTATTGCGGCCAGGACCGGGAGTAGGCGGGCACTGCATTGCGGTCGATCCCTGGTTCATCATCGACTCCGCACCAGACCTCGCTCGGGTGATGCGAACGAGCCGGGAAGTCAACAACGCCAAAACTCAGAAGATCATCGAACGTACAGAGGCGCTGATCGACGATCATCCCTATGCAAACGTCGCTTGTTGTGGATTGACCTTCAAGGCCAATGTCGACGATTTGCGTGAGAGTCCCGCCATGGAGATCGCCACGCATCTCGCGGCAAAGTACGGAGAACGAGTCAAGGTCGTTGAGCCGAACCTTCGCCGCCTGCCGCCTCAGTTGGCCGATCACCGTGTCGCTTTCGTGAACATCGAGGAGGCTCTGCGCAGTTGCGAAATCGCGGTTCTCCTCGTCGATCATGACGAATTCAAGATGGTGCCCCTATCGGAGCGCCGACATCTCGACGTCATAGATACCCGGGGCATATGGCAGGACATGCCAGCGCGGACCTAGTGCCCGGCGTGAAGTGATCGTCGGCAATGGGATGATTTGAGGCGTATCACCTGGATGCATCGAGGTTAGCATGCGAGACAGTCAACTGGGAATCGGCGTCGTGGGCTGCGGTTATTGGGGACCCAATCTCGTTCGCAATTTCTCCATCAATCCTGCCACCCGCGTCGTCGGCGTGAGCGACCTGCACCCAGGCAGGCTCGGCGCGATGAAGCAGCTTTACCCGGCGATAGAGACGACCTCTCGCTACGAAGATTTGCTGAAGGACGTCCGTATCGATGCAATCGCTATCGCCACGCCGGTGCATACGCACTACGAGCTGGCAATTGCGGCGTTGAGAGCCGGGAAGCACGTTCTGGTCGAAAAGCCCCTCGCGCCGAGCGCTGAGCTCGTGACCCGCTTGATCGAAGAGGCAGATCGGCGTGGGTTGACGCTCATGGTCGATCATACCTTCCTCTACACGCCGGCGGTCCAGAAGATCCGGGAGCTCCTGCTGAGCCGAGAACTTGGCGACATTTACTACTACGACAGCACGCGCGCGAGTCTCGGGTTGTTTCAAAAGGACGTAAATGTGATCTGGGACTTGGCGGTGCACGATATCTCGATCATCCACCATATCCTCGATGAAGCGCCGATCGCGGTCTCGGCAACCGGCTCGTGCCACGTTGTCGGCTCGCCGGAAAATATGGCGCATATCACGCTGTTCTTTGCCAACGCATGCGTGGCCCACGTCAGCGTCAATTGGCTGTCGCCCGTCAAGGTGCGCCAGACTTTCATCGGTGGCAGCAAGAAGATGATCGTCTACGACGATCTCGAGCCGACCGAAAAGATCAAGGTCTATGACAAGGGAATTACGCTCGACGCGCCTCCCGAAGATGCACATCAATTCCGGATCGGATATCGCGCCGGCGACATGTGGGCTCCGCATATCTCGACTATGGAGGCGCTACAGACCGAGGTCGATCATTTTGTCGATTGCATCCGCACCGGTGGCCAGCCGATTTCCAGCGGCATCTCGGGACTCCACGTGATCGAGGTTCTGGAGGCGGCATCGTGCTCGATCGCAAAGCAGGGTGCGCCCGTCTTGCTGCGCGAGCCTTACGGAACCCGGCAGCGCGCCAGAGCGATAGCATGACGCGCGCGGCGATCCAGCTCACCTGACCGACATGACAGACGACGCAATGAAGTCCGTGCAGCGCTCCATTCTGTTCTCGGCGCTCGACCGTTACGTCGGCCTGCTGCTGGTCTTTGTTGTGACCGCCGTGCTTGCCCGTTTGCTGTCCCCGGAAGAGTTTGGCATCTATGCCGTCGCGAACGCCTTCACGTCCATCATTGCGGCCTGCTTCCAGGAATTTGCGGGCGCAAGCTATCTGATTCAGAAGCGAGAGTTGTCGCGCGCGAGCGTGCAGACCACGTTCACGATTACCCTCATGATTTCGGCTGCCACGGCTTTCGTGCTGTTCGTGTCTGCCCAGCCGATCGCGCGCTTCTTCGAGCTGGACCGCTTGGGCCGAGGGATCGAGGTTTCCTCACTAAACCTTCTCTTGCTGCCGTTCTCCGGAACCATAGCCGCATTGTTCCGTCGTGAGATGCAGTTTGGCGTACTCGCAATCTGTAACCTCGCGGCAGGTACGACGATCGCCGTCGTTTCGGTCGGCCTCGCAATGGCCCACTTCAGCTACATGGCCCCGCTCTGGGGAGGGGTGGCCGGCAACGGGGTGCTGGCCGTGATGCTGCTGATATGGCGGAGAGATTTCGGTGCGATGCGGCCATCCTTGATCGATTGCCGAGAGATCGTCGGTTTCGGCCTCTACTCGGGCGCGGTGAGCGTCGTAAATGTGTTTTTTGGCCTGGCGCCGCAGCTGTTTCTGGCCAGAGTGCTCGACTTCACCGCTGTCGGCCTTTACAGCCGAGCGACCGCCTCGACACAGATATTCGACAAGCTGGTCACGCAAGTGATAAGTCCGGTCGTCATGCCGGCAATTGTTGCGCGAAGCAAAGCAGGTGGCGATCTCAAGACCGTCTATCTCGAGGCCATTCAGTTGCTCTCCGCCGTGCAGTGGCCTTTCTTGGTGTTTATGGCCATCATGGCGCGGCCGATCATTCTGATCTGGCTCGGCCCGACGTGGCTGGAGATCGTCCCGCTGGTGCAGCTGCTCTGTATCGGAAACCTTGCGCTTTTCGCGGCGTGCCTGACCTACCCGATGTTTGTTGCGGTCGGAAGGGTTCAGGATGCGCTGATCTCGTCGTTGATTTCGCTGCCACCATCACTTCTGGTCATATTGGGCGCCTCGTTCCTTGGCGTGCACGCCGTTGCTGCATCCGCTCTTGTGACATTGCCATTTCAGGCGTTGGTTGCGTTCTATTTTCTGGGACGACAACTCGGCCTTCGGCCCGCCGAATTTGTACGCACCCTATGGAGAAGCGGAGCTGTAACGGTTCTGGTGATTGCCGGTGTGTCTATTTGCGCGGCGCTGACGGAAGCTGGAGGCCTTAGCTCGGGTGCTGGGCTAGCGTCAGCCTTTTCCGTCGCTGTGCTCTGTTGGTGGCTTGGACTGATGGTCACGGGGCACCCGCTCCTGCAGCAGTTTCACTACGCCGCAGCCGGCTTGGCGAGAATGGCGCCGGGGCTGTGGCCCTCGCGGACGGCGCCATAGCGGTTCTACGACATCATTCGGAGTGCGCGATATGCCTATCACACAAGACGTAGAACTTGGTCGCGATGTCCGCATCGTTCACCCGGAACTGGTCAATCTGTACGGTTGCACGGTGGGTGATGAGAGCAGGATCGGAGCTTTCGTCGAAATCCAGGCGGGAGCAAAGATTGGCGCGCGGTGCAAAGTATCATCGCACAGTTTCATCTGCGAAGGCGTCACAATCGAGGACGAAGTGTTCATCGGTCATGGCGTGGTGTTCACGAACGACAAATATCCGAAGGCAACGACCGCGGATGGTCGCCCTCAGCAAGCTTCTGACTGGACATTGGAGCGCACTCGTGTCGGCAGGGGGGCTGCCATCGGTTCCAACGCCACAATCCTATGTGGTGTCACGATCGGCGCGGGAGCGACCGTCGGCGCGGGCTCCGTCGTGACGAGGGATGTTGCCCCGGGTGCCACCGTCGCCGGAGTACCCGCTCGGACCATGTCCGCAGTCGGAAGCAGGGCCACCGCCGATCGTGCCTCCGTCCGCCGGTCTTTCGGGCTAGATTGAATTAACCGAATTTATTTTCTTGAAAATGGCGCTTGATTAAATATTATAATTCGAGTTAATTATTTAATAACGGTTGCTCCAATCCAAGGTTTGAATCTTGATACCCTTCCTGGATCTGAAAGCCCAATACTGTCAAATCAAGCCGGAAGTCGACGCCGCCGTGGCACGGGTCGTCAGCAGCGGGCATTTTGTGCTCGGGCCGGAGGTGGCGGCGTTCGAGGGACGTTTTGCGGAATATTGCCGGACTGCGCGTTGCCTCACCGTGAATAGTGGAACCTCTGCGCTCCACCTTGCGCTGTTGGCGGCGGGCGTCGGGCCGGGCGATGAAGTCATCACCGTGTCCATGACGTTCGTGGCGACAACCGCGGCGATACTCTACAGCGGCGCCAAGCCGGTTTTTGTCGACGTTGACCCGGTCACGTGGACGATGGATCCCGGTCTGATCGAGGCTGCAATCACACCTCGAACCAGAGCCATTGTGCCGGTTCATCTCCATGGATTGATGGCCGACATGGATCCCATCATGTCGATTGCGCAACGTTACGGTCTGGTCGTCATTGAGGACGCCGCGCAGGCGCACGGCGCGGAATACCGAGGACGCCGCGCAGGTTCGATCGGAGATCTGGGGTGCTTCAGCTTTTACCCAGGCAAAAATCTGGGGGCGTTCGGCGAGGGTGGGGCCGTCGTAACCGATCGGCCTGAATTTGCGCACCGCGTGTCGCTGCTGCGGGACTGGGGGCAGGAGACAAAATACGACCACGTCATTCCCGGATACAATTATCGCATGGACGAGATCCAGAGTGCGGTACTGAATGTCAAGCTGGACTACATCGAAGGCTGGACCGAGGCCCGCCGATCGATCGCAGAACGATACAACGAGCTACTTTCCGAGCTCCCATTCGCGCGTCCGCGACCGCCCTCGTACTCCCGCCACGTCTATCATGTCTATTCGATCAGATTGCAGCGTCGCGACGACGCGCTCACATTGTTGCGGGAGGCAGGCATAGGTGCAGGGATTCACTATCCCATTCCGGTGCACCTGCAGAAGGCCTATGCCGAACTCGGCTATCGGGCCGGTGATCTGCCGGTAACCGAGATGCTTGCGAACGACTTTCTCTCCCTTCCCATTTATCCGGAGCTGCTGCCGGACCGGGCGACCGAAATTGTCTCCACGTTGAGGAACGCCGGAGCATTGCGCCCCAGCGAAGCCGCCGGCAACCGGGCGCAGCAATCACAAAGCTTCACAACAAGGTCCTGCAACAGGAGGGCGTCTTGATTGAGCTCAAGGGAAAGCGCGTTCTGATCACTGGCGGGGCAGGGTTCATCGGCTCCCACATCGTCGATCAGCTCTGCGATGAGGGTTGCATCGAGATCGTTGCGCTCGACAACATGGTCAGAGGCCGCCCCGAAAATCTCCGGCGTGCGCTCGGTCGTGGACCGGTGAGACTGGTTCACGGCGACATACGCGATCGCAAGCTGATGGAAGCCTTGGTGAAGGCTGCCGACATCGTGTTTCACCAAGCCGCACTCCGCATCACTCATTGCGCGGCGGAGCCGCGCCTGGCCAAGGAGGTCATGGTGGACGCCACCTACGACCTCCTGGAGCTGTGCATCAAGCACGACATCGAGAAGGTCATCGCAGCCTCCTCGGCGTCCGTATACGGCCTGGCCGAGGAGTTTCCGACGACCGAACGGCAAAATCCGTACAACAACCGGACGCTATACGGGGCGGCCAAGGCGTTCAACGAAGGGCTGCTGCGGGCCCTCAACGACGCATGCGGCCTCGACTACGTGGCATTCCGATATTTCAACGTCTATGGCAGCCGCATGGACATCCACGGACGGTACACCGAGGTCCTGATCCGCTGGATGGAGCGGCTTGAGGCCGGGTTACCTCCCGTTATCTTTGGTGATGGCCGTCAGACGATGGATTTCGTTCACGTCCGTGACGTCGCGCGCGCCAACATCCTCGCGGCCAGGGCGAAGATTACCGACGAGGTCTTCAACGTCGGGAGCGGTACTGAGACCAGCCTGACGCAACTGGCTACGGTGCTTGCCTCGGTGATGGGACGCCGCGGTCTGACTCCCGAATTTGCGCCTGAGCGCTCGGTCAATCCGGTGCCGAGACGGCTGGCATCGACAGGAAAGGCCGATCGTCTGCTGGGGTTCCGCACCACGGTTTCGCTCGAGCAGGGGCTCGCCGACCTCGTGAAATGGTGGCGATCAGAACGTGAACTCCCTTCGGATCGTCAGCGGCAGGTGGCGGCATCGTGATCCCGATCGCAGCTCCGTTGCTTGCGGACGAAGAAGCTGACGCTGCCCGCGCCGTGGTGCTGTCGGGCTGGGTATCGCAAGGTCTGCAGGTGGCTGCGTTCGAAGACGAGTTCGCCGCACTTGTCGGCGCTCCGCACGCCTGTGCCGTCGCGAATTGCACGACAGCCCTGCAACTTGCCTTGGCCGCGCTGGGTATCGGCAGCGGCGACGAGGTGATCACGGTCAGCCATTCTTTCATCGCAACGGCGAACGTGATCCGATATCAGGGCGCCACTCCAGTTTTCGTCGACATCGAGCCCGAGACGTACAATTTGGATTGCGCTCGGCTGGCTGAAGCCATCACCGAGCGCACACGCGCGATCATCGCAGTGCACCAGATGGGCATGCCATGCGACATGGCAACGCTCATGGCCGTGGCGCGTCGTCACGGGATCGCTGTGATCGAAGATGCGGCTTGTGCCGCCGGATCGCAGATCTGCATGAACGGGCAATGGGAGGCGATCGGCAAGCCGCATGGAGACATTGCCTGCTTTTCATTTCATCCGCGAAAGGTGATCACGACTGGTGAGGGGGGAATGCTCACCACCGCCGATGCCGAACTCGATCGCAAGTTCAGGCTTCTGCGTCAACACGGGATGAGCGTTCCGGATATCGTGCGTCATGGTTCGCAGCGTGTCATTTTCGAGGAGTACGTCCTCGTCGGCTACAATTACAGAATGACGGATATGCAGGCTGCGATCGGGCGCAAACAGCTCGAGCGACTTCCGCAGCTGATTGCGCGGCGGCGCGCGCTGGCATCCCGCTACGCCGAACTGCTTGGAAATATTGAGGGGCTGCGGTTGCCGTTCGAGCCGGCGTGGGCACGATCGAACTGGCAGAGCTACTGCGTACGCTTGCCCGATCGATTGGATCAGCGGGTGACGATGCAATCGCTGCTCGATCAGGGCATCGCTACGCGCAGGGGCATCATGTGCTGCCATCGCGAGGCGCCCTATGCCGGCGCTGGGTCGCGCGATGATCTGCGGCAATCCGAGCTAGCTCAGGATCACGCGATCCTGCTTCCACTTTATGCGCAGATGGACTGCGCGGACCAGGATCGTATCGTAGATGCGGTGAAGGCTGAACTTGCCCGCTCAAACCGCGCTGCCACCGTGGCGGGTCATGTATCGGTCTGCCGGGATATCTTATGAGTCGGATCTGGCGCGGCCCTTTCTGATCGAGGGGCCGCCGACTTTGCGGATAGCACCGCAGAGATTCGTGCCCGATCGTTGTCGTCTTCGGCGGAAGCCAGGCCCATCCAGCGCCGGTATTTTCGCTGCACTTTATAGTTGGCAAGGCTGGCCGAGCATCGGCCGGCGTCTGCCAATCGCTGGCTGGTTGAGGGCTTGCTGCGTAGGGCATGTAGATAGGTTTGCTCTATCGTTCTCGCCGCCTGCGCGAGGCTGAAGCGGTGCTCCACCAGCCGCCGGCCGAATCCGCCAAGCTCCTGACGGAGCGACGCGGAGGCGAGAATGGTCTCGAGAGCCGATCGAAGTGCGCTGGCGCCGGCGCCACGCGAGCCCTTGCCCAATCCGTACCAGCCTTGTTGCAGGAAGGTCGGCGCACTCTCGGGTGTCAACAACTCGCTGAACCCGTCTTCACCAACGACCACCAGCGGCTTTCCAAAGGCCATTCCGCGCAGCGCCGAGCCACCCTGGCCAATGATGACGTCCGCGGCAGCATAGCCAGGGCGCGGATCGGACATCTCGCCCACCAGTACGACGGCGTTCCGGCCGACTAGCGAGTTAATTCTGGCCGCACGCGCTTCGACGTTCGGTCGCGCCGGTCCATTACCAATGATCAGCAACCGCACTGGCAGGCCGTCGAGCGCGATTTCGCCGACAGCATCGCACGCAGATAGCAGCCCCTCCAGTTTAAGGTTCGGCACAAGTCGACAGACCATCGCTATGACGACCTCGTCCGGACCAATATTGTGAGCCGCGCGAAAGCCCGTGCCATCGACGAGGGGGTGGTCGGACTTCGTATCGACTGGCGGCTCGAGCAAGGTAACATCCTGATGTCCTGCAGTGATCGCAGCGCGACGGATCATCTCCGTGCCCACGGTCAGGGGAACGCTGCGCGGCAGGAAGGAGGGGACGGACATCGACATGACCGTTCCCACCACGGCAGCCCTCGTCGATAGTCCAACGCTCAGAAAAGCCTCAACAATAGGGGGCCATTCATGACCGTGCACCACGTCTACGGTGCGTTCGTTGACGATGCTGCGGAGCATCTGGCCAACACGAGGCGAGGGGCGGGCCCGATGGCGAGGAATTTCAATATGTCTGAGGCCGGTCTCCCTTATTCTGTCCAGAAGAGGGCCAGTCTCTGCCGCCACGGTGACCTCATGACCGAGGTCTCGAACCGCCTCGGCGAGCTGGACTGCGTTGAGCTGTGACCCTCCCAGTTCCATGGAATGGGGATAGACCAGCACCTTCATGCGATGGGATTCTCCGGGTGTCGCGCCAAAGCGCTGAGAGACCAACCTGACATTGCTGAGAACCATATCGCGATATAATCTAAATTTAAATCATAATAAATGTCGACCGGTCCGGATTTAGTTATATAATCTGCGGGATTTAAACGCGAGACCCGCTTTTGACCCTCACCGGGACCCCAATCCGATGAACGAGCATGCAGCCCGACACGTGGCGCGCCAAGACGGCCGTCACCTGCCTCGCGTACTGGTCGCGATTGCAAGCCATGGAACCTCGAATGACCGCTATCTCGAGCGGGTCATCCGGGAATACCGGTCGATGTCCCTCGTCGTTGATATCGTCGTGCTGTCGAACATCGACAAGCGCGCGAGAACGGGGGTGGAATGCATTGTTGGCCTACCCGACAGAAACCCGTGGTCCCTGCCGTTCGCGCACAAGAAGCTGTTTGCGGAACGTCGTGACCAGTACGATCTGTTCATCTACTCGGAAGACGACATTCTGATCACCGAGAGGAACATCCGCGCCTGGCTGGATGCAACGTCGTTTCTATCTCCAGAAGAAGTTGCCGGGTTTCTGCGGATTGAATTCGGCGAAGACGGCCAGCGTAACTATCCTGATATTCACGCGCACTTTCACTGGGATTCCTTATCGGTCAGGCGGCGCGGCGACTATATTCTCGCGCATTTTACCAACGAGCACGCCGCCTGCTTTGTCCTTACCCGGGAGCAGCTAGGCTACGTCCTACATTCGGGCGGCTTCGATGTAGCTCCGCATCAGGGAAAGTACGATCTGGCCTGTACGGCCGCGACGGATCCATACACCCAATGTGGTTTGCGGAAACTGGTGCCAATCTCACACCTGGAGGATTTCACCGTTCATCACCTCACCAACCGGTACGTCGGCCGGATGGGGATCGGGGAAGAAGAAATTGGCAGGCAGAAGGCAATTTTGCTGCAAATCGCGGACGGCCGCCGCTCGCCTTACTCGTTGCTCCCGACGGAAACGCGCCTTCGCCGCGCTAGCTTTTCCAAGGACTATTATGAACCTGAATCCGAGGCGACGATCGCGCTCGTGCCGACATCGGCGCGCAGCGTACTTTCGATCGGTTGTGGGTCTGGCAAGACGGAAAAGCGGCTGCAGGCGCGCGGCCTGCACGTCACCGCGATTCCGCTCGATCCAGTGATCGCAGCCGGCCCCGCCGGGGACGGGATCGAGATGATCTACGCCGATCTGGACAGTATCGACTCCAATCGCGACACCTACGACTGCGTTTTATGTCTCAATCTGTTGCACCTCGCTCCGGATCCGCAAAAGCTGCTTCTGAGGCTGCGATCGTTCATGCACGAGCAATCGCTCGCAGTGATCCAGATGCCCAACACGATGTCCCCAAGGGGCATTCGGTCTTATCTCGGGGCGAGTCTCCGGTCCGGGCGCTCCAGCGGCTACGAGGCAGTGGGTGCTCATTTCGCTTCGGGGCGCAAGCTGGCGAGTTGGTGCGTCGATTCAGGCCTGCGAATCGAAGCGATGTTCGGAGTTCCGGCGGATCGTGGTGATGGATTGTTTGGCATGACCTCCCGGCTGGGCGAGTTCGCGCCGAGGTTTGTTTCGCTCGGGCTTGCGGCTTCGATCATCGTGACCGTCTCCGGAGGAAGGCCAGGCACTGACGGGGTAACCGAATTCACGGCCTCGTCTCAGTCAAATCGCCCGGCCGGCGAGGTCCGGTCCGGTTAAAATGGGCGCCTCATTTAATTGCGGTTCTATATTAAATGTTATATAATCATGAAGCGGCAGAAAGATCATTTCGCGTGAGAAATCGATGATTTCACTCGGGGCAACGACGATCGGCGATCGGCTTGCCGTCCTTTCGGCCAGAGGCCCCGGTTTTGATCAGATACGACTTGTGGCCGCACTCACGGTGGTTGCTCACCATGCTTGGTGGGGAACAAACGACATCCTCTACCGGTTCAGCGGCGGGTTCATCCAGTTCGGCCTGTTTGCAGTCGTTATTTTCTTCTGCGTCAGCGGCTTCCTGCTGGCGCCTGGCCTGGCCCGATCTGGCGATCTCGTCCGGTTCGCCGTAAACAGGTCGTTGCGTATCCTGCCCGCACTCTTCGTCGTGGTCATCGCGTCGATGTTCGTGCTGGGTCCAGCCCTGACGACCTATTCGCTAGCCGACTATTTCGGCAGCGCCGAGCTTTACCTGTATCTGAAGAACGCCGTTACCCTGATGTCCCACTACCTGCCCGGCGTGGTGCGGCATGGACACGAAGTGCAGGTCAACGGACCGCTATGGACGCTCAATATCGAGGTTTGGTCCTATGCGGTGCTGGCGGCGATGAGCGTGGCGGGCTTTCTCCGCCGACGGGCGCTGACGATGATCACTTTCGCCCTGGTATACTTCACCTATGTTGGGCTGGCGCTTTCGCCATCGCTGCACGCGGCCTGTCCGCAGCGGCTCTTGGATTTCATCGGTCTCTTCGTCTACTTCATCGCCGGCACGACCCTCTACCTCTACCGTGAAAGTATCCCGTTCTCCGGAATCGGGGCCGCGGTCGCCGTGGGAGGCGCGCTGATCGGTCTTGCGAGCGGGTTGGGCGCGGTGGCGATGCCGCTGTGTATACCCTACGTCGTGATCTGTCTCGGGCTCTCCGAGGTCGCCAGTCGCGTGCCACTCAAGCACGATCTGTCCTACGGCGTATACCTGATCCATTCACCGGTCATATTGGCGCTCCTGACGCTGTTCGATCTCGCAGCCGGCTGGCCGTTGGCCTTGCTGTCGGCATCCGTGACTCTCGTTCTGGCGTATGCCTCCTGGCGATTTGTCGAAGCGCCGGCGCTGAAGCAAAAGGTGTGGGTTTCGCGTTGGCTGTCGTCGCACATTGCAGGTCTAGGCAGCCGACGAGGCGTTGGGACTGAGGCCGCGGTGCGCCGTGATGAGCCCGGCAACAATCTGACAGGAACAATCGAGGCCGGTGCGGCGGAGTGAGACCAAACCCGCACCTGAGCTCAGGTTCGAGGGTGATAGCGCGACGAGCGGGCCGCAGTTTCTTTGAAAGGAGCAGAGTCGCTATGAGCAGCGCGTACCATGATGACGAAGGTCCGGACTCGGATCGGCAGCTGGACCTCTCCATCATTGTCGTAAGCTACAATACCCGCGACATGACGCTCGACTGTCTGGCGTCGATCGCCGCTGAGACAATGGGTACGAGGTATGAGGTCATCGTCGTCGACAATAACTCGTCCGACCAGTCAGCTGCCGCAATTGCCCGTCAATTCCCTGACATCAGGCTGATTGCCCTAAACGACAACATCGGCTTTGCACGCGCCAACAATCTGGCTGCAAAACAGGCGCGCGGCCGACGATTGCTTCTGCTCAATCCAGACACCATTATTCTCGACTGCGCGATCGATGTTCTTTTTGAGTTCGCCGAGGCCAATCCGTCATTTCACGTCTGGGGCGGACGCACCCTGTTTCCGGACGGCAGTCTCAATCGCACCTCGTGCTTTCGAAGAATCAGTTTGTGGAATTTGTTCTGCTTCGCGCTGGGGTTCACCTATTTCGGTCGTCGCAGTCCGATTTTCAATTCCGAGGCCTATGGCGGATGGGACCGAGATACCGCGCGGCACGTCGACATCGTTACAGGTTGCTTTCTGCTGATCGACCGGCTGGTGTGGGAGAGGCTCGGCGGGTTCGACCCCACATTCTTCATGTACGGAGAAGAAGCAGACCTCTGTCATCGCGCGCGGTCGCTCGGTGCGCGGCCCGCGGTCACGCCTGAAGCGACCATCGTCCACTATGGCGGGGCATCCGACGTCGTGCCTGTCGACAAGAGGGTGAAGGTTTTCAAGGGGAGAATCACCCTGATCAATCGGCATTTCGGCTGGCCGGCACGGACGATCGGGCAGGCTTTGCACCTGATCGTGCCGCTTACACGCCGGTACGGTTACGGCATGGCAGCCGCCCTGGCGCGGAATGCGGAATGGCAAAAGAACGCTGTTTATTGGGAAGCCGTCTGGAGGCGTCGGCGAGAGTGGGTTGGCGGTTACGAGGCACCGAGGGTCGAGCCGGCATGAGAGCGTCGGGTTGTTTCCGGCGAGAAGAGCGATGAGATCAGATAGCCTAGAAGGACAGCGACGGAGTTGGCGAGGAGCCAGGGGGCTCGCGCTTGGCCATATGCGCTGGGGCGGGATTGTGCTCGAAGCTGCCCGTGTAGCGGTTGCGGTCGCAGCGCTCCAGATTCCGGCGGCTGCTGTGGCAGCCGAGCCGAACGGCGCATCCAAGCTGGCATTCGCCTCCCAATGGCCGGACGCAAGCAACACGGGGCCGCCTCGTGATCTCGTGCTGAAGCCGTCCGGTCCCCTCACGATTGCCGTTTCCGGCACGACGATTTCAGGACTGGACATTCAGGGCGGCGTCGTCGTCAACGCCGATAACGTGACCATCGAGATGTCCCGCATCTCGGCTAGCGCTTGGGCCGTTATCAAGATCGATCCGCATCGGACAGGAGTTGTCGTCAGGGATTGCACGATCGACGGCCAGGGTGCTGGTCCCGATGGCAATGGCAACCAGGGAATCATGGGACAGGGTACGTTCCAGCGCAACAACATCTCGAACGTCGAAAACGGCATCGTCCTGACCGGCAGGGACAATCTGATCGAACACAATTTTATTCACGATCTCAATGCCGGCGGGGCGCCACATTACGATGGTATCCAGATCGATGGCGGCATCTCGGACACGGTCATCCGGCAAAACACGATCATCAATTCTCACGGCGCTGCCGGCGCTATCATGATCGACAACGAGTTTGGCCCGGTCTCCAACATCGTCATCGAAGGCAATCTTCTCGCTGGCGGCAGCTATACGGTCTACTCGGACGCGAAGTTCAACGACAATCCGATCTCGGGTGTTTCGATCACCGACAATCACATCGGCTCGGGGCAGTATGGGCCGACCCTGTTTCGGCGAAACCGGCCCACCTATCTCAGAAATGCGACCGACGGCTGGCGCCTGGTGCGCAATCTGGACTTTGGCAGCGTCGCGGCGCAGGAGGCCATCAGATGAGGCGCCGGCGTGCTCCGCACCAACTCAAGCGCTTGTCGGATCTAATGGCTTGGTCCGGCCTGTCCAGGGAGACAGCCTCATGAGCTATCCTGGCTATGCTCTCCTCGCGGGGCAGCCGCGTATCCGCGCGACGGCGGCCGGATTCCATTCGACCATTCTCCAACGGGGCAGTCTGGCCGTCCCGCTCCTTCTGATGGGCATCGTATTGCCGTCGGGGCTCCAGGTGCTGATCGCCGGGGCAAAGCTAACGCCGACCAGGATATGCCTTCTGGTCCTGCTGCTGCCGGCGGTTGCGCGGCTATTGCAGCCGAGCCGTCGGCTCCTGCTGTCGGACGGGCTCGCGGGGACGCTTGCGCTTGCCATGGTGGCGGCGGCTGGTTACGCCGCCGGACCTCAATCGGCGTTTTCTGCTGTTGCAGAGGCTCTCGACTTTGTCGGAGCATACTTTGTTGCGCGAGCCTTCGTTCTGGAGCCGTCGGCGGTCCAGCAGTTCATTCGTCTCATCAAGGCATTCACGGCGATTGCGATATGCGTTGCGCTAGTGGACGTGTTGACGGGGCATTGGATCGTCCGCGAGATCATGGCGACACTCATGCCGCAGCCTGAGGCGTTCGTGGACGACGGCACGTCGAGCGCAGATGGAGTACGAGCAGGTCTGCGACGCGCAATATCGACGTTCGATCATCCTATTCTCTATGGCGTGTTCTGTTCGCTGACTGCGGCCATCGTGCTGTTCTCGGCGACAAGTGCCATCAAGCGTCTGTCGTGGGCGTGTCTGTGCCTATTCGGCGGATTGCTGTCGTTATCTTCGGCCGCTGTCTTGGGGATGGTCGTCGTCATGTCAAGCTACGCCTACGAGCGGTTGTTGCGCCGCTGCCCGTGGCGATGGCCTCTGCTTTGGACGGGAGCGGGCATGTTCCTGCTGGCCGTCACCGCTGTGACGAATAACCCTCTCAGCTGGCTGCTGTCCCACGCGACACTGGAGCCTCAAACGGGATTCTATCGCCTCATGATCTGGGACGCCGTCTCGGCGCAGGTGTGGCAGTCGCCTCTGACGGGAGCCGGATTCGTGACGTTCGGCTATTATCTACTCGATCGCACAGTCGACAGCGTGTGGCTGGTCACGAGCCTTCATTACGGCGTACCGGTCACCATCCTGCTGATCGTTTTGAATCTCTCGGCGGTATTGCCTGTGCCCGGGCGCCGCCCAAGCGGGATTCAGACGGGGTTTACGATCGCTTGCATGGTGTTCCTGTTCACGGGTTTGACGGTGCATTTCTGGAACTACATGTGGACGTTTTGGGGCATTTGCATCGGTGTGCGTGCTTCGCTTAGGGAATGGCAGATGTTGGGAGCGCAAGATGAGCGATTTTGACGTGGCATCATCGCCGATTGGCGGCATCAAGGGACGTTTGCGACCTTATGTCTGGTCATTACGCAGCGGGCTTCGGACGATCCGTTTCCTGTTCGGACGATTTGAGAGGACCTGTCCGGTATGTGAGTATCGAGGCAGATTTTTCGCGTACGCAAATCCGCTGGCATTGGGAATCAACTTCGACTCGCTCTGTCCGAATTGTCTGTCGCACGAGCGACACCGTCTGTTGGTGCTTTGCGACGCCGAGCAGGGCCTGTTTATGGGCAAGGATATCCTCCACTTCGCGCCCGAAAAGGGGCTCACGGAGTATATCAAGGCGAGAAAGCCGCGAAGTTACGTCACCTGCGAGTTCGGAGGGAAGGGCGCTGATTTCGACATCAATATCGAAAAGATAGACCTCGAAAGTGACAGGTTCGATCGGATCATCTGCTGCCATATCCTCGAGCACGTCAACGATCGCTTGGCCATCCCCGAACTCTTTCGGATCTTGCGTAAGGGCGGGACGCTGATCGCGATGATCCCTCTCATTGAGGGATGGCAAGAAACGTTCGAGGATCAATCGAGGCAGAAAACAGAAGAAGATCGGATACTGTATTTCAACCAGCATGATCACGTCCGCTTCTTCGGTCGTGATTTCCGACGCCGGCTCGAACGAGCGGGCTTCGTCGTCGACGAGTATACGGCGGTCGAGCCTCAAGTTGCGCAATATGGTCTGATCCGCGGCGAAAAAGTATTTTTGTGCCGAAAGACTTAGGCCAGGCAGTGCTTTGACGTTGCCCGGCGAAATCGGGCCGCACCGCTTTGTCACCTAAGCCCATTTACGAAGTCATCTTGCATCGCCTCTGGCTTCGCCGGTAGGCGCGCATCTCAGCCAACGGAGCAGCACGGCAAATTCGAGCTGATGTCTTGCCGCTGTCTGCTGAAGAGGACATTCGCGCGTCGTATTTAATAATGCGCGTCGCTGGCTATTTATACATTCGATGGTTTATTTAATGTGCGTCGACGTTGAGCGGGGCCGATCTCGGAGTCGCTCGACCCGTTGCAACGAGCCAGCACGAAAGAATTTTTCTGTGAAGTGTGGCGCGCGCATGTTTTGCGGTCGTTTGATCGTGGCTAAAACGAAATCGCTTTTAATTTCCGTAACGTAGATTTCCGCGCTGTATTTCCGGAAACAGGAATCTGGCGGTGCTTGTGGCGAAATGACCTTGGCGGAGCCGTGGTCTTGTCAAAAAAAGGCCGTCTGCAGACGACCATTAACGCCGCACAAGCACGGCACCTGGCGTATCTCGATCACCAATTAAATCGAGGGCGCAAACTCGCAATAAGCACTGGTGTCAGTTAACGGGGATAATACAGAGAAGACGGAGAAACTGTTTTGGCAACGACAACGAATGCATGGCCTGACGCGACGAACACCGGGGTGCCGGCGGGGGTAACGCTGACTCCTTCTGGAGATGTGGTCATCACGCAGGCGGGAGCGGTGGTCTCCGGACTCAACATCACCGGCAGCGTCTACATCAAGGCGGACAATGTGACGCTTGAGAACTGCAAGATCACGTCCGGCGGCTGGGCTGGGGTGACCATTGATTCCGGAGCTACGGGCGCGGTGGTCCAGAATTGCACCATCGATGGTACCGGCCGTGCGCCGGATGGCACTGGCAATCAGGGCATCATGGGAAGCGGCACGTTCATCGGGAACAACATCTACAACGTGGAGAACGGCATCGTTCCCGGCAGCAACTCCGTCATCCAGGGCAACTACATCCACGATCTCCAAGCGGGCGGATCGCCTCACTATGACGGCATCCAGATCGACGGTGGCCTCTCCAACATTCAGATCACCGGCAATTCGATCATCAATCAGTGGGGATGGACCTCCGCGGTCATGATCGACAACGACTTCGGGCCGGTCTCGAATGTCACCGTCACCAATAACCTGCTGACTGGTGGCGCCTACACCGTATACGCGGATTCCAACCTGGGCACCGCTTCGATTACCGGCGTGTCGTTCACCAACAATCACATTGGCGGCGCGCAGTATGGTGACGCGTTGATCCGCGGGAATAACTCGGTGTTCTCGGGCAACTACACTGACGGCGCGGCGCTGGCGTCGGCGCTCAATACGTCGGCAAACAGCGGTACGACGACGACCTCACCGACGATGCCCCCCGCAACGCCCGAAGTCCCGGCAGCGCCGAGCATCGCATCCTGGTCACCCGATACGGGCAAGACTGGCGATGGCATCACTGACGCCGGTCAGATCACGCTGCACGGTACCGCCGCGGCTGGCAGCACCGTGAAAGTCTATGACGGTTCGACGCAGATCGGCACGGCGACCGCGACTTCGACCGGAAGCTGGGACTACATCACCAAGGTCTTGACCGATGCGAAGCATACGCTGACGGCGACCGCGACCAACTCGTCGGGGCAAACCAGCGTGGCATCGACTGCGGTGGCGGTCACCGTCGATACCAAGGCGCCAGCTGCACCGGCGATCGCGAGTGACACCGTCAACACTGCCAATCAGGTCGTGATGTCGGGGACCGCTGAAGCGAACAGCGCGATCAAGGTGTTCGACGGAACGACCCAGGTCGGCACCGCGACGACCAACGCGAGCGGTGCGTGGAGCGTCACGACGTCCGCACTGTCGGCCGGTTCGCACGCCCTGACGGCAAAGGCGACCGACGTTGCCGGCAACGTCAGTGCTGCGTCGGCTGCTGTGGATGCGGTCGTCGGTTCTGGAACGACGACGGGCTCCACCGGTTCGGGCACGTCCGGTTCGGGTACCTCGGGCACGGGTACCACCGGCACGGGCACATCAGGCACAGGCACCACTGCGCCGGCCGCGCCGAAGATCGCCTCGTTCTCCAACGATTCCGGCACCGCCGGTGATCACATCACGAGCGACAAAACGGTGACCCTGGCGGGGACTGCGGTTGCCAACAGCACGGTCAAGGTGCTCGACGGCACGACCCAGCTCGGCACCGTCACGGCGGATGCGAACGGAGCATGGCACTACACCACTGTCGCACTGCCTGACGGCAAGCATAGCTTCACCGCGACCGACACGGTCTCCGGCGTTACCAGCAAGGCATCGACTGCGCTGGATGTCACGGTGGATAGCGCTGCCCCCGATGCTCCGATCCTGTTGAGCGATCCCACCACGCACAACCGCGCAACGGTATCCGGTACGGCGGAAGCGGGGAGCTCGATCAAGCTCTATGAGGGCACGACCCTGCTTGGCACCGCGACCGTCGCGAGTGATGGCGACTGGAGCGTGACGACCCCGAATCTCAAGCACGGGTCCCACACCTTCACCGCGACCGCGACCGATGCCGCCGGCAACACCAGCGCCTTGTCGCAGCCGATCGATCCGCCGATTGGTCATGGCGGCACCAAGGACGCTGCGACCGTCGAAGTCACCAATGTGCGCCAGCACTGGGATCACACGGCAACGATCAAGGGCACGGCCGATCCCAACAGCGAGATCAAGCTGTCGGACGGCACGACCTCGGTCGGTTCGGTGACCACGGGAGCCGACGGCAAGTGGAGCTTCCAGACCTCCGACCTGTCGGGCAAGAGCCACGCCTTTACCGCCGAGCAGGTCGACACCACGGGCCACGTGGTCGGCACCAGCTCGGGCGCGGCGATGATCGGCTCGGGCCGCAGCGACACGCTGACCGGCACCACCGGCAACGACGTCATGGTGGGCAAGGCGGGTGCGGATACGTTCCAGTTTGCGTCCAACTTCGGCCAGGACGTCATCAAGGACTTCGCGGCCCGCGGACCTGCTCACGACACGATCGAGTTCAGCAAGAGCGTGTTCGACAGCTTTGCGAGCGTTCTCTCCCACGCGGCCCAGTCAGGCCACGACGTCGTGATCGCGACGGGGAGCGACACCCTCACGCTGAAGAACACGCAGCTCGACAAGCTGAACAGCCACGACTTCCACTTCGCGTAGGAGACGGGTCAGCCGCACAAGCTGATACTCAACAACTGCCTCGGGGGATCGCTTGGGGATCCCCCGACAAAGGCATCATTAAAGGGCAGGTGTCATGACTGACGTTGGACGGCGGGGGGTGTTTCCCCCGCCTGCGAATCTTTATCGAATCCCCATTATGCATTTGTCAGGCCTATGGTCGGCCGGGCGCCGGCTGGCGGACGAGGCCGAAGCGCCGACATCGCGGCTCGTCGGCTGGGCAAGGCGCGTGGTTGAAGCCCTTCGGCAACGGATATTCGTCGGCCGTTTCCGGTCGGCGGAGGACTACGAGGAGCCGCACTCAGAGATGTCGGCATTTCTGCGGTCGTGCGGCCGGATATTCTGGGCGCTCGCGGCCTTCAGCGGGATGAGCAATCTCCTCATGCTCACCGGCTCATTCTTCATGCTGCAAGTCTATGATCGGGTGCTGCCCGGGCGCAGCATACCGACGCTGATTGCCTTGCTGGTCCTGGCCGCGGTCCTCTACCTGTTTCAGGGTGGGCTCGACTTCGTCAGAAGCAGGATCAGCGCGCGGGTCGGCCGGTACTTTGATGAACGGCTCGGCATTCGCATTTTCGACGCGCTTGTCCGCTTGCCCTTGAAGACCAGGGCCGATGGCGACGGCTTGCAGCCGGTGCGGGATCTTGATCAGGTCCGCAGCTTTCTTTCGAGCGGCGGGCCGACGGCGCTCTTCGATCTACCCTGGATGCCGATCTATCTCGGCGTTTGCTTCCTCTTTCACTTCTGGATTGGCGTCACTGCGCTGGCCGGCGCGTTGGTGTTGATCGGCATTACCATGCTCACGGAAACCAGGACGCGCGGGCCGGCAAAGGCGTCCTCGCGCCTCGCGGTCTCGCGAACGGCACTCGCGCTCGAGGGTCGACGAAATGCAGAGGTTCTGCAGGCCATGGGCATGCGGCAGCAGGCGGCGTTGCGGTGGCGCGATGTCAACGCGAAGTACCTCGCGGCTCATGAGCGGGCCAGCGATGTAGCCAACAGCCTCGGAGGCGCCTCCAAGATCTTCAGGGCAATCCTGCAGTCGCTGGTTCTTGCCGTTGGCGCAGTCCTTGTCATCAACCAGGAATCGACGGCCGGCATCATCATCGCCGGATCGATCCTCAGCGCGCGGGCGTTGGCGCCCGTCGAACTGGCCATTGCGAACTGGAAAGGGTTCGTCGCTGCGCGGCAGTCGGGACAACGGCTTAATGCTTTGCTGAAGCTTCTCCCCAGCGAGGAAGAACGGCTGGAATTGCCTCCTCCTGTTGACGCTCTCACGGTCGAGAATCTCTTTATCGGCGCTCCGAACTCGGAGCGGCCTACCGTCAATGACGTGTCGTTCCAATTGCGGCGCGGGCAGGCGGTTGGAATCATTGGGCCGAGCGGATCCGGCAAATCGACGCTGGCACGTGCGCTGGTTGGGGTATGGCCGGGCATTCGAGGCCGGATACGGCTGGACAACGCCGCACTCGACCACTGGTCTTCTGACGCCCTCGGCAAGCACATCGGGTACATGCCTCAGGACGTGGAATTGTTCGACGGCAGCGTTGCGATGAACATCGCGCGGTTCGATCCGCAGGCGACCGCCGCCGCTGTTCTGGAGGCCGCGCATGCCGCGGGCGCGCACGATCTCATCCTCTCGTTTCCGGACGGCTACGGCACGAAGATCGGCGAGGGGGGATTGGCACTGTCGGCGGGGCAGCGGCAGCGCATCGGGCTCGCCCGCGCCTTCTACGGCAAACCATTCCTCGTGGTGCTGGATGAACCCTCCTCCAATCTCGACGCCGAGGGCGAGGAGGCGCTGACCGAGGCGATCCTGAACGTGCGCCGTCGCGGCGGGATCGCCGTCGTGATCGCCCATCGTCCGAAGGCGCTTGAAGCCGTCGATCATGTCTTGTGCCTCGGGGAAGGCAGGGTTCAGTCCTTCGGGAAGAGGGAGGAGGTCCTCAAGAAGGTCTTGCGAAATCCCGTGCCGCTCAAGGTAGTCGCGGAAGCTCAAGGAGGCAACCGATGAACGGCCAGCTGGTAGCGCCGGCGATGCAATCCATCCAGCGTTACATGATCGTCGGTATGATCATGTTGGGTCTGGTGACTTTTGGAATCGGCGGTTGGGCGACAACGAGCCAATTGTCGGGCGCGGTGATCGCCCAGGGTGTCGTCGTCGTGGATTCGAGCGTCAAGAAGGTTCAGCACTCCACGGGTGGGATCGTGGGTGAGTTGCGCGTGCGCCAGGGCGATCGGGTCAATGCAGGCGACGTTTTGATCCGCCTCGACGAGACTCAGACGCTCGCCAATGCGACGATCGTCACGAACAGCATCGATGAGCTGCTCGCGCGCCAGTCCCGGCTCGAGGCCGAGCGCGATGGTGCCGAGCAGGTCGTGTTTCCCAAGGTGCTGCTCGACCGAGCCAAGGAGAACAATTCTGAGGCGAGCCGTGCAATCGCTGCGGAGCGGAAGCTGTTCGACCTCCGCCGTCAGGCAAGGAGCGGCCAAAAAGCGCAGTTGCAGGAAAAAAGCGCGCAGCTGGAGAACGAGATCAAGGGCTATACGGGGCAGACCGAGGCCAAGCAGAAGGAAGTCGAATTTATCCGCCAGGAACTGGAGGGCGTGCGTAGCCTCTGGCAAAAGAATCTGGTGCCGATCACGCGGCTCAATTCCCTCGAGCGCGACTCCGCACGTATCGAAGGCGAGCGCAGCCAGTTGGCCGGCATGATTGCGCAATCGAAAGGCAAGATCTCCGAAATCGGCCTCCAGAGCATTCAGATCGACCAGGACCTGCGGACGGAAGTCGGCAAGGACCTGATCGAAACGCGCTCAAAACTCTCCGAACTGGGCGAGCGCAAGACTGCGGCGGTCGATCAATTGCATCGGATCGATATCAGGGCGCCACAGTCCGGCCGCGTCCATGAACTCAGCGTCCACACGGTCGGAGGCGTGATCTCTCCCGGCGAGCAAATCATGCTGATCGTTCCTGATGCGGACTCGCTTGCGGTCGAGGTCAAGATCCCACCCAAGGATATCGACCAGGTTTATGTGGGGCAGACCGCGACGATGCGCTTTGCAGCGTTCAACCAGAAGACCACGCCCGAAATCGACGGCGAGGTCAGCATGGTCTCGGCAGATATCACGCAGGATCAGCGCGCCGGCACGAGTTATTACACGGGCCGTATCCTGCTGAAGCCCGAGGAGCTGGCGAAGCTCGGCTCCGCCAAGCTGCTGCCAGGAATGCCGGTCGAGGTCTTCATCAAGACGGCTGGTCGGACCGCGCTATCCTATCTGCTCAAGCCCCTGCACGATCAGGCGGAGCGTGCATTCAAGGAGCGCTGAGCTCGGTGCAAGCCGTAGGCAGCGCTTGACGAAACGCACGCGGGCTGGCGCCCTACACATGGGCGTCAGCGTCTCTGCGCCCACCCCCGCAGCAGATCGCGCGCTCGCCGACCGATCGGCGGGGGCGCGTGCCTGTCGTGCCGCGCTGAGATCACGGGTTGTTCAAGCGATCGCCCGCTCAGCACGTCCATCCGCTTGGCGCGCAGGGCCATCGCGACGACGAAGCCGAGTATTGAAGCTTCGGCTCCCACAATGACGAGCAGCTCAATTGGCATATGAAATCGGTCCGGCCTGCGAGGGCTGTTCTTGCGATTTGAGCATGGCGACCAATTAAATCAATAAAATAATGTTCGGTCCGAATCCGTCCGTCTCGCTCTGGGGCGCCTGTCGCCTGTGATTGCACTTCGCGTGGCCCGGATGAAAAGGGCCTGTCTGATCGGGGCTTCTCGATCCATCCGAGTTCCTCGCTTGCAAGCGTCGACGGACCCTGACCGTGTCCGCCGCGATTTAAATGCTGATATTAATTCTGTTTAATCTTGCAAATTAAATTATAATATATAATTTAAATAACAACGGATTGCGGCCTGCAGCGTTCGGCTGGGTCGTGCCGCGGCCCGCGTCGATTTGGCATTTGCAGGAGAGCGGCAGGTGCAACGAACCTCAGGCTCGATCATCGCGACAGCCATCGTTATCATCATCGGGGGCGTTCAATGGGCGGGTGCGGCATTGCCGGCCGTGCCGAGGGCCCCCCAAGCGGACCCTGCGCGCATCGAGCTGGGGCGTCCGGCCCTTCCCCCCCTCACTTACACCGCGTTTTGCCTGCGCTATCAGGCCGAATGCCGCCCGCGGCGCTTCTTCCGCGGCGGGCCGATCCGGTTGACCGAGAAGCGATGGGCGGAGTTGCGGGAGGTCAATCGCGCGGTCAATCTGGCGATTGAGCCCGCCCGCAACGAGCTCGGCCTTGCGGGCGAGGCGTGGACCATTAATCCCGCACGTGGCGATTGCAACGATTACGCGGTGAGCAAGCGCCACGAGTTGCTTCGGCGCGGCTGGCCGGCGCGTGTCCTGCTATTGAGCGAAGTCGTCGTCAGTTCCGGTGAACATCATCTGGTGCTCCTCATGCGTACCAGGAGCGGCGATCTCGTCCTCGACAATCTCACGCTGCAGGTTAAGCCCTGGTCGCGGACGCCCTATCGCTGGGTTCGCGTGCAAAGCCCGGGCCGTGACGGGCTGTGGGTCACGATTGGACGAGAGGGGGTATGAGGCACTGGCGCGAAAGCCCTGAGCCTTCCTTGGCCAGAGCGTTTGCGTTTACTCGTGAGCGCATTTGAGCCGCTCGAGCGTAGCGAGCCTGTCTTCAAGCGCGACGATCCGGCGAAGAAGATCGAGGCGCGACAGCCCCAGGGTGGCGCGCGTCGATCCGATGGCAGAAGCGGCAGCACATGGTCGCTCGGAGTTGGGAGGAAGGACGCTGAACATGCGCAGGACGCCGTCGCCTGTCAGCACATCCACCCAGCCCTCGGAAGGTGACCGTCCCACGATCCGGCCTGGTACGCGGCCAATATAGCAGGGAGCATCAAGCCGCGGCGACGCGTTGGTGATGATGAGCCGCTGCCCGTCAAGGTGGCTGAAGGCACCTGGAAATGGCGGTGTCAGGCCGCGGATCAGCCGATCGATGGTGTCGGTAGGCTGGCACCAGTCGATCTCTCCATCTTCCGGAACACGGGCGCAGCCATAGGAGGCATTGTCGGTATCTTGAGAAGTGCCTTGGTAGCCGGTGATCGCTCGTACGACGACCCCGCCGAGCTCACGTTCCTGAATCGCGTTGAGGCGCTCGTAGAGCGAGGTGACCGTGTCATTCGCGCCGATCGGAATGGCCTGCTGAAACAGCAGATTGCCGCCATCAAGTTCCGGGATGACGAGGTGAATGCTGATCCCGGCGGTCGTCTCGCCGTTGATGATTGCCCAATTGACGTTGGCACGGCCGCGATAATGCGGCAGAAGTGAATAGTGCACGTTGACGAAGCGACACAATGCGAGAATCTGCGGCGGGATGATCCGATCGAACGAAGAGATCACAACGGCCGCCGGGCGCAGCTCTGCGATCATTTTCTGAAGCTGGTTCAGGTCCTGCATTGCCGCGACCGGGATGCCGCGGTTGTTGGCAAATGCCTTCAACGCGCTCGCGTCGGGCTGGTCCGGTCTCCGGAATATCTGGACCACGCGGCAGTGCGCAGCCAACGAGCGAAGCGCTGCGAAGCCCGTCGGTCCGTCCGCGAGGAGCACGACATCGGGCTGCAGCTGCTCCGTCATGTCACCTCCGGCCATGGTACGAGCTGGGCGAAACCGTCCTCTGTGACGGCACCGCCCCGGCGGACCCACTCGGCCGCGCGCAAGCCGCCGGTCTGCAATCGTATGATCGGCTCGGGGCCGATCTCCGACAGCAGAATGCCCATATGGCCCTGTCCGACCGATTGTGGGGGCCAGACCGCAAGACCATTGGCGGCTAGCACGGCTCGATCGACGTCGCCCCAGAACTGCACCACAACGGCGCCGTCGGGCGCGCATGCGGCCAGATGCGCAGCCTCCGCCCGGCCGATGCGCGGCGAGTCCGTTGGCTGCAACGCGACCACGAAGGCCTCCCATGCGCCAGGATGGACTGCCGCAACACTGTCGAACGTCTCGACGTTCGCCCCCAGGTTCGTCAGCCCGGTGTGCAGGGGGGCAAGGAAGTCGTTGTCGCAGAGCAGGGCGATTTTGTTACCGAGAACCGCCAGCCCGCAATCGTGCAACTGCTTCACGGCGAGCGGGCCAAGGAATGAGAAGACGTCGATGGCGGGGTGTCGCTCGTTGACGCCGACTACCCGGATTTTGCGTCGCGCGCACGCTTCGATATCCAAGTCCTCGCGACGAAACTCCCAGGCCTCGAACATCAAGGCAATCACGGCGTCGCCGCGCAGCTGGTCGATCAGCGCAGCTGTAAGCGGACGGAGGTGGCCACTGTTGGTCACGATGTCGACGCTGTGAAGCACCTCGGGGCTGATCTTTTCCAGAATCTCGATGCGCTCAGCGACGTCTAGGGTGGCCGCAATCTCGAACGTCTCCCGTTTGGCATCTGTCACAGTCCCATGGCGGCCAGGTTTCGTGAACGCGTAGACCTGCTTTGCTCCGGCCATTGCAGCCAAGACTGGGGTGACGGCATAAGCGCCAGTCGCGGCTTCGGTCAGCACAGTCATTCCCGACATGTCCAGTCCCGTTTCAGCGAGGGCGCGCTTCATCAGCATTCGCAGTCGAACAGGTGAGAAGCCTGGCCTGCGAAGTGCTCTCTTATCCGCATCAGATCGCAATTGCGCGACTGAGGTTCCGGTCGCGGTCATTGATGGGTCCCGCTGTTGCCGCTGGAAGACGCCGGCTTCATGGTGTTCTCGACCGGTGCGCTCTGGATATCCAATCGCGTGCCGCCCGGAGCACGTTGTGGAGCGGATCGGGTAGGAGCGCGCGCAAGTGATCCTGCCAGCTCATTTGCTCGATCCCCGGATCTTCGCCGGGTCGCGCTGCCCAATACCGCACGCGGCGTTCGCCCGATGCGACGACACGGCGCGTCGTCGTGTAGTAATAGGATGCGACGGAAAGGCGCATTCGACCGGGGGGACAGGAGACCGGATCCGGAAGGCCGTGGAGAGTGGCACCGTGCGTCTCCCAGAGGATCACGGTGTTGAACCGGGGCAAGATGCGGCATCCGAGCGCCGACATGTCCGCAGGCCACAATTCGAGGCTGCCGCCGTAAGCTTCGGGCCAATCCCGATTGAGATAGATGAGCAGATTGACCCGGTGGAACAGCCCGGTCGTCGGGTGAACCTCGAAATCGCGGTGAATCTTCGTGAAGCCTCCTGGGGGCGTTCGATGAACTCCCGCAAATTTGTGCGTCGGATCGGAATGAAGATCTCGAACGCCGGTGACTGCCGAAATGAATGCTCGAAAGCCGGCACTGTCCACTAGGCTCAGCAGATGCTGAGTGGCCGGCCCCAGTCCGTCCGATACCTCCTGCTTGACCAGGCGATCGGTAGTCGTGGTAATCAGGCGGGCTTCCGGGAGGGCGGCGCATTCGGCCGCGACCATGTCCAACAGCTTCTCGGGAAAGGCATCGTTGAGGACAACGTGCGGCCAAGGTCTTGCAGCTGCGTATTCGGCGCGCAGGGAGCTGGCTCGCGCAAGGAGGCCGCTCAACGAGTGAAGCTGGAAATCAACATGCAATTCCGCAGACTCCGGCTGCAGCGCTTGGAGTCGGGGCCCCCAAGTCCGCCTGCAAATTAAATGTTATTATTAATTGGCTTTGGATTAAATGTCAAAATAAACCGTGAGCTGAATGTTGGGCTCTGTTGCACCGGAGAGTTCAATCTCCGGGCACCGCCGGCAACGCAATCGTGATCTCCAGTCGCGGAATTCAAATCGGCGATTAACTTATTTAATTTGAGGGTCGACGATTTTGGGTCTACCTTGAGGATTGGGCTGGAATACAGCAGGACGAGCCGATGACCCAATTCGACGCGGAAGGCGATGATCGTCGTGAGTTCTTGAAGACCTGCGGAAAATTCGCCGCTGTTACCCCTCCGACAGTGACCCTGTTGCTCTCCACCTCTCTGACCTCGGCCGCAATAGCCAGTTCAGGCGGCCGTATTGTGCGTGGCAACAATGGCTTCGGCAATGGCGGCGGTGATGGCACCCCCAACGGGAAACAGGACGACAATCGGTAAATTCTGCGGTCCAATGGGCCGTCGCGGTGCGGCTGGGCTCAGCCGGTCCGGCGGCGTCTTTGTGCGGACGAGCGGTCGATCAGGAGATCGGTCAGCTTCTTGCCGGCGCGCAGCTGCGCTTTCAGCCAGCGGGGCTGTTTGCCGCGGCCGGACCAGGTTTCGGACGGGTCTTTCGGGTTCCGGTATTTCGGCAGCACCGGCGGGTAGGGGCGGCGCGGACGTTCCCCGTTCGGGGACGAAACGGCGGTCCCCTCAATCTTGCGCAGCCGCTCTTCGAGCTTGACCTTTTCCGCGGTCATCCTGCGACTGAGAACGGTCGTCACCTCATCGTAAAGCCCCCACAGCTCGGCTGTGGTCAAGTCGACCCAGTCACTTTTCCCCATGGAAGCCGTCCCCAGCTACTTCCGAACCGAAACAGGAGGGGGCATTATCAGGTCATGGCAGGGTTGGGCAAGCGCGATCCGGGCGCGCGGCGGCGCTTGTGTGCAGCGCAGTACTTGGTGCTAGCGGTTAAGACTGTATCTCCGACCGGGCGGTCGCCTCCTGAGCGCCCTCCGTCCGTGGGCCCGTCGCTTGGGCGCGAGCAATCGCTCCTCTGCTTTCAACACGCGATTACGTAAGTTCTGCAATTCTGTGAATTGAACGATGAGGGCTTTATGTGTTTGACGCAAAACTGCCGAAGAATACATGTGACCACCTACTCATTGCCGACGACGAATCCGTGCCAATAATTGAAAAATTGCTGAATTAACGAAATCCGGCCTCAAGCGCGGTACTGGGACTTCCGTCGGTGCTACACGGGCTACGATCAACCGCAGCCTTGTTCTGTCCTTGATTACCAGCGATGAATAGTAATACTTTCCCTCCTTCCTTCCCGGAGCTAGGCTTCATGAACGGCCTCGCTTCAGTGAAACTTCGTCGAATGTTAGATTTGAATCGTGAATGTCCCTATATATCGTTGGTAATATCCGGCTCTAACTAAGTTAATTGGATGTTGACCATCATGGCACGCCCGCCCGATCAGTGGGCCGATGACATTCTTGGCGTGAATTTTCAGTCCGATGCCATCAAAAATTGTGGATGGAATCGCAAAAAACCGCGGTTTCGAATTTTGCGTTGAGCACCGCATTCTTACGGTGCTGCACGCATTCTCTGGGCGAGTTACGATAGTGTAAGCCATCGAGCGTTGCCGCAAGGTGCCGTCTCAGACTAGGACCCTGCGACGTTATTGACGGAGCTGACTGGATATAACTCCCGCGTCTCAGAAGGAGGGTGGATTAAACGGCTGCAAGAGGGGTTGTTAGCAACAGGCAAGGGAAGCATGCGCCGCATCAGAATTGTCATCGCTGATCGACACCCGATCGTCTTGCAAGGGATTAGGAGCGTTCTTGCGACGCAGCGTGATTTTGTCGTCGTTGCTTCCTGCAGCGATGGCGCGAGCTGTATCGAGGCGATTCGATTTCTTGCGCCGGACGTAGCGCTTGTCGATGCTGCACTGCCCGACTTCAGTCGACAGCGGATGCTCGCTCGTGCGAACGCCGTCGGCCCACGTGCTCCGATTATCTTCTTCACCGGTATTACGGCCGACAGTGAGTTACAAAGGTCGGCCTTGAACGGCGCCTGCATCGTCCTCTCGAAGGATTCGGATGCGGAGATGCTGGTCGCAACCCTGCGGAAAGCTGCCCAGGGCCAAGCTGCGGCTCCGCCGAACAACGGGCACGTCAGCGAGGCCCCCCTGGCCAGTGTGAAGCCTTTGACACAGCTAACTGACCGGGAGCGGCAGATCATGCGGCTCGTATCGGAGGGGCTATCGAACAAGGAGATTGGGCGTCGGTTGAATCTCGCCGACGGTACGATCAAGGTCCACCTTCATCATATCTTCCAGAAGCTGGAAATCAGCAATCGTACGGTTCTCGCGGCATTGGCGATCTCGCGAAGCGAGCTGCATACAGCGCCAGATGAGCCGGATTCCCTTGGTCTGTTGCGTCAGGATCCAGCCAACGCGAACTGAGGGGTACGTCTGGCGCGTCTTCGGCAGTATGCGCGAGGGGCGGCCTATCGCGGTGCCAGATGCTCAATCATGTTGAGGCAGGCCCCCTCGGCCTCGGCCAACGTTCGAAAGGGCGAGCCGCCGATCTTGATTGCGGCTTGGTTATTGTGGAGCGGACGCCAACTCGCCAGGTAGCCGGAGCGGCCGTGAAAGCCCGGACCTCCCGGGCTTCCGAAACTGATCACAAACGAGAAGCCGTGGCTGCTCGCACTCCAGATCTCCATGTCCCGGACGGACCGATAGAATTGCAGTGGCATCGCAATGATCCATTGTAGCCGAACCCGCGCCCGTTAGTTAAATTCAAGTTAACTAAATTAAATGCTCGGGCGCAACTCAAATTGATGCCCCGAGACGGTGCGCCGCAAAAAATCGGGAGAAACACGGGAAATCGCCGGCTTTCCGTCCGGGTCGCGCACGTTCAGTAACCTCTCACCGGACAAAGAAAATTCTTGGTTGAAAATCTATATTTAATATATAATACTGTAAATGTCGTTTTAAATCGAGGAGGACGCATCGTGACCCGGGACGGCAACGAAGATGACGACCGGCGGGCGTTTTTGAAGACCTGCGGAAGATTTGCAGCCGTGACGCCCCCCGTCATGACGCTGCTTCTGTCCACCTCCCTGACCTCAAAAGCCATTGCACGTTCGGGCGGCCTGCACGGGGCGAAGCAAAGCGACAGCGGCCAGTCGTTCTTTGACAATGATCGCTCGTCCGCGGCAGGGCCGGGGAGTTCCAGCGGCGGATCATCAGGGGGTGGGGGAACACCTGGTGGTCGCTCTGCCGGATCTTCTCATGCCGGAGGGGCATCCGGCGGGGCTGGCGGTAGCGGCGGGGCCGGTGCTGGCGGAGGCAATGCAAAAGGGCCCTTCGCAACCGGCGGCGGCTCTGGAATTCCAAGTGCAAATGGTGGGGTCGATTGCGCAGACGAAGAGAACGAGGAAAAGCGCAAGGCCGATTGCCCTGGAGCTAGTACTCGGATTTCCAGCGCAACCCAATCCAGCCCGTAAGATCTTCTCAGCCCATGAAGGAGACCTATGGGCTGCCGTGCGGCCAAGCCAGGCTGGGCCTTGTGCTCCGACAGGCCAAACGCGAGGCCGAAGGCATATCTGGCCAGCCGAGCGGCCTCCCCGGAGGCTCGATCAGGAGGCGTGTCATGAATACCCGCATTCGAGCGGAGAGTCCTGCGGCCCTTCTTCGAGAGCGTCTCGAAGCGCTTGTCGCCCGGCTCGCAGAACTCGAGAAGCTCAGAGACCGGGTAGGTCGAGAAGAGAATCGTCAGCGCAAGCTGCGCAAGGCGGACAGTCCCCCATGCCCGAGCTCAGACCGCGGGCGGTCGTTCCAGCTTCGCACAGGCGAAGCTCATGCCCGTGCTGGTCGGTTGCAATAAATCGCGGTGTAACGAGCGTCCCAAAGCGAATGGACGACCGGAAGGGTGCGTGCGGATGGTTCGCGAAAGCGAACCGGCCTACGAGCCTGTCTTGGCTATTCGGCTACCGGGCGAGCGGGAGGGGGCGCGCGCTGGAGCCCCAGGGATGAGCCCGACCGCTCCGTGCGAGACTATCCGATCGATTCTGCGGCTCATGACCTTGTAGCACTCGCATGCCACGGCTTCGAGCCGCGGCCGATCAATCTCGAGCTGGCCGCGCCGACTGGATTTCAGCGCTCTTGACGCGCGCATTGTGCACACGACATGCGTGACCGTGGTGCGGCGAACGCCGAGCAACTCCGACAATGTTTCTTGCGTCAGCGGGAGCAGGTCACCTTCATTCGCACGATCATGGATGTGAAGGAGCCAGCGCGCTAAGCGCGCTTCGACGGAATGCAGTGCATTGCAGGCCGCCACGTGCTGGAGTTGCGTCAACAACGACATCGTGAAGACCTGCACCATGGATGCGATTGCGGGGCTGCGATGTTGGGCTGCCAGGAATTGCGCAGGTGAGATCTGCAGCGCGGCCCCGGATAGGCGGGCGACCGCGGTCGCAGGCGCGGCGGATGCGCCAAACGCTGACGTCAAACCCACGGCGCCCTCGCGCCCGATGATCGCCGTGGCAACTGTTTGCCCGTTCGGCAGCTCCGTGATCGCGGCGATGGCGCCGCTGAGGGGGAAGAGAAGATGTTCGATCCGATCGCCCGATCGGATGAGCACGGAATTGCGTTCGATCGCGACTTTCCGGAGATGAGGCGCGAGCAAAGCAAAATCCGCTGGCGGCAACGCTGCTAACAAACGATTATCAATTCTAGTCGCATGGTCCATCATGGGATTGGCTCCCGACGGATACTCGGCACTAGAACTCATGCCGATGTGTCGAGCTGCTCTGCGGCGTTCCAGCTCAACAGCAAGCCAACCGACCACCACAGACATGGTTCCCATGATCAATGGCGAGTACGGGGTGGCCCGACAATCGCATGCCGCGTCGTAGGTATATGGCCCGCTAGTATCCGTGTTGAAGACGAGTTGGGGCGGCATCGCTTCAAGCTGAAGCCGAGTCTCCAGCGCCTTCACGCGCTCGCGCCGCATTGGCGGTGCAGTAAGCTGGGAAGCCTCCTTAACATCGACGAGTTGGCAGTCTCACTCTGCTGGAGGCGTATCGTCCTTCGACATGCTTTCGCTAACGAGTGGCACGCAACGACGCGTCCGCGGGAACGCCGGCCTTGCCCCGCAAGGCCAACACGTGACCCAACGCGGGCTTGGATCGCGCCAGGGTCGTACGAGATAATGACCCCCTCGTGCCAGGGATTGAGATCGTCCAACGTGCCCGCCGGATATTCTCGGAGGCGATCAATCCGATAGGCACGAAGTGCCTCGTTGCCGGTAATGGTCTTGACGCCCCCGCAGCCGCAGCGAACCACGGCACCTTCGGCATACATTTCCACGATCGCCTCGATGTCGCCCGCGCGGTAAATCGCACTGGCCATCGGGTCAAATGATATATTTATCACCTAAATGCCTTAAAAGCTTGCGATTTTAAGTCATTTTTAGCCAGCTAAGCCTCTTTCCCTATTCTATTAATTGTATTTTAATAATCCCGCTTGGCCTCGGCCATATGCCGAAGTACATAGATGGCCGGGCCGAGGCACAGTCCATGTTAGACGTATCTGTGAAGCAGAGACGGATCCGGCTTCTGATCGTAGATCGACAACCGATCGTTCTACAGGGGCTGAAGTCGGTACTCGGGGCACAGCAGGACTTCGACGTTGTCGCATCGTGCAGCGATGGGACAAGGTGTCTCGAAGCAATTCGGAATCTGACACCCGACGTCACGCTTGTTGCTGACAACCTGCCAGATCTGACGGTCCCCGAGATCCTCGCGATTGCGAAAGCTGAGAATCTCTCCACGCGCTTGGTGTTGTTTACCGAATCCGAAGCAGATCACGATCTAGCCGCCGCTATTGCTGCTGGCGCCTCCAGCGTAATCTCGAAGCATGCTTCCTCGGACACTATGCTGCGACTACTGCGCCTGATGACAGAGCGCAGCGTGTCGCGCGAGCAATCCGATCTCTTGCCAGCCGGCCAGGCAGCTGACGGCGGCGGCAAAGTGGAAACGATGCTGGAGCTGTTGACGCACCGGGAACTTCAAATTGTACGACTAGTCTCAGAAGGAATGTCAAACAAAGAGATTGCGCGCCAGCTAAACGTTTCCCCAGGGACAGTCAAAGTACACCTATACAACATATTTCAGAAGCTTGAAATTACCAACAGAACTGTGCTCGCTACCCTCGCGTTGTTGCAGCGACCGTCTGGCTTCGGCCTGCTTGCGCTGGCGTTTCTGGCGTTCGCAATTGCGGACGAACTCAAGGCGTCGGAAGCGAACGACGTGGATCCGGACGACGACAGCGTCGGTCGCGCGGGAGAGCATGCCGAATATGAGCCCTGGAAGAGAGCTATTCTCCGACACCTCGTGGCCTGGGAATCCGGCGAGACGTCAACCCAGAGGGACTTCCTTGCCAAGGCGAGCCTGGTCACGAACCCGGCGGAGGCACTAGGAGCGCTGAGCCCGGCAGAGCAATCCGCAGGCTCGAAAACGTGGAAGGACCACGGCCCGGTTGGATCGAGCACGCCCAATCTTCCTACGCCATTACTGCGGGGCACCAGCGACACACAGATCGTTGGAGACCCGACCTCTGAACATCAATTCCCGCGGCTTGCTTCCACTCCGACGTCGATTCACGGCGGGTATGGCACCTTCGCCACTCTAACCGGTGCGTTGATCTACGCACTGAATGACCCCCATCTTGCCGTGCAATCGCATGACCCGGGCAAAGCGCCGATCGACAGCTTCGTGGTGGTCACCGGCGAGAATGCGACTACAAAACTGGCCTCGATAACCGATGCCGATACCAATGATGTAGACGGCTTTCCCCCGGCTTTCCCTTTGCACGATTTGCGCCTGCCTGCCGCGCTTGTGACCACCGGCAACGAACGCGTCGCGGGCGAAGGCGCTTCGAACCAAATGAGTCATGGTGCTGCGGACCACAACCTGCAAGAACCCCATGGCTCACCGGGCTCGGGTCGCGATGCCGGTATTGGCGGAGATGGCCGCGATCAACGGATGGGCGGCGACGTTGGCGAAAACGTTGTTTATCGCTCCCCGATCGACTCCAATTCGACCTCTTCCCACTCTGGCTTCGATTTCGCATCTGGATCGAGCCGGATCAATCTTGCGGCTTTCGGAGCGCTTGCCTGGCTCCATATGACAGCAGCAAGCAAGTCCATACCGCCGCATACCCTCGCCTGGATCTACAATCCCGCAACCAACGAAACGATCGTGTACGTGAATCCGACTGATCGGAGTCTCGATGTCGGAGACCGGGGCCTGCTGGAAATCCATCTGCAGGGGATTGTCTCCATTGCGGAGTCGGATTTCGTCGGCCAGCCGGAAGGCGCGGCTGTCGCGATCACCCTGGATCAGCTCGAAGCGCTGACATCGGCGACCGCAACCGAAGCTGTTCTGAGTGCGGATAGTGCCCATACAGTTATCGGGACGAGCGAGAGCGCGCTCGGGAGCGCGGCAGTTTGGAGCACTCTGACCGACAACGGCTTGACGTTCGGATTCGGGCAGGCTCGGACCGGCTCGGGGGGAGCGACAAGGTCCAGAACCTTCACTAGCGATTCGGTGGCTACAACGGATGAGAGCGATGGTGGGTCCGGCGGGTCGGCTCATGTATCACCGATCGCGCTTGCTCATAGCGCGACGGTCACGGCAGTTGAAAATCTCACATCGAAGAATGAGCCGATCAATGGGGGGGCTGGCTCTAGCAGCGCAGCGGGCGATAACTCACAGCACGCTTCGGAGCCAGGGTCTGCAAAGGCGGCAGCGGAATCGACTGAAGCCGGCTTCATGCAGGGGAATGGCGTCGGCAATGACAACGAGAATCATCCCGCCGCTTCGGGGGCTTCGCGAGGGGCAGCGAAGTCAGCAGAAGCCGATGGGGTGGAACACGGCAATTCGGGGCACTCAACCTCTGGAAAGCCACCGGAAGCAGCCGACCCCGGTGAGCCAGGCGTCGCAAAGGCCGGTAGCGCGGGCGGTAACTCCCAGCACGCTTCGAAGCCACCGGAATTGACTGAAGCTGGCTTCATACGGGGAAATGGCGTCGGCAATGACAACGAGCATCATCCCCCCGCTTCGGAGGTTTCGCGAGGGGCAGCGAAGACGGCAGAAGCCGATGGTGTGGAACACGGCAATTCGGGGCACTCAACCTCTGCAAAGCCACCGGAAGCAGCCGACCCCGGCGAGCCAGGCGTCGCAAAGGCCGGTAGCGCGGGCGGTAACTCCCAGCACGCTTCGAAGCCCCCGGAATTGACTGAAGCTGGCTTCATACGGGGAAATGGCGTCGGCAATGACAACGAGCATCATTCCCCCGCTTCGGAGGTTTCGCGAGGGGCAGCGAAGACGGCAGAAGCCGATGGCGTGGAACACGGTAATTCGGGGCACTCAACCTCTGCAAAGCCACCGGAAGCAGCCGACCCCGGCGAGCCAGGCGTCGCAAAGGCCGGTAGCGCGGGCGGTAACTCCCAGCACGCTTCGAAGCCACCGGAATTGACTGAAGCTGGCTTCATACGGGGAAATGGCGTCGGCAATGACAACGAGCATCATCCCCCCGCTTCGGAGGTTTCGCGAGGGGCAGCGAAGACGGCAGAAGCCGATGGCGTGGAACACGGTAATTCGGGGCACTCAACCTCTGCAAAGCCACCGGAAGCAGCCGACCCCGGTGATCCAGGCGTCGCAAAGGCCGGTAGCGGGGGCGGTAACTCCCAGCACGCTTCGAAGCCACCGGAATTGACTGAAGCTGGCTTCATACGGGGAAATGGCGTCGGCAATGACAACGAGCATCATCCCCCCGCTTCGGAGGTTTCGCGAGGGGCAGCGAAGACGGCAGAAGCCGATGGCGTGGAACACGGTAATTCGGGGCACTCAACCTCTGCAAAGCCACCGGAAGCAGCCGACCCCGGTGAGCCAGGCGTCGCAAAGGCCGGTAGCGGGGGCGGTAACTCCCAGCACGCTTCGAAGCCACCGGAATTGACTGAAGCTGGCTTCATACGGGGAAATGGCGCCGGCAATGACAACGAGCATCATTCCCCCGCTTCGGAGGCTTCGCCGGGTTCAGCGAAGACGGCAGACGCAGATGGCGTGGAACGCGGCAATTCGGGGCACTCAACCTCTGCAAAACCACCGGAAGCAGCCGACCCTGAGCCTGGCCTCGGTAGCGCGGGCCGCGATAATTCACAGCACAATTCAGAGCCAGGGTCTGCAAAGGCGGCAGTCACAGAGTTGACTGAAGCTGGTTCTACGCAAGGGCACAGTCTCGGTAACGACAACGAGCATCATTTCCCGGCTTCGGATGCTTCGCCGGGTTCAGCGAAGACGGCAGAAGCCGATGGCGTGGAACGCGGCCAGTCGGGGCACTCAACTCTTGCAGACGCACCTGAAGCAGCTGAGCTCGATGAGCCAAGCGTCGCAACGGCCGGTAGCGAGGGCCGCGGTGACTCACAGCACGGGCCTGCAAAGGCGGCAGCCACAGAGCTGACTGAATCTGGTTCTGTGCAAGGACACAGCTTCGGTAACGACAACGAGCATCATTTCCCGGCTTCGGATGCTTCGCCGGGTTCAGCGAAGACGGCAGAAGCCGATGGTGTGGAACGCGGAAATTCGGGGCACTCAAGTTTTTCAGACGCACCTGAAGCAGCTGAGCTCGATGAGCCAAGCGTCGCAACGGCCGGTAGCGAGGGCCGCGGTGACTCACAGCACGGGCCTGCAAAGGCGGCAGCCACAGAGTTGACTGAGGCTGGCTTCGCGCCGGGAAATGGCGCCGAGCATCAAGCTCCGGTCTTGGATGTTGCGGGAGCGTCAGCCGGGGAAGAACCGACCGTCGTGGAACATGGCAACTCCGAGCACGATTTACATGGCTCTAAAGACGCACCCGAAGCAGCTGAGATGGTCAAACCGAGCGTCGCAAATGGCGGTGACTCCGGAAACTGGCCGCAGGCTGCGCAACCTGCTGCAACCGCGTTGGACCCCGTACAGCCGGCTAAAGTTGCCTTCGAGATTGGCGGTGCGGAATTGGCGTTTCGCTTCGATAGCTATGCGACTCCTCCCACATTCGGCGCGGTAGTTGAGCTTGATGGCCCGCCAGGTCGGCACGTTCCGCCCGGTCAGGAAGTGGACCTCCACACCATCGGCAAATCGATCCCTGATGCACTGGACGAACACGCGGTCGCCCCCGTTCATAACGTTCCGCATCACGCCGTTGTACCCGCGCCTCATGACTTGCTGATTTGAAGCGTCCCATCGTTACAGATGTGGGAGCCCTCCGCATCCACCGTCCTTGCGGCTCCGCGAATTTCGAGTAACGGCCCGGGAATCGATAGGTATCACATCAGCGGCTTCTTCGAGCCGTTCTTTACGACCAAGCAGATCGGCGAGGGCAGCACGGGGTTTGGCCTGGATCGGCTATCGCATCGTCCGCGAAGATGGCGGTGAGCTCCCTTGCAACGCACGAGCCGGAAGGCGGCGCGACCTTCTGACGTCAATTCTTACGCGCCGTTACCCCCTATGGAGCGACTCAGACAGATCTATTGATCGATGTAGCGTGTCCAAATTTGAGCCCGTCGGTTCACAGTCATTGAGTTCTCGGATCAATGGTTGAACGGACCGTTCTGCTTGGGCGATGGATGTTTATCTTTAGCCGGATAGCTGAGAGAGGCCGCTTTTTATGCTCACTCCATCGGATACTTGGGGGCGAAGCCGTTGAATCTTAGGGGTCTTTGTTTTCCGTGGCCCCCATGATGGATCGGACCGAGAATTCAAGTTTTTCAATTGGTTAGACGGCTGCCTGTGCGCGGCGTGTGCACCGAGAGGATCCATAAAAATCCACTCATGATCATTTGTGTGAGCGTACGTTTTGAAGAGCACGGCCGCGGTTGTCGCAGCTCATTCCGTGGGGTGAATGCGAGTGGCAACAGTTAGCTCAATCACCGTAAGCCTTCCGCGCAATCGTGACCTGCTGTGCGCAACCGTCGCGCGTGTGCGAGACCGCACTTTCGGTCGAGCCGGTGTTGTGAGGCGCCGGACCCGGTTACGGGGCCGCTGTGTGCTGCACATCAAAAAAGTATCAGTTGCACATTGAAATCGTGGTGGCGGGCCCGGATACCGGTCGCTACGATCCCTAACGAGAGGAAGCGCTGAGCAAATTCAGCCGACAAGGGAACAGGGGCGGATCATCAAAAACCGCACCGGCCCGAAGGGAGCGGATATGGAACCGGACCTGGAAGTTGTCCAGATACGGCGCGGCGAGTCGTTCAAGGCGTGGTCGCACGGCTACCCATTCCACACGGTCCGCTGGCATTTCCATCCAGAATACGAGCTGCACCAGGTCGTGGCGACCAGCGGTCGGTATTTCGTCGGCGACTTCATCGGCGAATTCGAACCGGGCAATCTCGTTCTTACCGGCCCCAACCTGCCGCACAATTGGGTGAGCGATCTGCCGGCGGAGACCACCATTCCGCTGCGGGGACGCGTCCTCCAGTTCAGCGAAGAATTCATCGGCGACCTCACGAAGGTCATGCCTGAGCTTTCGGGCCTTGCCTCGCTGCTGGAATTCTCCCGCCGCGGCGCGCTTTTCACCCGCAGCACAAGCGAAGCGGTCGCGCCACTCATGGAGGAGATCGCGACGGCGAACGGTGTGCGCCGGATCGAGCTGTTCCTGATGATCCTGGGAACGCTCTCCCGCGCCCGAAGCGCGCGTCCGCTCTCGAGCCCGAACTATTTGCCTGACCCCTCGGGATACATGTCCGCGGGGATGAACAAGGCGCTCGCCTTCATCCGGCAGAACCTGACGCAGCCTTTCGGTGAAGCCGAGCTTGCGGCCATCGCCGGCCAATCGCAGAGCGCGTTTTCGCGCTCCTTCCGCCGGCACACTGGCATGTCGCTGGTGCAATACGTCAAGCGGCTGCGCATCAATCTCGCCTGCCAGATCTTGATGAGCGACGAGCAGGCGTCGATCACCGACATCTGCTTCGAGGTCGGCTTCAACAATCTCTCCAATTTCAACCGGCAGTTTTTGGCCGAGAAAGGCATGCCGCCTTCGCGCTTCAGGCGATTGCTCGCGCAGAACATCAATACGGCACGCGCGGCCTAGCCGGCGAAAAAGCAAAGGAGGAGACCACCACGGGAAGAATGACGCGGGCATGCCGATCCAGCCCGCGACAGGAATCGCTTGTCCAGGAATTCCGCGCGGCTTCGGAGCACCGGCACTCATCGCCGCCGGCGACGGGAGCCGCGAAGGCCCGTCTTCAAGGATCAACCACAGCACTCTAGTTCTGGAAAGGAAAGTCCGAATGAAAAGGTTCTCCCCGAAACATACGGGCACACTGGCCCTGGCCCTGTCGCTGCTTGGCACAACAGCCATGTTCTCGCAGGCCGCAGAGGTGAAGGACGCGACCGTTGCCTTCCTGATGCCGGATCAGGCGTCCACCCGCTACGAACAACATGACTATCCGGGCTTCGCTGCGGAGATGAAGAAGCTCTGCGCAAGTTGCAAGGTGATCTATCAGAACGCCAGTGCTGATGCCACACGGCAGCAACAGCAGTTCAACTCGGTCATCTCGCAGGGCGCCAAGGTAATTGTGCTCGACCCCGTCGACTCGACCGCCGCCGCCTCCCTGGTCAAGATGGCACAGTCGCAGGGCATCAAGGTCATTGCCTATGACCGGCCGGTCCCGGACGCCAAGGTCGATTTCTACGTCTCCTTCGATAACGAAGCCATCGGCAAGGCCATCTCCGAATCGCTCATCAAGCATCTGAAGGCCGCCAACGTCGCGGCGAAGGAAGGTGAGGGCGTGCTTGAGATCAATGGATCGCCGACCGATGCCGCCGCGGGGCTCATCAAGAAGGGCATTCACGCCGGTCTCGACAAAAGCGGCTATCCAATTCTCGCCGAATACGACACGCCGGACTGGGCGCCGCCGAAGGCGCAGCAATGGGCGAGCGGCCAGGTCACCCGCTTTGGCAAGAAGATTCTCGGCGTCGTGGCGGCCAATGACGGCACCGGCGGCGGCGCAATTGCCGCCTTCAAGGCCGCTGGCGTCGATCCAGTGCCGCCGGTGACGGGCAACGATGCGACGATCGCCGCGCTTCAGCTCGTCATCGCCGGCGATCAGTACAACACGATCTCCAAGCCCAGTGAGATCGTGGCCGCCGCGGCGGCCCAGGCCGCGGTGAAGTTCCTCTCCGGCGAGACACCCAAGGCGGAAACCACGCTCTTTAATGCGCCATCGAAGCTGTTCGTGCCGGCGGTCGTCACTCAGGAGAACCTGAAGGCGGAGATCATCGACAAGAAGATCCAGACGGCCGATCAACTCTGTACGGGCCGCTATGCCGCCGGCTGCAAGAAGCTCGGCATCACGCAGTAACTGCGTCCGTCCCGGCCGCTCGCGGCGGCCGGGACGAACGACGAGAGGACGGACTGGCACATGACCACGATCTCGGATGTCGATCACGCGCAGGGTGGACCGCGCAAGCCGGTCTTGAGTCTTCGCGGAATTTCCAAGCATTTCGGCGCCGTGTCCGCCCTGACCAACGTCGATCTCGACGTGCATGCCGGCGAGGTCGTGGCGCTCGTGGGCGACAACGGTGCTGGAAAATCCACGCTGGTGAAGATCCTTGCCGGCGTGCACCAGCCCAGCTCTGGAACGATCGCCTTCGGCGGCGAGCATGTCATCCTATCCGATCCCGCCGCGGCGCTCGGTCTTGGTATCGCCACCGTGTTCCAGGACCTTGCGCTCTGCGAGAATCTTGATGCGGTCGCAAATATCTTCCTCGGCCGCGAGCTCAATCCGATGCGGCTCGACGAGGTCTCCATGGAGCTCCGCGCCTGGACGCTGCTCAACGAATTGTCGGCGCGGATCCCGAGCGTGCGTGAGCCGGTTGCTTCGCTCTCCGGCGGACAGCGCCAGACCGTGGCGATCGCGCGTTCACTGCTGACCGAGCCGAAGCTCATCCTGCTCGACGAGCCCACCGCCGCGCTCGGCGTCGCCCAAACCGCCGAGGTTCTCGACCTCGTCGAGCGCGTCCGCGCCCGCGGCCTCGGCGTCATCATGATCAGCCACAACATGGAGGACGTCCGCGCGGTCGCGGACCGGATCGTGGTGCTGCGCCTCGGCCGCAACAACGGCGAGTTCGAGCCCGACGCTTCCAACCAGGATCTCGTCACCGCGATCACCGGTGCGGACGAAAACTCGGTCTCGCGCCGCGCCAGCCGGCGCCGGGCCCATCAGTCGCCGGAGCTTGGGCGATGACCGACGACACGCAACAGGTTTCGACCGCGTGCCTGCACGATCGCAGCGACGAGCGGGTCAGGCACGCGGACACGCTCGGCAATACGATCAGCGCCTTTGTGGACCGCGTGCGGTCGGGCGACCTCGGTTCGCTGCCGGTGGTCGTCGGGCTCATTGTCATCTGCACGGCGTTCGAGAGTCTCAATCCTGTTTTTCTGGCGCCTAACAATCTGGTCAATTTGCTGTTCGATTGTTCGACGGTGGGGGTGATCTCGCTGGGCATCGTCTGTATCCTGATGGTCGGCGAGATCGACCTCTCGGTCGGTTCGGTGAGCGGGTTCGCTTCAGCGCTCGTCGGCGTGCTTTGGGTCGGTCAGGATTGGCCCGTCGCTGTGGCGATCGTCACGGCGTTGATGCTGGGCGCTGCCATCGGCGCGCTCTACGCATTTCTGTTCAATCGCCTGGGGATGCCGAGCTTCGTCTCGACCCTGGCCGGCCTGCTGGGTTGGCTCGGCCTGCAGCTGTATCTGCTCGGCTCCTCGGGCTCGATCAACCTTCCGTACGGATCGCCACTGGTCAATTTCGGGCAGATGCTCGTCATGCCGCCAATCGTGTCCTATGTGCTGGCGGCGGTTGCGAGCCTTGTGATGTTCGTGACCAGCTATCGCACAGCGATGCGCCGGCGGCAGGCGGGGCTATCGGCCAGTTCGCTCGGCCGCATGGTGCTGAAGGCGCTGCTGGTCACCGTCATGCTCGAATTCGTCGTCTATTATCTCAATCTCGGCCGCGGCATTCCGTGGATGTTCGGTCTGTTTGTCGGCCTGTGCGTGGTCATGAACTACGCGTTGACGCGGACCAAGTGGGGCCGCTCGATGTCTGCCGTCGGCGGCAATCGCGAGGCGGCCCGCCGGGCCGGCATCAACGTTCGCCGGGTCTATCTGACCGCGTTCGTGCTTTGCTCCACGCTGGCGGCGGCCGGCGGCATTCTTGCCGCGGCGCGGCTGGCATCTTCCAGCCAGCAGGCCGGGACCGGGGATGTGAACCTCAACGCGATCGCCGCCGCGGTCATCGGTGGCACGAGCCTGTTCGGCGGTCGAGGGACCGCCTATTCCGCTCTGCTCGGCGTGATCGTCATCCAGTCCATCGCGAGCGGCCTGACGCTGCTCGATCTCTCCTCGTCGCTACGGTACATGATTACGGGTGCGGTCCTTGCCATTGCGGTCATTGTCGATTCGCTGGCACGGCGCTCGCGTCTCTCCCATGGCCGAGCTTGAATAACTCGAACAAGAAAAGGACAAGCCTTGGCCCAGGAACTTGCAGGAAAAGTTGCCGCGATCACCGGAGCCGCATCGGGCATCGGTCTCGAATGCGCCAGAGCTTTGATCGGCGCGGGCGCGCGGGTGGTGCTGATCGATCGGGCGGAGGAGGCGCTGAGCAAAGCCTGCGTGGAGCTGGGCGATCAGGCGATTCCGTTACGCATCGACCTCACCGATCCCGAGAGCATGCGAGCCGTGATGCCGCAGGTGCTGGAGAAGGCGGGCCAGCTGGACATCTTCCATGCGAATGCAGGCGCCTATGTCGGCGGTGAGGTGCTTGGCGGCGATCCCGACGCCTGGGACCGCATGCTCAATTTGAACATCAATGCGCTGTTCCGGTCGATCCATGCGGTGCTGCCGCATATGGTCGAACGCAAAAGCGGCGACATCATCGTCACCAGTTCGATCGCAGGTCTCGTCCCCGTCGTCTGGGAGCCGATCTATACCGCCTCCAAGCACGCAGTGCAGGCTTTCGTGCATACGCTGCGCCGCCAGGTCGCCAAACACGGTTTGCGCGTCGGCGCCGTTGCACCCGGTCCGGTCGTGACCGCGCTCATCAAAGACTGGCCCAAAGAGAAGATCGAGGAAGAAATGGCGGCAGGTGGCTTGATGCAGCCGGTGGAGGTCGCAGAGGCGGTGCTTTTCATGTTGACGCGTCCGAGGAACGTCACCATCCGCGACCTCGTCATTCTGCCGCAGAGCAACGATCTGTAGCGTTCTCCGATTGGCGATCCAGATGACCAAACAATCCGATGACCGCCATTTTCTTGGCATCGATGTCGGCACCGGCAGCGCGCGGGCCGGCGTGTTCGATCGCTCGGGCAAGCTCCTTGCGAGTGACAACGCTCCCATCGCACTTTGGCGGGAGGCAGGCGACATCGTCGAGCACTCGAGCGAGGACATCTGGCGTGCCGTATGCCGCAGCGTGCGCGGCGCGGTGGCGCAGGCCGGCATCGCGCCGGACTGCATCGCCGGCATCGGCTTCGACGCGACCTGCTCGCTGGTGGCGCTGGGCGAAGGGGGCGCGCCGCTGCCCGTCGGGCCGTCCGGCGATCCTGCTCGCAATGTCATCGTATGGATGGATCACCGCGCCGCCGATCAGGCTCGCCGGATCAACCAGACGGGCGAGACGGTTCTCGACTATGTCGGCGGAACGATCTCCCCCGAGATGGAGACGCCGAAACTGTTGTGGCTCGCCGAAAACATGCCCGATACGTTTTCCCGTGCGTGGCAATTCATGGACTTGACCGATTTTCTCACCTGGCGTGCGACGGGGAGCCTGTCTCGCTCCATCTGTACCGTGACGTGCAAGTGGACCTATCTGGGCCACGAAAACCGTTGGGACGATCAATTCTTCCGCAGGGTCGGCCTCGGCGTGCTAGCGGACGAGCAGTTCCGGAGGATCGGCACCGAGATCGTGCCCGGCGGAACGAGGCTTGCGGCGGGCCTGACGGCGGAGGCTGCGGCCGATCTCGGACTTGCGACGGGTACGCCGGTCGCTGCCGGCCTCATCGATGCACATGCCGGCGGTGTTGGTACGGTGGGCGCGCGCGGCACGGCGGGCACGGTGCTGACGCGCATGGCCTATGTGTTCGGAACGTCCGCCTGTACCATGACGACCACGCCGGATCCGTCCTTCGTCCCCGGCGTGTGGGGACCCTATTTCTCCGCCATGGTGCCCGGGCTTTGGCTCAATGAAGGCGGGCAGTCGGCCGCCGGCGCTGCCATCGAGCATCTGTTGCAGATGCATCCGCATTCCGCGCAAGCGACGCAGGTTGCACGCCAGAAGCAGCAGACGCTTGCCGATTGGCTCGCTTCGGAAACCGAATCCCGCGGCGGCGACGGAATGATTCCGCAATTGGTCGGCGAGGTTCATGTCGTTCCCGAATTCCTCGGCAATCGCGCGCCGTTCGCGGACCCTGACGCGCGTGCGCTGATTGCCGGGCTCGATATGCGCTCGGATCTGGAGAGCCTGCTGGCGCTTTATCTTGCCGGGCTGTGCGGCCTCGGTTGCGGGGCCCGGCAGATCGTTCGTGCCCAGCAGGACAAGGGCATCGCAGTCGATACGATCGTGGTCAGCGGTGGCGCCGCAAAGAGCCGCCTTGTACGACAGGTCCTCGCCGAAATGACGGGTTTGACGGTGGCTGCGTCGGCATCCCCGGAGGCCGTCCTGCTCGGCTCCGCGATGCTTGGATCAGTTGCATCGGGCGACCATGCCAATCTCGGCGAGGCGATGGAGGCGATGTCGGTCCTGGGAGACATCTCTCGACCCCAGGCCGCTCTCGCAGACTGGGCCGATCGGCGCTTTCGAGCCTTCGAAGCGCTGCAGAAGGTCGGCCGGGCAATTCGAAGCGCTTCATAGCCCCTTTGCCACCGGATCCCGCGTCCCCAGGCACGGGTCGCCTTCTACGCCGGAACTGCCCGAAGGAGAGGGGGCTCGACCCTCTTTCATCATCTCGACACATATGTCATGATAGAAATACAAATGTAAAAGGCGGGCATTTTTGCCCGGCGAGGGAGGGCTGCCCATGGGTAGGAAAGTCGCATTCATTGCGGCCTTGTTCGGCGCGTTGGCATTGGTTGGTCCGGCGCAGGCGCGGGTCGAGGTCCAGTGGTGGCACGCCATGAGTGGCGTCCTCGGCGATCGGCTCAATGATCTGGTCGAGAAGTTCAACAAGTCGCAGGACAAGTATACGGTCGTCGCGGTCGCCAAGGGGAACTATGACGAGGTGACCAACGGGGTGATCGCCGCCTATCGCGCCAAGCGGCCGCCGGAGATGGTGCAGATCGCCGAGCGCGGTTACATGACGATGCTGCTTTCAGGGGCCATTGTCCCCGTGCAGGATTTGGTGGAGCAGAAGGGTTACAAGATCGACTTCTCGGACTTCATCAAGCCCGTCGCAAGCTTCTGGAGCTACAAGGGCCGGATGTCGGCGATGCCCTTCAACTCGTCGACGCCGATCTTCTGGTACAACAAGGATCACTTCCAGAAGGCCGGCTTCGACAAGCCGGCCGACACCTGGCAGGAGCTGGAGAAGCAGCTCTACACCATCAAGTCCAAGGGGATCAGCGAGTGCGGCACGGTCCTGCCAGGCGATTTCTACTGGAGCCTGCTCGAGAACTACAGCGCCATCAACAATCAGCCCTACGGTACGCTAGCGAACGGCTTCGACGGGCTCGGCACCGAGTTCGTCTACAACAAGACGAAGGTGGTGTCGCAAGTCGCGCGGCTCAAGAAATGGCTCGATGACGGCGTGATGCAGATCGCGGGTCAGGGCTTCAGTCCGGAACAATTGTTCACGTCGGGGCGGTGCTCGACCTTCGTCAATTCGACCGCCTCGCACGGCAACATCGAGCGCAATGCGACCATCAATTGGAGCGCCACCTTCCTGCCGCACGAGAGCGACATCAATCCGCCTCTCAACAGCACGATCGGGGGTGGGGCCATCTGGGTCATGAAGGGCCACACGCCGGAGCGATACGAGGCCGTCGCAGCCTTTCTGGATTTCGTCGCGCAGCCGGAAACCCAGGTCTGGTGGCATGGCGCAACCGGCTATGTTCCCGCCACCAATCGCGCCTATGCCGTCGCGCGGGAGCGGGGCTACTACAAGGATCATCCGACCAGGGAGATCGCGGTGCTGCAGCTCTCGCGCGGCACGCCGAACGAGAACTCCCGCGGCTTTCGCTTCGGCAACTTCGTGCAGACGATGCTGGCCCAGCGCCAGGAGGTCGAGGCGGTGTTCGCCGGTCAGAAGCAGCCGCAGCAGGCCATGGATGACGCGGTCAAGCGGGGTAACGAGATCCTGCGGCAGTTCGAAAAGCTGAATGCCGGAAAGACTCCGGAAACCGAGCGTCCATGACGTTGCGCCTGTCCATCCCATGGCGCGAGGCACGCGCACCCGTGCTTCAGGGAAGGCACGGGGGCGGTGGGTTCAAGGCCGTGCCGGCGGCAGTCGCCGGCGGCTCGCGTCGGTCGAGCAGAAGGCGGCCGCGTGAGGAGGCCGGACTGAAGCGCGCCAATTTCGGCGACAGTCCGGGCCTGCCGACTTTGCTCTTGCTGCCGCAATTGCTGATCCTGCTGTTCTTCTTCTTCATTCCGTCGCTGCGGGCGCTGATGCAGTCCGTTCTGCTCAGCGATCCGTTCGGGACCAACGTTCAGTTCGTGTGGTTCGACAATTTCAAGACGCTGCTTGCGAGCAGCGACTACCGCCAGTCGATCGCGGTGACGTTCTGGTTCACGGTGGCGCAGAACGTGCTCACATTGGGCAGCGCGCTCGTGCTGGCCTTTGCCACCGACAGGATCGTGCGTGGCCGTTCGGCCTATCGCACGATCATCCTGCTGCCATATGCCATTGCGCCCGCGATCGCCGGCATCCTGTGGGCCTTCCTGTTCAATCCGGCGGTCGGCCCGCTCGCGCAGGTGCTGCACGGGCTCGGTATTGCATGGGACCCCAACCTCAATCCGACCGATGCGCTGATCCTGGTGACGCTGGCCGCGTCATGGAAGCACATCTGCTACGATTATATCTTTCTGGTCGTGGGGCTGCTCGCGGTGCCGGTGTCGCTGATGGAGGCTGCCGCCGTGGATGGCGCGGGACCGATCCGCCGCTTCGTCTCGATCGCGCTGCCGATGCTCGGGCCTACCATCTTCTTCCTCACGGTGATGAATTTCATCTATGGCTTCTTCGAAACCTTCGCCATCATCGATGCCGTAACCAAAGGCGGCCCGGCCGGTGCAACCAACATTCTGGTCTACAAGGTCTTCGTCGACGGCTTCGTCAATCTCGATCTCGGCTCTTCGGCTGCACAGTCGGTTCTCTTGATGAGCTTTGCGCTGATCTGCACGCTGCTGCAATTCCGCTACTTCGACCGCAAGGTCAATTACGGGGTCTAGCCGCATGGTGGAACGCTCACCGGTCCTTAACATGCTCTGCCACGCGATCCTGATCGCGGGCGCACTGACGGTCTGCATACCCCTGTATTTCGCGTTCGTGGCCGGCTCGCTCACGGTGGCCGAGGTGCAGAAGGTGCCGTTGCCATGGCTGCCGGGAGGCCAGTTCTTCGACAATCTGCAACTGGCCTGGAGCAAGGGCAATTTCAGCCGCACCTTCACTAATTCGATTATCGTGGCGCTCGGCATCACGGCCGGCAAGATCGCGGTATCGCTGCTCTCGGCCTTCGCCATCACCTACTTCCGATTCCGCTATCGAATGCTCGCATTCTGGCTGATCTTCATGTCGTTGATGCTGCCGATCGAGGTCCGGATCGTGCCGACCTTCGAAGCCGTGGCAAATGCCGCGCTGCCGCTGCAATGGCTCTTGGATACGCTGCGTGTCGCCGATCTCTGGCGCTGGATCAGCGGGCACGAGGTCGCGATCGCGCTCGAATGGAACATGGTCAACACCTATCCGGGGCTGATCCTTCCGCTGATCGCCTCGGCCACCGCCACGTTCCTGTTTCGCCAATTCTTCCTGACGATCCCGGAGGAGCTGTGCGAGGCGGCGAGGCTGGATGGCGCCTCGCCGCTGCACTTCTTCTGGAGCATCCTGCTGCCGCTATCCGTGCCGAACATGGTGGCGCTCGCCATCATCCTGTTCCTGTTCGGCTGGAATCAATATCTCTGGCCTTTGCTGTTCACGACCGATAAGGACATGGCAACGGCGGTCATTGCGTTGAAGGGCCTGATTCCCCGCTCCGACAGCGAGCCAGCCTGGAACATCGCCATGAGTGGTGCGCTCCTCACGATGTTGCCGCCGGTGTTGGTCGTCCTGCTGTTGCAACGCTGGTTCATCAAGGGTCTTGTCGACAGCAGCAAATAGGGACTGATCATGGTTTTCATCGCCGGGCATCGCGGCGGACGCAATCTTTGGCCAGAGAACAGCCTGACGGGCTTCCGCAACCTGTGCAGGGAAGGGGTCGACGCAGTCGAGTTCGACGTCCATCAGAGCACGGATGGCGGTGTCGTCGTGATCCATGATCCGCTGCTCGACCGCACCACATTCGAGAGCGGACCGGTGGGCGAGCGCAGCCTGCAGCGCTTGACGGCGATGCGTCTTCGTGATGCGGGCGATGAGTGCATTCCGACCTTGGACGAGGTGCTCGACGTGTTCAGCGACACCACGCTTGAGCTCCACATCGAGATCAAGACGGATGCGCTTGGCAATTCCTATTCGGGCCTCGAAGCGAGGCTGATCGACCAGATCAAGAGCCGGGGCCTGGAACGGCGTGCAATCATCACCTGCTTCGTGCCCGGCGTGATCAAGACCGTGCTCCGGCTGTGGCCGGAGGCGCGGGTGCTCGTTTCGCTCGACCGTCGTTCGGCGGAGATGATGGGCGGAATTGAGCCTGCGCTGACGCGATTGGCCGCCATTCCCGGCTGCATTGTCGCGGTCGAAAAATCACTCCTGGGGCTCGCGTTGCCGCTCGCCCTCAAGGTGCTCGGATCCGAGCGCCTTGGCGCATGGGTGACTAACGAGCCGGAGGATATCGCCTATTGGCTCTCGCAACCGGTGCGGCAGATCACGACCGATCGGCCGGATATCGCCGTGAGCATTCGCCGCAGGCTCGAAACGATGCCGGCGCGCCCATGATTCCCCGCCGCCGCTTTCTCGTGGGATCGCTGGCGAGCGCCGCCTTGGCTGCACCCGCCGGGTTCGTGCGGGGAGCGCCGGTTTCGTTCAGCGCGGATCCGTTCACGCTCGGTGTTGCGTCCGGATGCCCGCGGGAGGATCGCGTCATCCTGTGGACCCGCCTTGCGCCGCAGCCGCTCGACGGCGGCGGCATGCGGGACGCCACTGTGGACGTCGAATGGCAGGTTGCTGACGACGAGGCCTTCTCGCGCATCGCCTCCCGCGGCGTCGTGCGGACGACCGCGGAGCTTGCGCATTCCGTGCATGCCGAGGCGACGGGGCTGCTGCCGGACCGCGTCTACCTGTATCGCTTCCGCGCCGGCCCGGCGCTCAGCCCGGTCGGACGCACCCGAACCGCGCCCGCCAGGGCGGCGCGGCCTTTACGTTTTGCTTTCGCATCCTGCCAGCAATACGAGCAAGGCTATTTTACCGCCTACCGCGACATGGCCGCGCGTGATCTCGACCTCGTCGTACATCTGGGCGACTATATCTACGAGAAATCCTGGGGATCGCGCCACGTCCGCCAGCATGGCGTCGGAATTCCGACGACGCTCGAGGAATTCCGCAACCGCTACGCGCTCTACAAGAGCGATCCCGACCTGCAAGCCGCGCACGCTGCCTTTCCCTGGCTTTCGGTCTGGGACGACCACGAGGTGATGGACGATTATGCCAATGATCGCTCCTATACGGCGCGCGATGCTGCTCAGTTCCTCAAGATCCGTGCGGCAGCCTATCAGGCCTATTACGAGCACATGCCGCTGCCTCCCTCGGCGCGCCCGCGCGGCGCCGACGCCACGATCTATGAACACTATCGCTTCGGCGAGATGCTCGACGTGCTGCTGCTCGACGACCGGCAATATCGCTCGGCATCGGCCTGCGTCGGAAGCGGGCGTCCGACCTGGGTGGCTGACTGTGTGAGCCGGACGGATGAAGCGCGGACGATGCTCGGCGAACAACAGGAACAGTGGCTCGATGCCCGCCTGCGCGACTGTCGCGGCCGTTGGACGATCGTCGCGCAGCAGACATTGATGGCGCAGGACAAGCGGGAAGGGGACGATGGTGCTCACTTCTGGATGGACGGCTGGGACGGCTATCCCAACGCCCGCCGCCGTCTCCTCGATTCGCTCGTGGCGCAACGCCGACGCAATCCGATCGTGATCGGCGGCGACCGTCACGCCTTCTTTGCCGCCGATCTGAAGCATGATTTCGCCCGGCCGGATCGACCGACCATTGCGACCGAGTTCGTCGGCACGTCGATCACCTCAGACGGTCCGAGCGAAGCCAGCGTGCGCAAGGCGCTGGCGGAGAATCCGCATCTGGTCTACGCGCGTGGCGACAAGCGCGGCTATGCGACCGTGGAGCTCGACGCCCGGCATTGCACCGTGGGATTCGAGGCGCTCGACGACGTCAAGGATGCCGCGAGCGCGGTGCGCCGGCTGACGAGCTTTGTGGTCGAGGATGGCGTGCCGGGCGCGAAGGCCGCATGACGAAATCCGCATCGCAGAGATTTGACGACCAACGAAAGATCGCCTCAAATGCTCCGACGTCTGACTGTGCCTTGGGGCCGCTGCGGGGGGCTGCGCCGTGACTGATCAAACCATCCTGCGGGTCGCTTGGCTCTACTACATGGAGAACCTGACCCAGGCCGAGATCGGCGAGCGGCTGGGGCTGACCCGCGCCCGCGTCAATCGCATGCTGTCCGATGCCCGGCAGACCGGTATCGTCAACATCCGCCTCAACTCCGCCTTTGCGAGCTGCACGGAGCTGGAGCACCGCCTGCGCCGGGAATGCGGTCTGGAGGACGCGGTCGTCATCCCGAGCCCGGGGAATCCCGAGCAGGTCGGCAGCCTGATCGGGATGGCGGCGGGCGCGTATTTATCGAAATTCCTCGAACAGAAGCGGCCGCGCATCATCGGTATCGGATGGGGCGCGACCTTGCGTGAGACCATCCGTTACGTCACGCCGGCGGACTATCCCGAGCTCTCCATCGTCTCCATGATGGGGGGCCTGTCGCGGGGACTCGAGCTCAACACCTTCGAGATTGCGGGCGAGCTCGCGCACCGGCTGCACGCCCAGTGCAGCTATCTGGCCGCCCCGATCTTTGTCAGCAGCCGGCGCTCGCGCGACACCTTCCTGGCCCAGGAGGTCTATCAGGAGGTGCTGAACAGCGTTGAGAAGATCGATCTAGCGCTGTTGAGCATGGGAGATCTGACGCCGCGCTCGCTGCTGATGCGGCATGGGCTGCCGCCGGACGTTCGTGCCGAGCACCTGCGGGCGGCAGGCGCCGTCGGCGACGTCCTGGCGCAATTTCTCGACAAGACCGGCCGGCCCATAGATCACGGCATCAACAGCCGCGCCATTGCGCTGCCGCTCGAGAAGCTGGCGCGCGTGCCGACGTCGATGCTGATCGCCGGGGGGCTCAACAAGGCGCCGATCATCGCCGCGGTGCTGCGCGGGCGGATCGGCAAGGTGCTGGTGACGGACGAGAACACCGCCGTCGCCGCGCTGAAACTGATCGACAAGCAGAAATAGCCGCTTTCTCACAACGAAGAGGGGATCCACGCCTTCGGCACCGAGGGCGCGAGGCCCCGTGCGCGCCGAACGGCGTGCAAAAGCATTTGTCACTTAAGGATTACATATGTAATATGAGGGAGACAACTGCTCAGAAGGATGGCGTCGACATGCGCGCTGCGGTGCTCCAGGACATTCGTGACATCCGCGTCCTCGATATCCCCGAGCCGAAGTCGCTCGCGGAGGACGAACTCATCATCCGCGTCAAGGCTGTCGGCGTTTGCGGCAGCGATTTGCATTCCTATCTCGAGGGCGGAACAACTGGCCCGACCCAAGTCAGGCCGTTCGTCCTGGGCCATGAGTTCTCGGGTGTCCTCACGCCGGACTCGGCGCGAAAAGCGGGGTTCTCGGCCGACGCTTTGGTGGCGGTCGATCCTTCCATTCCCTGCGGCCGTTGCGAATGGTGTCACCGCGGTCACACCAATCTCTGCCCCAACGTGAAATTCCTGGGCTACGCGCCTCACAACGGCGCCATGGCCGAATTCGTCTGTGTGCCCCGATCCGCCGTGCATCTGGTGCCTGACAGCATCGACCCGGCCGGCGCGGCGATCCTGGAGACGCTTGGCGTCGCGATCCATGCGATGGATCTGGCGCGCCCGCGGCTTCTGGAAAGCGTGGCCGTGCTCGGCTGCGGGCCGGTGGGATTGCTGCTCGTGCAACTGGCGCGGCTTGCAGGTAGCGGAAAGATCATCGCGATCGACCCTGTCGAGCAGCGTACTGCACTGGCCTGCGACCTCGGGGCGGACGTGGCGTGCCGCAGCTACGCCGAGGTCGGGGACGCCACCGAAGGCCGCGGCGTCGATCTGGTGATCGAGGCAACCGACTCATCGCACGGCTTCGAGCATGCGGCGCGCTGCGCCCGCATCGGTGGCCGGGTCGTCCTCGTCGGCATCCCGGAGAATAATCAGTACGTCCTCAGCGGCGCGGAGTCGCGTCGAAAGGGCCTGTCGATCAAGTTTTCACGGCGCATGCCGGAAGTTTATCCGCGCGCCATCGCGCTTGCGCAAGGCGGGCAGGTCAAGCTGGCGCCGCTGGCCACGCATCGTTTCTCGCTCGACCAGACGCCTGCCGCGTTCGAGCAGCAGGTCGCGCGGCGCGACGGCATCATCAAGGCGATCATCTGCCCGTAGATTGAGCGCTCTCTCGCAAGTGCTCGGCAGGACGGGTGCCAATGGCGAAATCGTCGAAGCTGGTCGTCGCAAGAAAGGGACGCGTCCTGATGGTCAGACGCAGGCGCGACGGGCTCTGGATGTTTCCCGGCGGCCGAAGGCGAGCAGGCGAGAGCGACAGGAGTTGCCTTCGTCGCGAGATCAAGGAGGAGCTTCCCAAGCTGAAGCTCGGGCCGTTGAAACTATGGAAGGAAGTGAAAGCGAGAAAGAGCCGAACCGGCCGGCGGATGAGTGATGCGATCTTCCTGGCCAAGAAGGTGTCGGGGCGCCTGAAGGTCGGCGACAAGAAGGAGATCGATCGAGCGGTTTGGCGCAAGCCGCGCGGCGCCAGACTGACCCCGACGTCGCGCTACATCCGCGATAAGCTGTTTCCGAGATAAAACTCCGTCATCGCAGCGCCTGGCGCAGGAGAGTCAGCAATTCCTCATGGATCAATCCGTTGGAGGCGATCTTGTCGAGATCGTCGTTGCTGCACGGACGCCCCGTCAGTGTCGTGACCTTCCCGCCGCCGGCCCACACCATCGGCAACGCGGCAGCGTGCGAAACGATGTCGGCTTTCAATGAGACAAAGCCGTCCAGGCGACCCGAGGCCACCATCGTCGTCTCGAAGGCGCCCGAGACGACGATACGCACGCCGCGCGCCACTTTGCCGAGCAGTTCGATTACACGCGTCGTCCGCTGGACTTCGTCGGGCGAGAAATGCGAGGTCAGAATCACCGAGACGACCGCATCTGACAGCGAACGCGTCGTGGAGACGCGGGCGGGCACGCCATCGATCGTTGCGCCTTCCCCCGCGAGATAGCGCGCAGTCAGTCCGATCTTGGGAGCGTTGATCAGGCCGAGTTTCGTCTCACCGTCGACCTCGTAGGCGACCGTCACGGAAAACCACGGCAGTCCCTGCGCGTAGTTGATCGTGCCGTCGAGCGGATCGATGATCCAGCGCGCCGCATTGTCCCCTTGGCTCGCGCCGCTCTCCTCGGCCAGGATGCCGGCATCCGGCGTCAGCGCCTTCAAGCCCGCGACGACGATCGCCTCGGAGGCAAGATCCGCCTCGGTGACGATATCGAGCCCGTCCTTGCGCTCTGTGCGTAGCGGCGTGGATTGCATCGCGACCAGCCTGGCTGCAGCCTCAGCAACGACGGCCTCTGCGCGCCATAGCAGCGTCGGAAGGCTCTTGCGCTCCTCGGTTCCCGGATCGTCCCGATCGGGCGCGATGTCGAACGGACGACCAAAGTCTCCGATCGGGACGAGATGGCTGCTAATGCCCATGTCCGGCCGCCAACAGTGCAAGGCAAATCCCGGCGGCTCCTTGATGAAGCGGTTACCGCGACCTGGCCGCAGGTCGAGCGCGACCTGGTGCGCCGTGCTCGGCGCCACATAGCCCACGGTCCCCGCGTAGCGCACCGTGATCGAGCGGTGATAGTGACCGCACAGCACACGTTCGGTGTCCGGATGGTCCTTGATGATTGCGTTGAGCGCTGTAGCGTCGCTGATACCCAGCTCGTCCATTCCGTCGGCTCCGACGAGGAACGGCGGATGATGAATGATAATGACCGTCGGCTTGCTGGGGCCTTCCGCGAGCACTTCGCGCAGCCATTGTTGCCGCGCCGCGCAGAAGGTCCCGTGGGTCTGTCCGACCTCGACGCTGTCGAGGAAAATCAGCCGGACCGGGAACTCATCCACGACAAAGTTGATGAAGCCGTCGGACGGAAGATAGCGGTGGCGTGGTCGCAGCGACCGTATGAACTGCTCGCGCCGGTCGTGGTTGCCGGGAATGACGAATACCGGCATCGGCAGCCTTGCCAGGCCGGCGGCGACAATCTCGTATTCCTCCTCGAGCCCGCAGTCGGTCAGATCGCCGCTGACCACGACGCAGTCGGGTTGCGGACCGAGGTTCAGCACGGCGTCGATCGCGTCGTGAAACATCGCGTTGGTATCGATGTCGCCGTAAGCTTTCTTGCCATGCGGACGCACATGGAAATCGCTCAGCTGGGCAATGATGAACACGGCAGTCCTGTTCCGGGGAGAAGGGCCTTTAGCAGCGCTTGGCCACCTGCTGTGGCCGGCTGTCCGTTGCTTACGAACTCTTCATTAAGGCGTTGCTTTCCTTGACCATGCGATCGAGCCCGGCCTCGGCGGTCGTCTCGCCGCGCATGACGGCATGGATGATCTCGCGCTGCGTGCGCCAGATCTTCACGGACTGTCCGCCCGGATAGCCCTGCCATGGCTTCGCGCGCTCGATCTGCTGCGACACGGTGCGGAAGTTCGGGTTCTTGTCGTAAAACGGAGCCAGGAAGTCGGGCCCCGAGGCGCGCAAATTGGTCGGCATGTAGCCCGTTGTCTCCACCACGATTTTCTGCGCTTCAGGTCCGCTCACGAATTTCAGGAACTCCCAGGCGGCCCGCTGCTTCGCCGGATCTTTCGCCGTGATGATTGCCGCGTTGCCGCCGGTGGGCAGCCCACCTTTCTGCTTGTCGTCGATCGGGAAGGTGCAGGTGCGCAAGGTGAACTTGTCGCCGATCAGATCCGTGACCTGGCGCAACCGGGCCGGCGTGTCGGCGAAGATGCCGATTTTCCCGGCGATGAACTGCTGGCGCGAGGAGTCCCAATCGATCAGCGGCATCTTGGCATCGGCCACGAACCGCCGGCAGTGGACCAGAGCCTTCAGCCCGGCATCCTTGCCGAAACCGGCAGTGGTTTCCGACGCGTCGAGCATCTGTCCGCCACCTTGCAGGATCAGGGAACGGAATAGCCAGTCGTCGGGCCAGTCATGGATGTTATAGGCTATGCCGGCGACATCGGATCCCTTGCTCTTGATGTTGACGGCGAGCGCGATCATGTCCGTCCAGTTGTCGGGCATCCTGTCCGGATCGCCGCCCGCCTCCTTCACGAGCTGCGTGTTGAAATAGATGACCGGCAACGACGCATTGAATGCGAGGCCGTAGATCTTGCCGTCGACCGCCCCGAGGGCCAGGATTCCGTCGGAATAGTTGGCCTTGCGCCAGGCGGCGTCCTCCTTCTGCAGCAGCGAGGCGACCTCGGTGATCTGGTTGCGTTTCACCAGCGTGCGCACGAGCTCGGCGAGGAGGTGATAACCCGAATAGTAGACGTCGGGCAGCTGGTTGGTGACGGCCTGCCGCAGCATGGTCTGATGACCTTCGTCATAGCTCGCCGCCGGCGCCCGGAACTGGATCTTGATGCCCGACTGCCGCTTCATGAACTCCTGGGCGATCGGCTCATGGAATTTCGCGAAGGCAGGAAAGGCATAAAGGACATCCAGCGTAACGTCCTGCGCGTGGGCCGATCGCGTCAGGAGTGGGCTTGAAAGCGCGGTCGTCCCAACGGCCGCGGCGCTTTTCAGGAGGTCTCGGCGATGCAGCATGACGGTGTCTCCCTAGCGGTTGTTGAAGTCATTTGATTCCGGTCATCGTGATGCCGGCAAGGAAATGCCGCCGCGCGATCAGGAACGCGATGACCAGCGGCGCCGTGATGATGGTGGCGCCGGCGGCGAGCGCCCCGTAATTCGAGCCCAACTCGGAATCGGCGAAATACATCATGCCGAGCGGCGGCGTCGCGAGCTTGGTGTCGGAGACGACGATGAGCGGCCAATACAGGTCGTTCCAGTGCGCCACGACAGAGAAGATCGAAAACGCCGCGATCGCCGGCCATGCGCTCGGCACGACGATGCGCCACACGATTTCTAACTCACCGACGCCGTCGAGCCGCGCGGCCTGGATGATCTCATCCGGATAGGACTTGAAGAACTGGCGGAACAGGAAAATCGCGAACACCGACAGGAAGAAGGGCATCATCATCGAGAGGTAGGTGTTGAGGATGCCGAGTTCGGCGAACGCGATGTAGAGCGGGAGCGAGGGCGCCTGGACCGGAATGCAGAGTCCGAGCAGGACCAGCGAAAACAGGATCGGCCGTCCCGGAAACTTCAGCTTGGCGAGCGCATAGGCGCAGGGAATTGCGACCAGCAGCTGGACGACGAGGATTCCGCCGCAGACGATGAGTCCGTTGAGCAGAAAACGCAGCAGTGGCGCGGTGCTCAGGGCAGATTCGAAATTCTGCCATCCGTAGAACTGGCGCGGCCAGAGCCGGAACGTCGCCTCGAAGATCTCGCCCGGCGGCTTGATCGCGCTCGTCAGCATGAAAACGAACGGCAGCAGCATGAAGACGGCGCCGCCGATCAGCACCGCATGGACGAGCGCAAGCGACACGAGGCGCCGCATCCGGATCGCCACCGGCGTCGGCGGGCGAGTGATCGTGGCCGATGTGCGCTTCAATAGTGCACCCGTCGGTCGAGGATGAAGGTCTGCAGCGCCGAGAACACGAGGGTGAACGCCAGGAAGATCAGCGTGAGCGTCGCCGCATAGCTCATGTGGAAGTACTGAAACCCCTCCAGATAGATGGCATACAGCAGCACCTCGGATGCGCCTCCGGGGCCTCCACGCGTCATCACCGCAACCGTGTCGAAGATCTTGAAGGCGGTGATGAAGGTCGTCACGGTCACGAACATCGTCGTCGGACCGAGCATCGGCCACGTCACTTTCAGGAAGCGGTCAATGGGGTGGCTCGCGCCATCGATATCGACGGCTTCGTAGAGATCGCGGGGAATAGCCGAGAGGCCGGCGAGAAACAGCACCATGTTGAAGCCGACGAGCTGCCAGATGCCGATCGCGGCGAGCGTCGGGATGACGAGGCGCGGCTCGCTCAGGAAAGCTGTCTCCGCGAACCCCAGTCCCTTGAGCGCCTGATTGATGAGCCCCAGGGTCGGGTGCAGCAGGAACTGCCACATCGTGGCCATTGCGATGAGCGTCGAGGTGACGGGGAGAAAATAGATAACCTCATAGAGGCTGCGCGTGCGCTTGCGCTGGTGGATCAGGAGTGCGACCAGCAGCGAGATCAGGACGCCGCCGGGCACGACAATCGCCACGTAGAGCAGGGTATTGGTCACCGAGCGACGAATCACGGGATCCTGCAGCGCCGCGCCGAAGTTTTTGAAGCCGACGAACGAGAAGTCGAGCGCACCCAGCTCGTAGTTGGTGAAACTCAGGAAGGCGAGAGCAGCCAGCGGCGCCAGATTCGTCAGGACCAGCAGGATGAAGGCCGGCGCGGCAAAGCCCAAGCCCGCGAACCGCTCGACCCATCGCTGGCGGCCGGCTGGCGGCGCCGCGTCGAGCGGAGTGATTTGAACCGCGACCGTGGTCATCGGACCTCGCTCGCGCGGCGCAGGTCTCGACCGGCTGCATTGCGGCTTTCCACCTCGATGCGTTGACCGTTGTGGTCGAACACGTGACAATCCCTTGGCTCGAAGGCTAGCGGGACTTCGCCCTCGGGGATCGGGATGCTGTTGTCGACCCGGCAGAGCACCGCCACTTCCGGGGAGGCCACGAGATCGAAGTGAAGGATGCTTTCCGAGCCCAGATTCTCGCGGCGCCGGAACCTGCACGTGACGGCGCACGGTCCGCCTCCGATCCGCATTGCTTCCGGACGCATGCCGACCGTCAGTTCCGGCGTCGGCGCGTTGCGGACATCGATCGGCAGCGTCCGGCCGAGCAGCTCGACCTGGCCGCCGGGGCCCACATGGGCCGGAAATAGATTGATCGCCGGACTGCCAATGAACTGCGCGACCGCAGTCGTGGCGGGCCGTTCGTAGACCTCGGCGGGGGTGCCGAGCTGGAGTATGTTGCCGTGATCCATCACGGCAAGGCGATCGGACATCGTCATCGCTTCGATCTGGTCGTGTGTCACGTAGATCATCGTGGCGCCGAGACGCGCGTGCAGCTCGGTCAGCTCGCCACGCATGTGCACACGCAGCTTGGCGTCGAGGTTCGACAATGGCTCGTCCATCAGGAAAGCCTGCGGATGACGCACCATTGCGCGGCCGAGCGCGACGCGCTGCCGTTGACCGCCCGAAAGCTGTCCGGGGCGGCGGTGAAAGAAGGTGTCGATTCGAAGCTGCTCCGCGACGGCCCGCACCTCGCGCGCGATCTCGTCCATGACGCGACTGCGGCGGAGCGACAAATGACGCATCAAGGGCAGGCGCTCGAACAGGTTGAGGCGCGTCATGGTGAGCGGCAGCGCTATGTTGTCGAACACCGACATGTGGGGATAGAGCGCGTAATTCTGGAACACCATGGCGATTCTGCGCTCGTGAGGCCGCATATGGTCGACCGAAGTCCCGCCGATCGACACCGAACCGCGGTCCTGCGATTCGAGGCCGGCAATGATGCGCAGGAGCGTCGACTTGCCACAGCCGGAGGGGCCAACCAGCGTCAGAAATTCGCCGTCCGCAATATCGAGGTCGATGTCGTTGAGGACGGATGTGTCGCCGAAAGCCTTATGGATGCCGCGCAATGTGAGGCCGGCCATCGCAGATCACGCCTCAGCATCGCGCGGTGGATAGACTTCGTGCACGACGTCGTCGATCCAGTAATCGGTGAGGCCGGGCACCGGACGAATGCTCACGTCGATATTTTCGCCGTCGATGTCGTAGACCACCGCCCCAAGCCGTGCAGCGCCGCTCATCGGCGGCGCCAGTTTCTCACCGACCAGAAAGCCGGCCGCCGGCCCCCAAATGTAGTGCGTGCCGTTCAGCCGGATTTCGTGCCAGCGATGCAGATGTCCACTGGCCACGATCTCCACCTGGTAGCGTTGCAGCAGATCGAGAAGGGCGCGGCGCGGCTCCGGCTTGACCGACCAGTAACCGGTGTCGGCCTCGGTCGGTAATTCTATGAACAGCGGCCGGTGGGTGAACCAGGCAAGGCGACGCCCCGCAGCATCGGCCATCGCGGCCTCGAGCCATTCGGTCTGCCGCGCCTCTTCGGGGCCGCCGCCGAAGATCATCGAATTGAGGCCGATCAGGCGCCAACCGTCCACATCGCGTAGCCAGCGGTCGTCGCCGAAGTGGCGGCGAAAGCGATCGAGCCGCTCGCCATTTACCGGCTGATGCGGATTGCCGACCTCGCCGACGTCATGATTTCCCGGAACCGCCACGACAGGGACGCCGAGCGAGGCCAGTTGGGTCGCGCAATATGCTGCGTCGGTTTCCTGATCGGCCGCATCGACCGTCACGTCGCCGGTATGTATGACGAGATCTGGCTTATGCTGCGCGATCCAACGGGCAAGTGGCGCCCAGTTCGCGTCGAAGTGCTGCTTGCTCGGGCTGAGATGCGTATCGGAAATCTGAATAACTCGGACCATGACGCCTCTGCTTTGGGTCGCGTGTCATGCCGTGCGTTGGGCGCGCAGCGGTCTGTCGTTCGAATCGAATGCGCTGCCCCGCGCCGCGCGGAGTGGTCATTGTAGTCGTGAGATCTGAAGCTTCCGGCGCCCTCCCTGGCTGACGATGCCGCTTAAGCCGCTTGTGTCATCTCAATCAACTATACATATGATCTGTCCTTGTGACAAATGTAATTCACACAAGACAAGCGGATCATGCGCGGATGTGAGCAACCGGGTGTGTCGTCTGACCAGGGACGGAAACTTCGGTCTGCGCGGTCGCGATTGAATGGCGCAGCGTCTGCGCAACCTGGATTCACATGACCGACCGACATGATCGAAGCCGATATCTCCAAGCTGAGTGCTCGAGGGCCTTTGATGCGTGTCCTATGAGTGGCGTGTGCCCTCTCGCTGAGCGTTTGCGTGACGCGTTCACCGGGACTCCGAAGACGCGATTTCCACTTCCAATTCGTGCATATGTGGTTCTAGAAGAGCCAGGTTGCGGAAGCCTCGTCACACCAGATTTCTTAATCGTTCCAATCACATCAAGGGTCGGGCAGAGGCGGAATATCTCAGTAAAATTAACGGGTTAGATCGGAAGTTTTCCATGGCCCCGATGTTGGATTGGAGCGAGAGTTCTACTTTTTCAATCGGTTAGGAAGCGGCGTGCGCACGACGTGTGCACCGGGAGATCAAAGAAAATCTCGAGAGCGCCAACGGCCTCCATCCGTTTGAGAGCACGACGAGCGTATATTGCCTGCCAATCCGCTCAGCCTGAGCTACGGCTGTGAATCTGAGCGTCGGTTTGCGCTAGGTGTTGGTTTGTGGAGAAGCGCGATCGAGCCGCATAGATAGCTAAATGCTTCGGCGCTCGCGCAGCTTGCGGAAGTCGTCACCGGCGTGGTGTGAGGATCGCGTCAGTGGCGTGGCCGAGACCATGAGAAATCCCTTGGCATAGGCGGTCTTCCGATAGGCCTCGAATTCATCAGGGGGCACGAAGCGCATCACGGCATGGTGCTTGCGCGTCGGCTGGAGATACTGGCCGATGGTCAGGAAATCGACGTCGGCGGAACGCAGATCGTCCATCAACTGCAGCACCTCGCTGCGGTCCTCGCCGAGGCCGACCATGATTCCCGATTTGGTGAAGATGCGCGGGTCGAGCTCCTTCACGCGTTGCAGGAGTCGGACCGAATGGAAATAGCGCGCACCTGGACGCACCGCGAGATATTTTGACGGCACCGTTTCCAGATTGTGATTGAGCACATCTGGCCTTGCGGCAACGACCGTCTCGAGTGCGCCGTGCTTGCGCAGGAAATCAGGCGTGAGGATTTCAATTGAGGTCGCCGGGCTCATTGCGCGGATCGCCGCAATTGTGGCTGCGAAATGGGCGGCCCCGCCGTCGGCGAGGTCGTCGCGATCGACCGAGGTCACGACCACATGCTCGAGCCCAAGCTTGGCGACGGCGTCGGCGACCTTGCCGGGCTCGTCGGCATCGAGTGGGTCGGGCAGGCCGGTGCGCACGTTGCAGAACGCGCAGGCGCGCGTGCAGGTGTCACCCATAATCATGAAGGTCGCGTGCTTCTTCGCCCAGCACTCGCCGATGTTGGGACAGCCGGCTTCCTCGCAGACGGTCACGAGCTTGTTTTCGCGCACGATACGTCGCGTCTCGGTCCATTGGGCGGAGCCGGGGGCTTTCACGCGGATCCATGCGGGCTTCTTTTGTAGCGGCGTGTCCGGGCGGTTGACCTTTTCGGGATGGCGCGGCCGATCGGTCCGCAGCTTCGTTCGCGGATCGTCGTTGAGGAAATCAAGTAGCACCGTCATGCGCCCACCCCTTGCGATGTGCGAGAGCCGAACATGGCGGCGGCTCCGCTCAGATTGTGCGACACGTTCCGTCTTGCGCGAGCCGTGGCGCGACAACAACGCCGTCCCGCGCGCGGTCGCCGACATTCAGCTATCGCGGTGAAGCACGTCAACATGATTTGTGGTCCCGCGTTGATTCACGCGGTGACCGGGCGCGCTGCCTTGCGCGGGCGCTTTCGTTCCCGACGTGCAAGGCCGGTTACCGGCATCGCGCGCGGCATTCGGAACCCTCCATCTGCTGATCCGAGATTTCGGGCGATGCTCTAGCCGGTTTTCCGGAGCTTCAGACGGATCGAGCCCGGATGCATGGGCGGGGGCTCCGACCCGCCCGGTAAAACCGAGCAAGTTGAACGACATCGACGCGAATGCCGTTCTTTTCGCGGTCTGGCATGAATGCTGCTTAAGCATCTGCCAAAAGAAGCGACAGCTTCAGAACATGCAGCGCGAGGGGACGTTCAGATGCCAGCCAACACACAACCCATCACCTGAAACGACCGGGACATCACCCGATCGGCATTGCGCGTGTCCGCATGAATGCGGACCGCAATGAACGTTGGCACGCGACTGCGGCTTGGCATGCAATGGAGAAGGTAATGACGATCGCGGACGCTCACGATCAGGACCCGCAGGAAACCCGGGAATGGCTCGATGCCCTGTCGGCGGTCCGGGGGCACCGCGGCAACGAACGCGCGGAGTTCGTCGTCAATGCGATGCTCGACGCCGCGCGACGCGGTGGCCTTCAGATCGAGCAGTCGCTGACGACACCCTATTGCAACACGATCCCGCTGGAGCAGCAGCCGGCGCTGCCGGGCGACCGCGCGATCGAGCACAAGCTTCGCTCCATCATCCGCTGGAATGCGCTGGCGATAATTCTGCGCGCCAACAAGGAGAGCTCGGAGCTCGGTGGCCACATCGCCAGCTTCCAGTCTGCCGCCACGCTCTACGACATCGGTTTCGGCCATTTCTGGCACGCACCGACCGAGACCCATGGCGGCGACTTGATCTTCGTGCAGGGGCACTGTTCCCCCGGCATCTATGCGCGGGCCTTCCTTGAGGGGCGACTGAGCGAGGAGCAGCTCCTCAGCTTCAGGCAGGAGACCGGCGGCAAGGGTTTGTCGAGCTATCCGCATCCCTGGCTGATGCCGGACTTCTGGCAGTTCCCGACGGTGTCGATGGGGCTGGGGCCGTTGATGGCGATTTATCAGGCGCGGTTCTTGAAATATCTCGAGAACCGCAAGCTGGCCGAGACGTCCAACCGGAAGGTCTGGGCGTTCATGGGCGACGGCGAAACCGACGAGCCGGAATCGCTCGGCGCGATCTCGCTCGCCGGCCGCGAGAACCTCGACAATTTGATCTTCGTCATCAACTGCAATCTCCAGCGGCTCGACGGGCCCGTCCGCGGCAACGGCAAGATCGTGCAAGAGCTCGAAAGTGTCTTCCGCGGTGCGGGCTGGAACGTCATCAAGGTGCTATGGGGCTCGGGCTGGGACCGCCTGCTGGAGAAGGACAAGAGCGGGCTGCTGCTAAGGCTCATGGAAGAATGCGTCGACGGCGAATACCAGGACTTCAAGAGCAAGAGCGGCGCCTACATTCGCGAACACTTCTTTGGCAAGTACGAGGAAACCAAGCAGCTCGTCTCTGACATGAGCGACGACGAGATCTGGCAGCTTGCGCGCGGCGGCCACGATCCCGAGAAGGTTTTTGCCGCCTACACCGCGGCCGTGAACCACAAGGGCCAGCCCACGGTCATTCTGCCGAAGACCGTCAAGGGCTACGGCATGGGCGAGTCCGGCGAGGGCCAGATGATCGCCCATCAGGCGAAGAAGATGACGCAGGACGCGCTGCGCGGCTTTCGTGACCGTTTCCAGGTGCCGGTCGCCGACGCGGACCTGGCCAAGGTGCCTTTCCTCCGGTTGCCGGAAGATGGTCCGGAGATGAAGTATTTCCGGGCGCAGCGCGAAAAGCTCGGCGGCTACCTACCGCAACGCCGGCGGAAATCCGCGTCCTTGCAAATTCCGCCGCTCTCGACGTTCCAGCGGCTGCTCGAAAACACCGGCGAGCGCGAGATCTCGACGACGATGGCCTTCGTGCAGTTGCTCGGTGCGCTCGTGCGCGACAAGGTGATCGGCAGGCACATCGTGCCGATCGTACCGGACGAATCCCGCACCTTCGGCATGGAGGGCATGTTCCGGCAACTCGGCATCTACTCGTCGGTCGGCCAGCTTTACAGGCCGCAGGACGCCGATCAGCTGATGTACTACCGCGAAGACAAGAGCGGACAGGTCTTCCAGGAGGGAATCAACGAGGGCGGCGCGATGTCGAGCTGGATCGTTGCGGCGACGTCCTACTCGACGAACAACGTGCCGATGATCCCGTTCTACATCTACTACTCGATGTTCGGCTTGCAGCGCGTCGGCGATCTCGCCTGGCTTGCAGGCGACATGCGGGCCCGCGGCTTCCTGCTCGGCGGCACCGCCGGCCGGACTACGCTGAACGGCGAGGGATTGCAGCACGAGGACGGCCACAGCCACGTGCTCGCCGCGACCATCCCGAACTGCATCTCCTACGATCCGACCTTCGCCTATGAGGTCGTGACGATCGTCCGCGAAGGCATGCGCCGGATGTACGAGGCGCAGGAGGACGTCTACTACTACCTCACCCTGATGAACGAGAACTATCCGCATCCCGCGCTTGCCGATGCAGGCGAAGGGGCGGAGGAGGGGATCCTCAAGGGACTCTATCTCCTGAAGAACGGAGGCGAGACCGCGAAGAAGGGCCTCCGCGTCCAGCTTGTCGGGTCGGGCACGATCCTGCGCGAGGTGATCGCGGCCGCCGATTTGCTCAAGGCAGACTTCGGCGTGACCGCTGACGTCTGGAGCGCAACCAGCTTCAACGAGCTACGCCGCGATGGCATGGCGGCGGAGCGCTGGAACCTGCTGCATCCGACCGAGCCGCGTTGCGAGAGCTGGGTGGAATCGCAGCTCAAGGGACATCCAGGGCCGGTCGTGGCCTCCACCGACTACATGCGCAACTACCCCGACCAGATCCGGGAATATGTCCAGGCGGCCGGGCGTCGCTACGTCGTGCTCGGCACCGACGGGTTCGGCCGCAGCGACTACCGCGTGAAGCTTAGAAATTTCTTCGAGGTCGACCGGCACTACGTCGCGGTCGCGGCGCTCAAGGCGCTCGCCGATGAGGGGACGATCAAGCCCGCAATCGTGGCCGAGGCCATCGCCAAATATCAAATCGATGCCGGGCGCGCTGCGCCTTGGACTGTTTGAGCCAGGGAGCCGAGGGCAGAGCGATGAGTGGTCTGATCGACATCAAAGTTCCCGATATCGGCGACTTCAAGGAAGTCCCGGTGATCGAAGTATTCGTCAAGCCGGGCGACAAGGTGAAGGCGGAGGACCCGCTGGTTGCGCTGGAATCCGACAAGGCAACCATGGAAGTGCCGTCGCCGCGCGATGGCGTGGTGAAGGCCGTGGTCGTCAAGGTTGGCGACGAGGTCAGCGAAGGCGTGGTGATCGTGCAGTTCGAGGGCGCGGGCGCCGAGCAGGTCGAGACTCGCCCCGTCGTCAGCGCACCGCCGTCGCCGGTTAGCGCGCCGGCCGGTGTCGCCGAGGTGCGCGTTCCGGATATCGGCGACTTCAAGGACGTTCCGGTCATTGAAATCTTCGTCAAGCCCGGCGACAGCGTCAAGGCTGAGGATCCGCTGATCGCGCTGGAATCCGACAAGGCGACGATGGAAGTGCCGGCGCCCCTCTCGGGGACCGTGCGCGAGATCAAGGTCAAGACCGGCGACAAGGTCAGCGAGGGCGCGATCATTCTCGTGCTCGCGACCAGCGATGCGTCCACGACGGCCGCCTCTGCGGCGCCTGCGCCTGCAGCAGTGTCGTCGGCGCCCGCAGCGGCTCCCGTGGCGCAAGTCGGCGGGGTCGACGAAAAGGCCTTCGCGCTCGCCTATGCCGGACCGGCGGTGCGCAAGCTGGCACGCGAGATGGGTGTCGATCTCGGCAAGGTCAAAGGCTCCGGTAGTCACGGCCGTATCGTTCGCGAAGACGTCGAGGCCGTTGCCAAGGGCGGGGCGTCCGCCGCCAAGCCGCAGGCGGCGCCCGCAAGCGGGGGCGGTGTCGGCGGCATCGATCTGCTGCCCTGGCCCAAGATCGATTTCGCAAAATTTGGCCCGGTCGAGCGCAAGGAGCTCGGTCGCATCAAGAAGATTTCGGCAGCCAATCTGCATCGCAACTGGGTCGTCATCCCGCATGTCACGACCCATGACGAGGCCGACATCACCGAGCTCGAGCAGTTCCGGGTCAAGATGAACAAGGAGCTGGAGAAGAGCGGCGTGAAGCTCTCGCTGCTGCCGTTCATGGTGAAGGCAGCCGTCGCGGCGCTGAAGAAGTTTCCGGAGTTCAATGCCAGCCTCGACGGCGACACGTTGGTCTACAAGAACTACTGGCACGTCGGCTTTGCCGCCGACACGCCGAACGGACTGATGGTGCCCGTCATCCGCGATGCCGACAAGAAATCGGTGCCTGACATCGCCAATGAGATGAACGCGCTCGCCAAGCTTGCGCGCGAAGGCAAGATCAAGCCAGACCAGATGCAGGGCGGCACCTTCTCGATCTCCTCGCTCGGCGGCATCGGCGGCATCTATTTCACGCCGATCATCAACGCGCCGGAAGTCGCGATCATGGGCGTGTGCAAGGGATACTGGAAGCAGCATTCGCCTGACGGCAAGACCTGGACGTCACGCCTGACCTTGCCGCTGTCGCTGTCGTGGGACCACCGCGTCATCGACGGTGCGGCGGCCGCACGTTTCAACGTCTATTTCGCCAGCGTGCTCGCCGATTTGCGGCGCGTGCTGTTCTGAGATCGGGAGTAGGGCAGCATGGCTCAGCAGGTCGAAGTGAAGGTGCCTGATATCGGCGACTTCAAGGACGTCGCGGTGATAGAAGTCATGGTCAAGCCCGGCGAGACCGTTGCGGTCGACACCAGCCTGATCATGGTCGAGTCCGAAAAGGCGTCGATGGAGATTCCGTCCTCGCATGCCGGCGTTGTCAGGGAGGTCAGGGTCAAGGTCGGCGACAAGGTCAGCGAAGGGGCCGTCATCCTCATGCTGGAAGCCGCGGGCGCCGCGGCCACGCCGCCGCCTGCCCCCGCCGCCGCGGCACCGACTCCTGTCGCAGCATTCCATTCCGGCAAGGCGGATATGGAATGCGACATGCTGGTGCTCGGCGCCGGTCCCGGCGGCTACTCCGCCGCCTTCCGAGCCGCCGATCTCGGCATGAAGACCGTGTTGGTCGAGCGTTACGACACACTCGGCGGCGTCTGCCTCAATGTCGGGTGCATTCCGAGCAAGGCGCTGCTGCATACGGCGTCCGTCGTCGACGAGGTCAAGCACCTCCCGGACCACGGAATCTCCTTTGGCGCGCCGCAGATCGATCTCGGCAAGCTGCGTGCGTTTAAGGACGGCGTGATCAAGAAGCTGACCGGCGGCCTTGCCGGAATGGCAAAGGCCCGCAAGGTCGAGGTCGTGACCGGCGTCGGCGCCTTCCTCGACCCGCACCATCTCGAGGTTACCTCGGCAGGCGGCAAGAAGACGATCAAGTTCGCCAAGGCCATCATCGCCGCCGGCAGCCAGGCCGTGAAGCTGCCGTTCCTGCCCGAGGATCCGCGCATCGTCGACTCGACCGGCGCCCTGCTGCTGACATCGATCCCGAAGCGCATGCTGGTGATCGGCGGCGGCATCATCGGGCTGGAGATGGCGACGGTCTATTCGACACTCGGCGCACGCATCGACGTGGTCGAGATGCTCGACGGCCTGATGCAGGGCGCTGACCGCGACCTGGTCAAGGTCTGGGACAAGATGAACGCGCGTCGCTTCGACAAGGTGATGCTGAAGACCAGGACGGTCGGTGGGAAGGCCACCGAGGCCGGGATTGAGGTCTCCTTCGAGGGCGAGCAGGCGCCGTCGGCGCCGCAACTCTATGACCTGGTTCTGGTCGCGGTCGGCCGCAGCCCGAACGGCAAGAAGATCGGCGCCGAGAAGGCGGGTGTCGCGGTGACCGATCGCGGATTCATCGACGTCGACAGGCAGATGCGGACCAACGTGGCGCATATCCTCGCGATCGGCGACATCGTCGGGCAGCCGATGCTGGCCCATAAAGCCGTGCATGAAGGTCATGTGGCCGCGGAAGTCGCCCATGGCGAAAAATCCTATTTCGACGCGCGGCAGATTCCGTCCGTGGCCTACACTGATCCCGAAGTCGCCTGGGCCGGCAAGACGGAGGATCAGTGCAAGGCCGAAGGCATCAAGTTCGGCAAGGCGGTTTTCCCCTGGGCAGCCTCCGGCCGCGCCATCGCCAACGGTCGTGACGAGGGTTTCACAAAGCTTCTGTTCGACACGGCGACGCAACGCGTCATCGGCGGCGGCATCGTCGGCACACATGCGGGCGATCTGATCAGCGAGGTCTGTCTCGCGATCGAGATGGGCTGCGAGCCCGCGGATATCGGCAAGACCATTCATCCGCATCCGACGCTCGGCGAGTCCATTGGCATGGCGGCGGAGGTCTTTGAGGGCCACTGCACCGATCTGCCGCCGCAGAAGAAAAAGTAGGACTGCCCGCGCGGAACGCAGCGAAATGAGGGAGGAGGCATAATGTCTGGAGCGACCAGTGCGACGGTCGATAAGAAGGCCGTGACGCAGAAGAAGCCATTTTACCGGGTGCTCTACGTTCAGGTGCTCGCAGCTATCGTGCTCGGCATTATCGTCGGTTGGGTCTCGCCCGAACTCGGCAAGAACGAGTGGATCAAGGCGATGGGCGACGGCTTCGTCAAGCTCATCAAGATGGTGATTGCGCCCATCATCTTCTGTACCGTCGTCTCCGGCATCGCCCACATCTCCGAAGTCAAGAAGGTCGGCCGGGTGGCGATCAAGGCGCTGATCTATTTCGAGATCGTGTCGACGCTTGCACTGGCACTCGGCTTGATCGTCGGCAACGTGGTGCAGCCTGGAGCGGGCTTTCAGGGCCAATCCAACGCCGCTGCCGTCGCGGGCTACGCCAAGCAGGCGAGCGAAATGAGGTCGATCGATTTCGTCCTGCACGTCATCCCGGACACCGTCGTGGGAGCGTTTGCGCAGGGAGAAATCCTGCAGGTCCTGCTGTTTGCAATCCTGTTCGGCTTTGCGCTGATGGGGCTCGGCGAGCGCGCCCATACCGTGCGGGCGTTCATCGATGACGTGGCTCACGCGATGTTCGGCGTCATCTCGATCATTGTTAAGGCGGCCCCGATCGGTGCGTTCGGTGCGATGGCCTATACGATCGGGCGGTATGGTCCGCAGGCATTGGGCAATCTCGCTGGGCTTATCGCAACCTTCTATGTCACTGCGCTCCTGTTCGTCTTTGTGGTCCTTGGTCTGATCGCCCGCTTCGCCGGATTCTCGATCTTCAAGTTCCTCCGATATCTGAAGGATGAATTGCTGATCGTGCTTGGCACGTCGTCCTCGGAGAGCGCGCTTCCGCAGATGATGGAGAAGCTCGAGCGCCTCGGCTGCTCCAAGCCGGTCGTTGGCCTCGTCGTGCCGACCGGCTACTCCTTCAATCTGGACGGCACCAACATCTACATGACGTTGGCGACGCTGTTCATCGCCCAGGCGATGAACGTGCAGCTCAGTTTCGGCGAGCAGTTGACGATTCTCGTCGTTGCCATGCTCACCTCGAAGGGCGCATCGGGGATCACGGGTGCCGGCTTCATTACGCTGGCCGGCACGCTCGCCGCCGTCAGGCCGGAGCTGCTTCCCGGCATGGCGATCGTGCTCGGTATCGACAAGTTCATGAGCGAATGCCGCGCGCTGACCAATCTCTGCGGCAACGGTGTTGCCTGCGTGGTGGTGGCCTGGTGGGAGGGCGAACTCGATCGCGAGAAGCTGCGTGTCGGTCTCGAGCGCGACATCGATCCGACAGACTTCGAGACCGCCGTGGCAGAGGGCAGGGGCATCTAGCGATTGGATCGCGAGAGATTTAACAGACAGACAAGAGGAAATGGTCATGACTGATGTGGTGATTGTGTCCGCCGCGCGAACGCCGGTCGGCTCCTTCAACGGTGCACTTGGATCGCTGACCGCGCACGAGCTCGGAGCCGTCGCGATCAAGGGTGCCCTCGAACGCGCCAAGGTCTCGCCTGAAGATGTCGATGAGGTCATCCTGGGCCAGGTGCTGTCCGGCGGTGAGGGGCAGAATCCGGCGCGGCAGGCCGCCATGGCGGCCGGCATTCCGCAGGAGAAGACGGCGTGGGGCATGAACCAGCTCTGCGGCTCGGGTCTGCGGTCGGTGGCGCTCGGGCTGCAGCAGATCGCCAATGGCGACGCAAAGGTCATCGTTGCCGGCGGCATGGAGTCGATGTCGATGGCGCCGCATCTGTCGCATATGCGTGTCGGCACCAAGATGGGTGACGTCAAATTCGTCGATTCCATGCTGAAGGACGGCCTGATGGACGCCTTCCACGGCTACCACATGGGCGTCACGGCGGAGAACATCGCCGCCAAATGGCAGATCACCCGCGAGGAGCAGGACGCTTTCGCCACCCGCTCGCAGAACAAGGCCGAGGACGCGCAAAAGGGCGGCCGGTTCAAGGACGAGATCGTTCCCGTCACCGTCAAGACCAGGAAGGGCGACGTTGTCGTCGACCAGGACGAGTATATCCGTGCCGGCACGACGCAGGATGCTCTCGCCAAACTTAAGCCCGCCTTCAACAAGGAAGGCTCGGTGACTGCGGGCAACGCCTCGGGCCTCAACGACGGCGCGGCCGCGCTGGTGTTGATGAGCGCGGAGGAAGCCAGCAAGCGCGGCCTGACGCCGCTTGCAAAAATCGTCTCTTGGGCGACCGCCGGCGTCGACCCGGCGGTAATGGGTTCGGGGCCAATCCCGGCCTCGCGCAAGGCACTGGAAAAGGCCGGCTGGAAGGTCGGGGATCTCGATCTCGTCGAAGCCAACGAGGCCTTCGCGGCCCAGGTCATCGCCGTCAACAAGGACATGGGTTGGGATCCCTCGATCGTGAACGTGAACGGCGGTGCCATCGCCATCGGTCATCCGATCGGTGCGTCTGGCGCCCGCGTGCTGACGACGCTGCTGTTCGAGATGCAGAAGCGGGGTGCGAAGAAGGGGCTTGCAACGTTGTGCATCGGGGGTGGCATGGGCGTCGCCCTGACGGTCGAACGGTAGCAGAGAACATCGGCCATAAGCGCCGGAGCAGAATGAACGCGGACGGCACCACACCATCCGCGAACGACAGCGGCTGGCCGTGCGCCGGCAAAAGAACAACCGATCAGGATCAGGAGGAAATCATGTCCAGAGTTGCGGTGGTGACCGGCGGAACGCGCGGCATCGGCGAGGCGATCTCGGTCGCACTCAAGGCGGCCGGCTACAAGGTGGCGGCGAGTTATGCCGGTAACGACGAGGCAGCTGCGAAGTTCAAGAGTCAGACCGGCATCAACGTCTACAAATGGGACGTCTCGAACTACGAGGCCTGCGTCGCCGGCTTGAAACAGGTCGAGGCCGACCTGGGGCCGGTCGATGTGCTGGTCAACAACGCCGGCATCACCAAGGACGGCATGTTCCACAAGATGACGCCGGAGCAATGGTACGCGGTCATCAACACCAATCTGAACTCCCTGTTCAACATGACGCGGCCGGTGTGGGAAGGCATGCGCGAGCGCAAGTTCGGTCGCGTGATCTGCATCTCCTCGATTAACGGCCAGAAGGGCCAGATGGGCCAGGTCAACTACTCCGCTGCCAAGGCCGGAGACATCGGCTTCGTGAAGGCGTTGGCCCAGGAGGGCGCCCGCGCCGGCATCACCGTCAACACGATCTGCCCCGGCTATATCGCCACCGAGATGGTCAAGGCGATCAGTCCGGAGATCGTGGCCAAGAACATTCTGCCCCAGATTCCGGTCGGCCGTCTGGGTGAACCGCAGGAGATCGCGCGCGCGGTGGTGTTTCTCGCCTCCGACGATGCCGGCTTCATCACGGGATCGACGATATCGGCGAATGGCGGCCAGCACATGATCTGAGGCCGCATGCCGGCCTCCCGAACCGAAGAATCAAGTCGAGGAACACGATGGACCAGGATCTCAGGGAAGCCGCTCTCGAATATCATCGCCTGCCGACGCCGGGGAAGATCTCCGTGGTTCCGACCAAGGCGATGGCCACCCAGCGCGATCTGGCGCTGGCGTATTCACCTGGTGTGGCCGAGCCCTGCCTGGTCATCGCCGAGGATCCGTTGCAAGCGGACGTGTTGACGGCCCGCAGCAACCTCGTCGCCGTCGTCACCAACGGCACCGCCGTGCTCGGCCTCGGCAATATCGGCGCGCTGGCCGGAAAACCGGTCATGGAGGGCAAGGCGTGCCTGTTCAAGAAGTTCGCAGGCATCGACGTGTTCGACATCGAACTCGCCGAGGAGAATCCCGACGCGCTGATCGAGACGATCGCGCGGATGGAGCCGACCTTCGGCGGCATCAACCTCGAGGACATCAAGGCGCCGGAGTGCTTCTACATCGAGAAGAAGCTCCGCGAACGGATGAAGATACCCGTCTTCCACGATGATCAGCATGGCACCGCGATCATCGCTGCAGCCGCGATCCTCAACGGGCTGAAGCTGGTCAAGAAGGACATCGCCGAGGTCAAGCTGGTCTGCTCCGGCGCGGGTGCTGCGGCGCTCGCCTGCCTCGATCTCATCGTGAGCCTTGGATTGCGCCGCGAGCGCATCATCGTGACCGACGCCAAGGGTGTCGTGTATGCCGGCCGTACCGAAAGCATGGACGACAACAAGGCGCGCTATGCCGTGAAGACGGATGCGCGGAAGCTGGACGACATCATCCAGGATGCGGACATCTTCCTCGGACTGTCGGCCGGCAAGGTGCTGACATCAGACCTGGTCAGGAAGATGGCTCGCGATCCCCTGATCTTCGCGATGGCCAATCCGGTTCCGGAGATCATGCCGGAAGACGCGCTGGCGGTTCGTCCCGATGCGATCATCGGCACGGGGCGTTCGGACTATCCCAACCAGATCAACAACGTCCTGTGTTTCCCGTTCATCTTCCGTGGCGCGCTCGATTGCGGTGCGACCACCATCAACGAGGAGATGAAGCTGGCGACGGTCCGCGCACTCGCAGACCTCGCCATGGCCGAGGTTCCTGAGGTGGTCGCAACCGCCTACAAGGGCGAGGACCTTCGCTTCGGGCGCAACTATCTCATTCCAAAGCCGTTCGATCCACGTCTCATCGAGATGATTGCGCCGGCGGTGGCAAAGGCGGCCGCCGATACCGGTGTTGCAAGGCGCCCGATCGCCGATATGGACGCTTATCGGCAGAAGCTGAGCCGTTTTGTCTACCAGTCCGGCAATGCGATGCAGCCGGTGTTTTCGGTGGCGAAGGGGAGCGGAAAATCCCTCGTTCTGGCCGAAGGCGAGGATGAGCGCGTGCTGCGGGCAGCACAGGTCATCGCTGACGAGCGGATCGCGAAGCCGTTGTTGCTCGGCCGGCCTGCCACCATCGAACAGCAGATCAAGGCTTTCGGTCTCCGGCTCAGGCCCGGCCAGGACTGCGAGATCATCGATCCGCACGATGCGCAGGTCTATTCCAAATGCGCTGACGTGTATCATGCGCGCAGGAGGCGCGATGGCGTATCGGCGGCCCTCGCGCTGTCGGAGACGCGGAGCAATGCGACGGTGCTGGCGTCGATCCTGCTCGAGCGAGGGATCGGCGATGCGATGCTTTGCGGAGTGATCGGGCGAACCGCCGATCACCTGGCGGCGATCAAGAACGTGATCGGAACGCGGGACGACGTGCGGACGCTCGCCGTAATGCAAATGCTCATTCTCCCGCAGCATCAGCTGTTCATCTGCGACACGCATTGCAATCTCAATCCGACTGCCGAGCAGGTTGCCGACATCGCGCTGCTGGCGGCCGCCGAAGTCAGGCGATTCGGCATCACGCCTCGAGTGGCGTTGTTGTCGCATTCGAGCTTCGGCAGCTCGGCGGTGCCGGAGGCGCACAAGATGCGGGAGGCGCGCACGATCATCCGCGCGCGCTCGCCCGATCTGGCCGTGGAAGGCGAGATGCGCGGCGACGCGGCGCTGTCGCAGTCGGTGCGTGACCACGAGTTTCCCGATTCCGGTTTCGTAGGTCCGGCGAACGTGCTGGTGATGCCCAATCTGGACGCGGCCAACATCTCGTACAATCTTTTGCGGATGGCTGCGGGGCAGGGGCTGACGGTCGGCGGCATTTTGCTCGGCGCGGCCAAGCCCGCCCACATTCTCACGCCATCCTCGACCGTCCGCCGCATCGTGAACATGGCTGCCGTCGCAGCCGCGGATGCGGTGTCCGAGAGAGCCTGATCGGAAGGACACGATTGGGCGGACTGTGAACGCGATCGGGCGAGGCCATCATGAGTGAGGCGCAATCGGGAAAGCTCCGGATCGTGATCGTCGGAGGCGGGGCGGGAGGATTGGAACTCGCGACCCGCCTCGGCGACAAATATGGCCGCAAGGGCAAGCTCGACGTCACGCTGATCGAGCGCAACCGCACGCATGTCTGGAAGCCGAAGCTGCACGAGATCGCGGCCGGCAGCATGGATATCGCTGCCCACGAGGTCGACTATCTCGCGCAATCCTACTGGCACGGGTTTCGTTACCGGATCGGCGAGATGATCGGGATCGACCGGGAGCGGCGTCAGGTGCTGGTGGCGCCCTATCTCGATGGCGAAGGGCGCGAGGTGACGCCGAAGCGGAGCTTCGACTACGATATCCTCGTCATGGCTATTGGCAGCCAGAACAACGATTTTGGCACGCCGGGCGTCGTGGACCACGCGATCAAGCTCGAAACGCAGGTCGATGCCAAGCGGTTCCACGAACGCATGGTCAATGCCTGCATCCGCGCCCATGCCCAATCGTCACCGCTCGGCGAACATCAGTTGAAGGTCGCGATCATCGGCGCCGGTGCGACCGGTGTCGAGCTTGCGGCGGAATTGCACCGGACGACGCGCGAAGTGGTGGCATACGGCCTCGATCAGGTCGATCCGCAGAAGGACATCAGGATCACGCTGATTGAAGCGGCGGATCGGGTGCTTCCCGCATTGCCGGAACGCGTCTCGAAGGAGACGGAGAAACTGCTGCTCAGGCTGGGTGTCAATCTGCTGGTCGGCGCCAAGGTGTCCGTAGTCGGGTCCGACCGCGTCAGCCTGACGGACGGGCGGACCATTCCCGCCGAACTGATCGTCTGGGCCGCGGGCGTCAAGGCGCCCGATTTCCTGAAGGACATTGCCGGGCTCGAAACCAACCGCATCAACCAGCTGGTGGTGCGGCCCACGTTGCAGACCACGCGCGACGACAACATTTTTGCCATCGGCGACTGCTCGGCCTGCTCATGGGGCGAGCGGGGCAATGTGCCGCCGCGTGCACAGGCAGCCCATCAGCAGGCCTCGCATCTCTATTCCCAGATCCCACGGCATCTGCGGGGCGAAGCGCTGAAGGACTACCGCTACAGGGACTTCGGATCCCTGGTCTCGCTCGGCGAGTTCAGCACGGTCGGCTCGATGATGGGGGCACTGGTGGGCGGCAGCCTGGTCTTCGAGGGGCTGTTCGCGCGGATGATGTACCTGTCGCTCTACAAGATGCACGAATACGCCCTGCATGGTCCGGCCAAGGTGGCGCTCGACACACTGGCTCGCCTGATCACCCGGCGGACCGAGCCGCACGTCAAGCTTCATTGATTGCGGTCGCGAAGGAGATGGATGTCGTGTCGGCCGTTGCGCACCCGGCGCCGGCTCGAGCCCGGAGGGGATGCTGATGGACGCTGTGCTCCTTGCGCGTATCCAGTTCGCGGCGAACATCACGTTTCATATTCTATTTCCATCGATCTCGATCGCCCTGGGCTGGGTGCTGCTGTTCTTCCGCCTGAAGCATCTGCGCGCAACCGACCCACAGCAGAAGCTGGACTGGCTTCGCGCCTATCGGCTGTGGACCAAGGTATTCGCCCTGACATTTGCGCTCGGGGTCGTCAGTGGCGTCACCATGAGCTTCCAGTTCGGCACCAACTGGCCGGGCTATATGGAGCGGGTCGGCAATATCGCAGGCCCGTTGCTGAGCTATGAGGTGCTGACCGCTTTTTTTCTCGAGGCGGGCTTTCTTGGCGTGATGCTGTTCGGCCACCGCCGCGTCGGCGAAGCAATTCACCTTGGGGCGACCTTTCTGGTGGCGCTGGGCACTCTGATGAGTGCGTTCTGGATCCTCGCCCTCAATTCCTGGATGCAGACACCGGCGGGATACGAAATTGTCGACGGCCAGTTCCATGCACGGAATTGGCTGGAGATCGTTTTCAATCCGTCCTTTCCCTATCGTTTCGTCCACATGGTGCTTGCGTCGTCGCTGACGTGCGCGTTCCTGCTGATCGGGATCAGCGCCTGGCAGCTCCTCAAGGGCGTCGCGACGGCGAGCGCCTCGCGGGTGCTGCGAACCGGGCTCGTGTTCGCGGCCCTGGCCGCGCCGGCGCAGATGGTGGCGGGCGATTTTCACGGGCTCAATACGCTCAAGTATCAGCCGCAGAAAATCGCGGCGGTTGAAGGCATCTGGGAAACCACGCGCGGCGCGCCGCTGCTTCTGTTCGCGATTCCCGACGATGCGACCCGGTCGAACCATTTCGAACTGGCCGTGCCGAAACTCGCGAGCCTTATCCTCCGTCACGATCCTGACGGGGAGCTCAAGGGGTTGAACGAGTTTCCATCGGCGCATCCGCCGGTGCTGCCGCTGTTCTGGTCGTTCCGGATCATGGTGGGAACGGGCATCCTGATGTTGCTCGTCAGCTGGGTCGGCCTCTGGAGGCATTGGCGCGACGGTTGGGAGTTTTCCCTGATGCCGCGGCCATTTCTCAAGTTATTCGCGGGAATGACCTTTGCCGGATGGGTGGCAACCATCGCCGGATGGTACGTCACGGAGATTGGACGGCAACCGTTCATCGTGTCAGGCCTGATCCGAACGAGCGAGGTCGCCTCGCGCGTTCCATCGGCGAGCATCGCGCTGACCCTGGTCATCTACGTGACCCTCTATGTGGGCTTGCTGGTGGCCTATGTCGGCGTGCTGAAATATATGTCGGAGAAGCCGGAAAAGCGTCCGGCGGCGGTCACGTCGGAGGACCTTGCACAGGATCCGCTTCGCTATCAGAGCCGCGGAGAGTTCGCATGATGTCGATGTCCTTCGACGAGCTTCTGCCACTGATCTTCATCGGACTGATGGGCGTATCGCTGCTCGTCTATGTCGTGAGCGACGGCTACGATCTCGGGGTCGGCATGCTGATGCATCGGGCGACGCCGGACGAGCGGGATACCATGGTCGCCTCGATCGGCCCGTTTTGGGATGCGAATGAGACCTGGCTCGTCCTCGGCGTCGGCCTTCTCCTCGTCGCCTTCCCAAAGGCGCATGGACTGGTCCTGTCGGAATTGTACCTGCCGACCGCGTTCATGCTGGTCGGCCTGATCCTGCGCGGTGCAGCTTTCGATTTCCGGGTCAAGGCCAAGGCCGACCGGAAGGCGATGTGGGATCGCATGTTCATCGCCGGGTCGATGCTGGCGTCGGTATGCCAGGGCTGGATGCTCGGCCGCTACATCAGCGGGTTCGGCGAAGGCTGGAATTATCCGATCTTCGCCGGCGCAATCGCGATTGCGTTGCCGATGGCCTATGCACTGCTCGGCGCGACGTGGCTTGTGATGAAGACGCATGGCGAGCTGCAGGAGAAGGCGATCGAGTGGAGCAAGATCGCCTTCGCACCCATGGTTCTCGGTCTGATCCTGATCTCGATGGCAACGCCGTGGATCAGCGAGACGGTCCGCATCAGGTGGTTCACCCTGCCGGCGATGATCGCGGTGGCCTCGATCCCGATCACGTCCAGCGTTGCGCTGCTGACGGTCCGCCTTCTGCTGGGTGCACCGGCCGTGCGCGGCGCGCTTTGCTGGCTGCCTTTCGCGCTATTGGTGCTCGTGTTCCTCCTGAGCTTCCTTGGTCTCAGCTATAGCATCTACCCCTATGTCGTGATCGACCGGCTCACGGTCTGGCAGGCCGCCAGCAGTCCGGAGTCGCTCCGAGTCATACTGATCGGGGTCTGCGTGACGCTGCCGGTCATCATCGCCTACACCGGATTTTCCTATCGCGTATTCCGGGGCAAGACCATAGAGTTAGACTATGCGTGAGTGGCCTGCCGCAATTGCCGGCGCTCCCGGGTTTGTGCTGGTTAACAAGATGGCGGAGCTCTCATCCCTGGTGAACGTCAAGGAGCCTGCCAAGGTTGGTTCGGTGGCGCCTGCTTCCGCGCGTTGGTTCATTCGCGGTGCATTTGCCCTTGCGTTGGTCGCCGCCGCGGCGTGGCTCGGATATGCGGTCATGTTCCGCCGGGGACTGGACCATCTGCACGCCGCGGCCCAGCAGCGGCTGGCCGTCGAGGCTGCCAGACTCGACGGCCATCTTTCGAGATTTGAGTATCTCCCGTCTCTCCTGGAGACGTCCCCCGGCGTGTTCCGGCTGCTGGAGGCGCCCGGCGATCCCGCGTTGCAGCAAGCCGTCAGCCTCTATCTGAAATCGATCAACCTGCTGGCGGGGGCCGACAACCTCTACGTCCTCGGTGTCACCGGCGCGACGCTGGCCGCGGCCGATTTCGACCAGCCCGGAACACCCTTCGGCGAAAACCTGTCGTATCGTCCCTATGTGAGCGAAGCGCTTGCGAGCGGTCGCGGTGCATTCTTCGGTGTCGGTATCACCACCGCGCGCGCCGGTTATTATCTGTCCTATGCCCTGAAGGACAGCGGGACGACCAAGGGGATCGCGACCGTCAAGGTCAATCTGGATTCGTTCGAGCGGGCGTGGCGCAACATCGACAACGACATTCTACTGGTCGACGAGCGCAAGGTCACGATACTCGCCTCTCGCGACGAGTGGCGCTATCGCCCGATGGAGCCGCTGTCGGTTCAAACGCGCGATGACATCGCGCGATCCAAGCCCTACGGAAACCACGATCTTGCGCCGCTCGGATGGACCTTCGTCGCCCAGTCCGAGAACGGCACGGCACGGATCACCGCGGAGAACGGCACCGCCTATACCGTCAGCGAGCTTCCGATCAACCGCGGGCTGTGGAAACTCGTGCTTCTCGACGACGAGGCGCCCATACGGCAGACTGCGCTTGTCATCGGGGTCATATCGGGATTAGCCGCCCTCGTCGCGCTGCTCGCGCTTGGACTTGTGGAGCAACGCCGCAGAGAGATCAAGCAGCGGTTGGCGAGCCAGGCCGCGTTGCAGGCGGCGAACGACATGCTCGAAACCAGGGTGCAGGAGCGCACAGCCGAATTGCGCGCTACGCAGGATGAACTCGTCCATGCCGGCAAGCTGGCCGCGCTCGGCCAGATGTCGGCGGGCATCGTTCATGAACTGAACCAGCCGTTGGCAGCCTTGCAGACCGCCGCCGACAATGCCGTTTTGCTGGTCGACCGCGGATCAATCGGAGATGCCCGTGGAAATCTCACCCGCATTGGCGAGCTGGTGCGGCGGCTCGGACGCCTGACCGGCCAGTTGCGGGTGTTCGCATACAAGTCGAGCAGCCCGCTTGGCGCGGTTTCCGTTGAGCAGGCCGTGGCTGAATCGCTCAAAATACTGTCCGGGCGAGTCAAGGAGGGCGGGGTTGCCGTCGCGACGGACATTGACGCAAAACTCTGCGTCATCGCCGATCAGACGCGGCTCGAGCAGCTGTTGTGCAACATCGTGGCGAATGCGCTGGATGCGGTGGAGAATGTCGAGCCGAAGTCGATCCTGATCCGGGCGGGCAGGGAGGAGGCGCAGAGCGCGCGCTGCCGCATTGCGATCAGCAACAGCGGGCCCGCGATCGCCCCCGAGGTCCTGCAGCGCATGTTCGAGCCGTTCGTGACGACCAAGCCCGCGGGCAAGGGGCTTGGGCTGGGCCTGATGCTGTCCAACCACATTGCACGCTCGTTCGGTGGCGAGCTGCATGCGCGAAACCTGGCGCCGAGCGGCGCCGAATTTGTTGTGACCCTTCCATTGGCTGAGATTACAGAGGCGGCTCCCGCATGGGCGATGACCAATCGATCGGCGTGATCTATGTCGAGGATGATGACGACGTCCGGATCGGCGGGGTCCAGGCGCTCGAGCTTGCGGGATTTTCCGTTTCGGGCTTTGCCTCGGTCGAGACCGCCCACAGCTCCGTGCGCGCCGACATGCCCTTTGTCGTGGTCTGCGACGTGCGCCTGCGCGGGCGCAGCGGCCTCGATTGGCTGTCTGATCTGCGTCGGCTGGATCAGGATCTGCCGGTGATCCTGATCACCGGTCACGGCGATATTTCGATGGCCGTGCAGGCAATGCGGACCGGCGCCTATGACTTCATCGAGAAACCCTGCTCCTCGGAGCAGCTGATCTCGGTGGTGCGCCGGGCGGCGGAGAAGCGGCGGCTGACGCTCGAGGTGCGATCGTTGCGATCCGCCTTGGCGGACCGCCAGGGAATCGAGGCCAGCCTGCTCGGTCGGTCGCCGCAGATCCAGGAGGTGCGCCGGTTGGTCTCCACCTTGGCTGCGACCAATGTCGACGTCACGATCTATGGTGAGACCGGGACGGGCAAGGATGTGGTGGCGCGCTGCCTGCACAATCATAGCGGCCGCCGCGGCGGCAACTACGTTGCGGTGAACTGCGGCGGCCTGCCGGAATCGCTGGTCGAGAGCGAGCTGTTCGGCCACGAGGTCGGCGCATTCACCGGCGCCACGCGTCAGCGGATCGGAAAGATCGAATACGCCAGCGGCGGAACGCTGTTCCTCGACGAGATCGAAAGCATGCCGCTCAGCGTGCAGGTCAAGTTGCTAAGGTCGCTGCAGGATCGCTCGATCGAGCGCGTCGGCACCAACAAGCCGATCGCTGTAGATTGCCGTGTCGTGGCCGCGAGCAAGGTGAATCTGCTGGAGCTCAGCGAAAAGCGGCTGTTTCGTGCCGATCTTTACTATCGCCTCGGCGTCGCTTTCATCGAGCTGCCGCCGCTGCGCGAACGGCGGGAGGACATCCCGCTGCTGTTCGAGCACTTCACTCTGGATGCCGCCAGGCGTTTCGAGCGCGATGCCCCGATCCTGGACGACCCGACCATGTCTCACCTCCTGGCCTATTCGTGGCCGGGCAACGTGCGCGAGCTTCGCAACGTCGCCGACCGTTTCGTGCTCGGTGTCCTCGACGGCAAGTCGATCAACAAGTCGGGCTTCGGCGCGTCCGATATGTCATTGCCGCGGCAACTGGAGAACATCGAGCGATCGATCATCGAGGATGCGCTGCGGCGCAGGCAAGGCGATGTCCAGGCAACGGCTGCCCTTCTGAGCATTCCGAAGCAGACGCTGTACGACAAGATCAAGCGCCTCTGCGTCAATGTCGACGGAATCAGGGAGGGCGCGACCGTCCGCTCCGGATCCTGAGACCGCGGCGGATGAGACGGCAAGCTCTCGGTGCAAGCGGGGGCAAAGGGCGCCAGGCAGAAGCGGCCCGAAAACCGGACGTCAACGAACCAATCAATCTTGCCAAGCGAGGAACGCCATGAATCGGCCATTCAACATGCCTGACGAATTTGTCGAGGGCTTCATGAAGGCGGGTGAAAGCCTGTGGCGCTCGCTCGGATGGGCGCCAAAGGGCGATCGTAACGGGGCCGATCCCGGCCCGGCTCTGAATTCGTCAGGCCTCGCTCAATTGCAGGCGGACCACATGATGCGGCTGTACAAGCTCACCGAGCATGTCCTCAAATCGGCCGCCGGCGTCCAGAGCGAAGCAGGCATCGAGCCCGCGCGCGGCGATCGCAGGTTCAACGCGACGGAATGGCGGGACAATGCCACCTATAGCCTGCTCAAGCAATGCTATCTACTCAATGCGCGCTATTGCGTCGACTTCGTCGAAGCACTCGATCTCGACGAGAAGGAAAAGCATCGGCTGCGCTTCTTCACGCGCCAGCTGGTCGAGGCGATGAGCCCGACTAATTTTCTCGCCACCAATCCTGACGTCATAAAGCTTGCGACGGACAGCGAGGGGCAGAGCCTCAAGGCGGGCTTGGACAATCTCATGGCCGATCTCGGCCGAGGCAGCCTGACGATCACGGACGAGGAGGCGTTCGAGGTCGGAAAAGACGTCGCCGCATCCAGGGGCGCGGTCGTGTTCGAGAACGAGCTGTTTCAGCTCATTCAGTATGAACCCGCGACCGAGCAGGTGACGGCCAGGCCGCTGCTGATCGTGCCGCCATGCATCAACAAGTTTTACATCCTCGACCTGCAACCGGCCAACTCCTTCGTCCGCTTTGCGGTCGAGCACGGCCTGACCGTCTTTATGGTCTCCTGGCGCAATCCGGATGCCTCGTGCGGGCACTTTGGCTGGGACGATTACGTCGGGCAGGGCGCCATGCGCGCCATCGAGGTGACCCGCTCGATCTCGGGTGCCGACAAGATCAATGTGGTCGGCTGGTGCGTCGGAGGAACCATTCTGTCATCTGCGCTGGCGATCCTGCGGACGCGCGGCGACGAGTCGGTCGCCAGTGTGACGTTGCTGACCACGATGCTCGACTTCCGTGAACCGGGGGATCTCGGCGTGTTCGTAGACGAGGAGGGTGTGCGGCAGCGCGAGCAGGCCATCGGCAACGGCGGCATTTACCGCGGCTCGGAGCTCGGGTTCGTCTTCCAAACCCTGCGTTCCAAGGAACTGATTTGGCCGAACGTGATCAACAACTATCTGAAGGGAAAATCGCCTGAGCGTTTCGATCTTCTGTTCTGGAATGCCGACGTGACCAACCTGCCGGGGCCGATGTATTGCTGGTACATCAGGAACATGTATCTGGAGAACAGACTTCGGGAGCCGAACCGGTTGACGATGTGCGGCACGTCCGTCGATCTGGGGCGAGTCGACCTGCCTGCCTATGTCTTGGCGACCGTTGAAGATCACATCGTGCCGTGGCGATCGGCCTATCGCACCACGGGCCTGTTCAGTGGCAACACCCGCTTCGTGCTCGGAGCGAGTGGGCACATTGCCGGCGTGATCAACCCTGCGTCGAAGAACAAGCGAAGCTATTGGCTGTCGGACAAGCGATGCGAAGACCCGGCGGCGTGGCTTGCGAGCGCTGACGAAAAGCCAGGCAGTTGGTGGAATGATTGGATCGCGTGGCTCAAGCCGTGGGCTGAAGATCAGGTGCCCGCCCGGACGCAACTCGGCAGCAACCTCTATCCTCCGGGGGAAGTGGCACCAGGCCGATATGTGAAAGCGAAGGCAAACTGACTTCGCTGAACGGTCATGGAACGATTGGAAGATTTCGGAAGAGCTGGCAGTTCGAGCAATCGCTGAGCGAGGCGACCTCATCATTAGAAGCGATGATGGATTGCTCTTCGTACCGTTTGGCGACATCGATACGTTGTTGAGGGCTGCCACAGAAAAGTGCGAGCGAAGCGCTTTGACTGCACATGCACACCTCGGCCTCCGTCTGACGTGTGCATTGAGAATCCGAAGAAGCGATTTCTGCTTCCAATTCATGCAAATATCGTCCTAGAAGAGCCAAGTTACGGAAGCCTCGTCAAATGAGAATTCTCAGTCGGTCCAATTGCACAAAGGGCTGATCGAAGTTAAAATACCTCAATAAGATGAATAGCTTGGAACGAAAATTCGCCGTAGCCCCCATGATGGATTGGAGCGACCGGCACTGCCGGGTGTTCCACCGCCACCTGACGCGGCGGGCGCTGCTCTACACGGAGATGGTGACGACGGGCGCCGTCATTCATGGCGACCGGGAGCGGCTGCTTGGGTTCGACGTGAGCGAACATCCCGTGGCGCTTCAGCTTGGCGGCTCGGATCCGCGCGAGCTGGCGCAGGCTGCGCGGATCGGCGAGGCGTTCGGCTATGACGAGATCAATCTCAATGTCGGCTGCCCGTCGGACCGCGTGAAGGATGGCCGCTTTGGCGCCTGCCTGATGGCGGAGCCGCAACTCGTGGCGCGGTGCGTCGATGCGATGAAGCGGGCTGTCGCGGTTCCCGTCACGGTGAAGTGCCGTATCGGCATCGACGACCAGGATCCGGAAGTGGCCCTTGATGCGCTTGCGCGCGCGGTGGTCGCCTCCGGCTGCGACGCACTGATCGTGCATGCCCGCAAGGCCTGGCTCAACGGGTTGTCTCCGAAGGAGAACCGCGACATCCCGCCGCTCGACTATGAGCGCGTCTATCGGCTCAAGCGTGCGATGCCTGACGTGCCTGTCATCATCAACGGCGGCATTCGAGGCCTCGACGAAGCGAGAGCGCATCTCGAGCATGTCGACGGCGTGATGCTCGGCCGCGCCGCCTATCAGGACCCGTGGCGGCTGCTCGGCGTCGATCAGGAGATCTTCGGCGAGGCGAGCCCGCACGCGACCGTGCAGGACGCGCTGGAGGCGATGATGCCCTATATCGAGCAGCAGCTTGCGCGCGGCACGCGGCTGCACGCGATCACGCGGCATTTCGTCGGCGCATTCCATGCCGTGCCCGGCGCGCGGGCCTTCCGCCGCCATCTGGCCGAGCAGGGGGTTAAGGCGGGCGCCGGCCTCGAGGTGCTGCGCGATGCGATCGCGTGCGTCGGTGCGCGTGCGCCGGCCGAGGCGGCGTAAGGCGGCTAATCCATCGCCGTGCGCGAGCGGCGATGACTGCTCTGAAGCTCGGGATAGCCGGTCAGCATCAGCTTGTCGGCGCGCACCCCCCAGCTCTCCAGGCGGTCGAGGAAGCTCATGCCGAGCAAATTGGTCTTCATCTGCCCGCGCTGGACGACGAGGGCCGGCACCGATTTCTCGACGAGATGGCCGACGGAGAGACGGTCGAGGGTGAGGCGGGCTGCCTTGGTATGTCCGCCCGCGGTTTCGAGGTCGACATCGTATTCGAGCATCTCGAGCGGCAGCCCGATGGCTTTCGCGGTTTCCCAGGTCAGCACCACCGACGTCGCGCCGGTATCGATCACCATCGGTGCGGCGATGCCGTTGATCTTCGCGCGCAGCGCGAATTCGCCGCCCTGGCCGCGTGGAATCTGCACGGCGGGAGCGGGCGTTGCCGTCTGCGCGCGAAAAATGTGGGAGACCTTGTGGCTGGCGCGCGCGATCTGCTCGGGGTCGCCATAGGCGACGACCGCGCCTGCCGTGCCTGCAAGCATGACGAGAACGAGCAGGAAGCGGATCATCGCGCGCCTCCGCAGGCGAGCAGGCCGGTCAGGTGCGTTTCGGCGATGCCGCGATCGGCGCCAGTCCAGCTTCCGTCATGCGTGCCGGCAACAGCGCCATGACCGCGAGCCGGTCCGCGCTTTCCATGGCGTGCCAGCGCGCGATCTCGGGCAAGGTCCGGCCGCAGCCGAAGCACAGCTTGGTCCTGGGATCGATCATGCAGACGGCGACGCACGGCGTTTCTTTGCTCATTCGGACATAGTGGGGGATTGTCGGGCATGTCTGCAAGCATCTGGTTAGGAGCCTGTACCTGCGCTCATGATCGGCTTGTGGCGCGGCCGGCGCTTCTCCTCGGGCAGTACGGAACTCTCCGGCTGGAGCGGCGGGGAATCATCCGACAGCGGCGCCAGCGCGCTCATCACGCGCTCCGGCGGGAAGGTGACGATCACCTCGGTGCCGATGCGCAGCTTCGATTTCAGCGTGAACGTGCCGCCATGCAGGTCGATCAGATTCTTGGCGATCGGCAGGCCGAGACCGGCGCCCTGTTCGGCGGACTTGATCGAGTTGGAGCCCTGGCCGAACGAGGCGAGCACGACCGGGATCTCGTCCTCGGGAATGCCGGAGCCGGAATCCCGCACCGAGAGATATTGTCCGCCCGAGGCGGTCCAGCCGGCCTTGAGCCAGATCTCGCCGCCTTGCGGAGTGAACTTGATCGAGTTGGAGAGCAGGTTGAGCACGACCTGGCGGATCGCGCGCTCGTCGGCCCACAGCCGCGGCATGGCCTGCTCGAACACTTCGTGGATGGTGATGCCACGGCTGGAGGCGCGCAGCTTCATCAGGTGATGGCAGTCGGCGACGATGCCGACCAGCGACACCGCTTCTTCGTTGAGCTCGTAGCGGCCGGCCTCGATCCGCGACAAGTCGAGGATCTCGTTGATGAGGTTGAGCAGGTGCACGCCGGAATTATGGATGTCCGCCGAGTACTCCTTGTACACCGGTATCGCATGCGCGCCAAAGATCTCGCTCTTCATCACCTCGGAGAAGCCGAGGATGGCATTCAGCGGCGTGCGCAGCTCGTGACTCATCTGCGCGAGGAAGCGCGACTTGGCGACGTTGGCGGATTCGGCGCGGTGGCGCGCCTCGTCCGAGATCGCCTTGGCCTGTTCGAGCTCGCCGATCAGCGCGTCCTTCTCGGCGCGCGCTTCCAGCGTGGCGAAGGTGGAGGAGTGCAGGCGGTGCGCCAGCAGCACGAAATAGCCTTCGGCGGCGAGCGCGAGCGCGGCCAGGATGTAATTGTCCAGCGAGCCGGTCATCACGAAGCTCAGCGCCATGGCGACCGCGACCGGCGCGGTGGCGGCAAGGGCTGCGATCGGCAGATTGGCGGCGAGCATGCTCGACACTGCGATCACCAGCAGCATCAGGAACATCATCAGCGATTCCGTGACCATGTCGAGCACGGGATGGATCAGGATCGCCATCCAGCACAGGCCATAGAGCAGGTCGAGCACGACGAAGCGCGTCCGCCAGGCGCGCGTCGCCGCGGGCGAGGCGGGCTCGGTCAGGAAGCGCCGGCAACTGCGGGTCATGGCGCTGTGGATGCAGAGCATGCCGGCGGTCCAGGCCGCGGCCGGGATCGGCTGCATCCACAGGCCGAACAGCACGCCGGTCGCGACCACCAGCAGCATCACGACATAGGAAGCCGACAGCCGCGTCTGGGCGTATTGGCGCAGCATCTCGGCGTCGAAGGCCGGCCGGGTTCCACTGGTCGACGTTAACTTGTCCCGCGCCTCGCGCACCCGCTGCGCCGCAGCCCTTCGGCTGCTCGCCGATGGAGCGCTCACCGGCTCGGCCGGAAGCTCCACAACCTCAGGCTTTTCAGCGGGGTTACTCATCAAGCAACACGATTCCTGCCCACGCCGGACGCGGGCCTTCTGCATTGTCTATCTCTGGCAAGAAATCCTTAAGAGGTGACTTAAGGAGCTAAAGAATTGCGTTAACCCGGCGTTAATTTTGAATCTCGCCTGCGCCGTCAATGCAGCGCTGCGTACTGGGCGATGTAGACCATCGCGCCCGCCAGATACCCCACCAGGGCGGGGCCTGCGATGCGGCGGGCGTACCAGAAGAACTCGATCTTCTCGAGTCCCATGGCGGCAACGCCCGCGGCCGAGCCGATGATCAGGATCGAGCCGCCGGTGCCGGCGCAATAGGCGATGAACTCCCAGATGAAGCTGTCGGGCGGATGTTGCACCAGATTGTACATGCCCATCGTGGCCGCGACGAGCGGCACGTTGTCGATGATGGCACTCAACAGGCCGAGCAGGATGACGATGACGTCGAGACGCCCGACCGTGGCGTCGAGCCATTTCGCCAACAGTTCCAGCACGCGAGCATGCTCCAGGCATGCGACGGCCATGAGGATGCCGACGAAGAACACGATGGAACTCATGTCGATGCGCGTCAGCGCATGGACGAGGGTGAGGGGACGGCGCGCATCCTCGTCCTTGTGGCGGTGAACGACCTCGCCGACCAGCCAGAGGATGCCAAGCCCGAAAAGAATACCCATGAAAGGCGCAAGGTGCGTCACGGCCTTGAAGACCGGAACGGCGACCAGGGTGCCAAGGCCGAGATAGAACATCAAGTTGCGCTCGAACACCTCGACCCTGAGGGCCCGTGCTTGGCCTTGCAGCGGAGGGACGATCTCCTTCCCCTTGAGCGAATAGCCGATGACGAGCAGCGGTATCAGCAGGTTGAGCAGTGAGGGCAGGAACACCGATTTCATGATGCTGAGGGGAGTGATCTGCCCTCCGATCCAGAGCATCGTGGTCGTGACGTCGCCGATCACGGTCCAGGCGCCGCCGGCATTGGCCGCGATGACGATGATCGAGGCGAACAGCAGGCGATCGCTCCTGTTGCCGATCAGCTTCTGGATCAACGAGATCATCACGATGGTGGTGGTGAGATTGTCGAGGATCGCGCTCAGGAAGAACGTCACGAAGCCGATGATCCACATCAGCGTGGTCTGCTTCGTGGTGCGGATGATCGAGGTGATGACCTCGAAGCCATTGTGGGCGTCGATCACCTCGACGATCGTCATGGCACCGATCAGGAAGAAGACGATCTGCGCGGTCGAGGCGACGGATTCGTCGAGCTGGTGGTTGACGAGCGAGGCGTCGCCGACGGACAGCGCGTAGATCGTCCAGAGCAGGCCCGCTCCCAGGAGAGCCGAAGCGCTCTTGTTGACGCCGAGCGGGTGTTCGAGCGCGATGGCCGCATACGCAACGATGAAGACGACGGCTATCACGCTCAGCAAGTCAGTCCCCGCGGTGTTCGTTCTTCGGCTCGATGCGCTTGCAAGACCTCGACGCGGCGCCGCGTCAAGGCCGGGGGGACGGTCGCAGCTGCCCGGCAGCGACCGTCGATGCGCTCCTCAGCGCTGCAGGCGCGCGAGCAGGCTGGACGTATCCCAGCGCTTGCCGCCCATCTTCTCGACCTCGGAATAGAACTGATCGACCAGCGCGGTGACCGGCAGGTTGGCGCCGTTGCGGCGGGCTTCAGCCAGCGAGATCGAGAGGTCCTTGCGCATCCATTCGACCGCGAAGCCGAAATCGTACTTGTCCTCGTTCATGGTCTTGTAGCGATTCTCCATCTGCCAGGACTGCGCCGCGCCCTTGGAGATGGTCTCGATCACTGCGGCGACGTCGAGGCCGCTCTTCTTGGCGAAGTGGATACCCTCGGAGAGACCCTGCACCAGACCGGCGATGCAGATCTGGTTGACCATCTTCGTGAGCTGGCCGCTTCCGGCGGGCCCGAGCAGTTTGCACATCCGCGCATAGGCGCCCGTGATGATCGGCTCGGCGCCGGCATAGGCGTCCTGCGCGCCGCCGCACATCACCGTCAGCACGCCGTTCTCGGCGCCGGCCTGGCCGCCGGAGACCGGCGCGTCGATGAACCTGAAGCCGGCCTTGGTCGCGGCCGCGTCCAGCTCACGCGCGACTTCGGCGGAGGCGGTGGTATGGTCGACGAAGGTCGCACCCTTCTTCATGCCGGCGAACGCGCCGTCGGGGCCGATCGTGACCGCGCGCAGATCGTTGTCGTTGCCGACGCAGCACATCACGAAATCCTGGCCTTCAGCGGCGGCCTTCGGGGTCGGTGCGGTCTTGCCGCCGAACTTGTCCGCCCATTCCTTCGCCTTGGCCGCGGTGCGGTTGTAGACGGTGACCTCATGGCCCCCTTTTTTCACGAGGTGTCCGGCCATGGGGTAGCCCATGACGCCGAGACCGAGGAAAGCGACTTTAGCCATGTGTGGTACCTTGTCCGTAGCTTGAGTTTTACGGTTGCAGCCGGGCGAGGGCGCCAGGGCGGCGTCCTCCAAGTTCCGCCGCGAGGGCGGATCGGAGGCGCACCATAAACCGTTAAGCCGGGAGGGCAACGGCTTCGTTTGGCGGCCCCCTGTGCTAGGATGGCGGACCTAAGGACTTCAAAAAAGGGAGCAAAAGCATGGGCGGCGTGAGCGTTGGCGTCCTCGATCATTTCAACATCCGGACCCGGAATCTGGCCGAGACCGTCCGCTTCTACGAGGATGTGCTCGGCCTGGAAAAAGGCGCCCGGCCGAATTTCGCCTTCCCCGGCGCCTGGATGTACAGCGAGGGCAAGGCGGTGGTGCATCTCGTCGATATTTCTGCGACCGCCGAGCCACAAAAGCCGGATTCCGGCGTTGTCCATCATGTCGCCTTCGTCAGTCGCGGCTTTGACGGCATGAAGCGGCGGCTGGCGTCCAAGGACATGAAGTTCGAGTCCCGCCAGGTGCCCGGCGGCGACCTCTGGCAGATCTTCGTCAACGATCCCAACGGGGTCATGATCGAGCTGAATTACGAGGCCACCAGGGAGCAGGGGGCGGCGCCCGCCGAGAAGGCCGACGATATCGGCAGGCAGTAGCCTTTTGGGCGTTTCCGCTCTAATGGGGCATCCTAGAGTCTCGAGCATGACCTTGCCGGAAAGCCGCGCCACGCCTTGCGCTGGCGCCGTCCTCCGGCTCCGGATCATGCTCCGTTCAGGAGATGCGCTTTGAGCGTGACGCAGCAACAGGTTCTCGACAGCCTCGCCAGGATCAAATCTCCCCGCGGGGTCGCGCTCACCAATGCCAACGTGCTGAGCGCGATCAGCGCGTCCGACGGCAAGGTGTTCTTCTCGATCAATGTCGATGCCGCCGAGGCGAGGGCCTGGGAGCCAATCCGGGCCGAAGCCGAGGCCGCTGTGCGCACCATTCCCGGCGTCACCACCGTCATGGTGGCGCTGACCGCCGAGCGCAAGCCGGGCTCCGCGCCGCCGCCGCCCCCGCAACCCAGCCGCGGCACGCCCGGCGTGCAACCGGTCCATGCCCACAAGCCGCCGCAGGGCGGCGGGTCGCCGATGGCGCGGCAGTCGGAAATTCCCGGCGTTGCCGCCGTGATCGCGGTCGCCTCCGGCAAGGGCGGCGTCGGCAAGTCGACCACCGCGCTGAACCTGGCGCTGGGCCTGCGCGACCTCGGCCTCAAGGTCGGGCTGCTCGATGCCGACATCTACGGCCCCTCGGTGCCGCGGCTGACCGGCCTGCACGACAAGCCGGAGCTGAACGACGAGCGAAAAATGATTCCGCTTCGGCGCTTCGGTCTGGCCATCATGTCGATCGGCTTCCTGGTCGAGGAAGAGACCGCGATGATCTGGCGCGGTCCCATGGTGATGTCGGCGGTGACGCAGATGCTGCGCGACGTCGAATGGGGCAAGCTCGACGTGCTGGTCGTCGACATGCCGCCGGGCACCGGCGATGCCCAGCTCACGCTGGCGCAGAACGTGCCGCTGAAGGGCGCCGTGATCGTCTCGACCCCGCAGGATCTGTCCCTGATCGATGCGCGACGGGGGCTTGCCATGTTCAAGAAGGTCAACGTGCCCGTGCTCGGCATCGTCGAGAACATGAGCTACTTCCAATGCCCGCATTGCGGCACGCGGTCGGACATTTTCGGCCATGGCGGGGCGCGGCACGAGGCGGAGAAGCTCGAAGTCCCCTTCCTCGGCGAGATCCCGCTGCACATGGCGATTCGTGCTACCTCGGATGCCGGCAATCCCGTCGTCGACAGCGGGCCGGACGGTCCTCATGCGGCGATCTACCGCGCCATTGCAGGGCAGGTCCGCGACCAGCTCAAGGGCGTCATCGCGGCGGCCTGAGCCGGCCGCTCGGGGCACGCCTTCCTCGTCCTTTTGGGGGGCATGCGACTTTCGTAGAGCCCCGTCATGCCATTGTCGCGTTCCGCAAGCGGGGCTTCCGTGGTAAAGGCCCACGGCAGTCAAGCCCCTTCGGTTCGACGCGGCCCTAACGCGTCGCCGGAATGAGCGGCGGCAAGAAGAGAAGTTAAGGGGAAACGCCCCAGCAAGGAGAGACCTGAAGATGAAGCGTCGTGATTTTCTGAAAGTGTCGGCAGCAGGCGCGGCGGCAACCGCGGTAGCCTCGCCGGCGATCGCGCAGTCCTCGCCCGAGGTGAAGTGGCGCTTGACTTCGAGCTTCCCGAAGTCGCTCGATACCATCTATGGCGGTGCCGAGCAGGTGGCGAAGTACGTCGCCGAGATGACCGACAACAAATTCCAGATCCAGGTGTTCGCGGGCGGTGAAATCGTCCCGGCCCTCCAGGCGCTCGATGCGACCTCCAACGGCACCGTCGAGATGTGCCACACCGTCTCGTACTACTATGTCGGCAAGGACCCGACCTTCGCGATCTACGCTTCGGTGCCGTTCGGCCTCAATGCGCGCCAGCAGAACTCCTGGTGGTACCAGGGCGGCGGCATGGAGCTCGGCAACGAGTTCTTCAAGAAGTCGAACGTGATCGGCTTCCCCTGCGGCAACACCGGCACCCAGATGGGCGGCTGGTTCCGCAAGGAGATCAAGACCGTTGCCGACCTCTCCGGCCTCAAGATGCGCATCGGCGGCATCGCCGGCCAGGTGCTTCAGAAGGTCGGCGTGGTGCCGCAGCAGCTCGCCGGCGGCGACATCTATCCGGCGCTCGAAAAGGGCACCATCGACGCCGCCGAGTGGGTCGGCCCCTACGATGACGAGAAGCTCGGCTTCGCCAAGGTCGCCAAGTACTACTACTATCCGGGCTTCTGGGAAGGCGGTCCGACCGTCCACGCCTTCGCCAACCTGGAGAAGTGGAATGCGCTGCCGAAGAACTACCAGGCGATCCTCACCAACGCGATGACCAATGCCAACACCTGGATGGCCGCGCGCTACGACATGCAGAACCCGGCGGCGCTGAAGCGTCTGGTTGCCGGCGGCACCCAGCTTCGTCCCTTCACCAACGAGGTGCTGGAAGCCTGCCTCAAGGCGACCAACGAGCTGTGGGCGGAGATCTCGGCCAAGAACCCCGACTTCAAGAAGTCGATCGACGCCATGCAGGCCTACCGCTCCGACGAATATCTGTGGTGGCAGGTTGCCGAATATACCTACGACAGCTTCATGATCCGCTCGCGCACGCGCGGCTGATCGCCTAGACCTAAAGTCGCAAGACCGGAAAGCCCGGCCTCCAGTGGAGGCCGGGCTTTTTCTTTGCCGCAGTGCGATCGGGATGGAATTAGGCGGCGGCTTGCGTCATGGTGGTGCAAAGCCTCGGCAAGAAGGCCCACAATCACTGGTACATCAGGGCAGGAAATCATGAAGAGAAGAGACTTCATCAAGGTCACAGGACTCGGTGCGGCCGGCGCCGCCACGCTCGCGGCTCCCGCGATCGCGCAGTCGATGCCGGAAATCAAATGGCGCATGCCGACGAGCTGGCCGAAATCGCTCGACACGCTGTTTGGTGGCGCCGAGATGATGTGCAAGATGGTCGCCGAGGCGACCGACAACAAATTCCAGATCCAGATCTTCGCGGCCGGCGAGATCGTGCCGGGCCTCCAGGTGCTCGACGCCGTTCAGAACGGCACCTGCGAAATCGGCCACACCGCGTCCTACTATTATTTCGGCAAGGATCCGACCTTCACCTTCGGCTCGGCCGTGCCGTTCGGCCCCAACATGCGCATCAACCAGGCCTGGTACATGCAGGGCGGCGGGCGCGACGTGCTCAACGAATTCTACAAGAGCTACAACGTCGTCTCATTGCTCGCGGGCAACACCGGCTGCCAGATGGGCGGCTGGTTCAGGAAAGAGGTCAACGCACCCGACGATCTCAAGGGCATGAAATTCCGCATCGGCGGCTTTGCCGGCCGCGTGCTCCAGAAGCTCGGCGTGGTGCCGCAGCAACTCGCCGGCGGCGACATCTATCCCGCGCTGGAAAAGGGCACCATCGATGCCGCCGAATGGGTCGGCCCCTATGACGACGAAAAGCTCGGCTTCTACAAGATCGCGCCGCACTACTACTATCCCGGCTGGTGGGAGGGTGGGCCGATGCTGCTGGCCTTCGTCAACCTCGACAAGTGGAACGCGCTGCCGAAATATTACCAGAGCGTGCTGGAGCAGGCCGGCCACTACGCCAACAACTACATGATGGCGCGCTACGACACCGCCAATCCGCTGGCGCTGAAGAAGCTGCTCGCGGGCGGCGCCAAGCTGCACGCCTTCTCGCCGTCGATCATGGATGCCTGCCACAAGGCCGCCAAGGAGCTGCATGCCGAAGTCGGCGCGACCAACGCCAATTTCAAGAAGGTGCACGACTCCCTCGCCAAGTTCACGAGCGACGGCTACGCTTGGTTCCAGGTCGCCGAGGTCGGCTACGACATCTTCATGGCGCGGCGCTCGCAGAGCTGATCGCGTCACGCCGCCGAATGCAGCGCCCCGGAGCGGAAGCTTCGGGGCGTTTCTTGTGCGTCCTGCTTCTTTGAAACCAGGAGTACTTGACTTGTCGGGCAAAGCAGAATGTTAGGATCCAATGATCCGGAATATGGTTCGTCGGCAGCTGTTTGGACGTGACGATGAGTTTCGATCCCGAGGCCGTTCAAAGCGCGCTGCTCAAGGCGTGGTCGCGGTCGACCGCGAGCCAATGGACGGCGGACAATCCGGCCGCAGGACAATGCAACGTCACGTCGCTGCTCGTTCATGAACTCTTCGGCGGCGACCTGCTGAAGACGCCACTGCCGGCCGGCGACCATTTTTACAATCGGATCGAAGGCAAGAGGTACGACTTCACGGCGAGCCAGTTCGACCGGCCGATCGCTTATGCGGACTTGCCTGCAGATGGGGCCGACGCGTTGCTGGGAGCAACGAACGATCAATTAGCCGAACTAAGGGCAGCATTTCAGCAGAGCCATACCAAGTCAGGCTAGCGCCATCAGGCAGAAGGCGAATGCGAGTGCGAGTGTGAATCTGACAATGTGCATGCGTTGCCCGCCGTTGAGATTTGCGGAAGGTGTTTGTTCGGAGCGGATCCATCCATAAGGTGGTTCTTCGCTGCGCTCTCTCCATCCCTGCATGCTGAAGCGCCATTGCTTACACAAACCTGACAAGCGTGGCCTTCTTTGATGCCTGCTCATCAGCGGTGCGCCGGGAGAGACCATCGCGTCCGGAGGCGCGAGATTTCGTGTCATTCAACGCCCACGCGATGCGTAGTTTTTCGGTGTTCCTTTTACGGAACGGTCGAGTTATCGGAATCCGGCAATCGGGCTGAAGCCGCGGCGTGTCATCACGCCGGTCGCGCTTCACGGTACGGTATACCGGACTCAACCAGTCCCGACGGGAATGCAGCATTCACCGAACACGGCGGCTCTCGATCGTTGATCGAGATGCCAGGGCCGCCGTTTCCCGTGGGACTTCTCAAATGAGACTGGCAATTGAAATTCTACAACTCCTGGTCCAATCGGCCGACAGCTGGCTTTTTGAAGGGAGCCTTGCGGGGCTGAGCGATCGGGAATGGATGGCCTTGCGCTTTCTCGCCCGCGCAAACAGGTTCTCGCGGACGCCCACGGCTCTCGCCAGCTTTCTGGGCACGACCCGCAGCGTCGCATCGCAGATCGCCGCCGTGCTCGAGAGCAAGGGGTTGATGGTTCGTAAGCCATCTGCAGAAGACAAGCGCTCGATTGCGCTCTGCATCACGAGCGAAGGCGAGAAGTTCCTCGAGCGCGATCCAATTAACGTCCTTCGAGATCAGCTCGTGACACTTGAGCTCCCCGATCGATCTCAGCTGCGCGATACGCTTCGCCGCGTCCTCGATGGGCTCGATGTTGCCAAGCGCCGTCACAACGCCGACGTCTGCGGCAGGTGCATGTTCCTGATCGAGAGCGGAGAGGGGAAGGATCGTCACTTCAAGTGCCGGCTGTTCCGGAAATCCATAGCTCCAAGGGACACGACCCTGCTTTGCGCCTATTTCGAGGGACGAGGCTAGGCGGCACTCGTGCCCGTGAGGATTGCTGCCGCGCACCGCATCCTCATCCCGAGGGCCCGCCAACGGCGGGCGTCTCGAAGGATGGCCATAGGGAAGTCGCTTCCAAATGCGATTGGCCTGCGCCTCTTGGGGGGTACACCTGGTCGGCTTACACAAACCTGACAGACGACTGGTTCGGCCGGACGCTTTTTCGCTGGCCGAGGCGTCCGGAATGATGGAAGACAGCGAAGATGCCGCGCGAGGCGTGCGGTGACCTGAGTATCCGGCAGATATGCGATGCGCCTTCTGATCGTCGAGGACAATGCCGAGCTGTCGCGCCTCGTCGCTGGCGGGCTGGCGGCGGCTGGCTATCAGAGCGACATCGTCGGCAGCGCGGCCGAGGCGCGCGAGGCGGTGAGCAGCGTCAGCTATGCCGCGATGATCCTCGATCTCGGGCTGCCCGACGGCGACGGCCTGTCGGTGCTGCGCGAGTTGCGCATCAAGATGGAACCGCTCCCCGTGCTGGTGCTGACCGCCCGCGGCGGTCTGCAGGACCGCGTCAGCGGCCTGCGCAGCGGCGCCGACGACTATCTCGCCAAGCCGTTCGCGATGGAGGAACTGGTGGCGCGGCTGGAGGCGATCCTGCGCCGGCCGGGCCAGCTGCTCGGCCGCTCGCTCAGTCTCGCCAACCTCGTCTACGACACCGAGAGCCGCCAGATCTTCGTCGACGACCAGCCGCGGATCATCTCCGCGCGCGAGACCTCGGTGCTGGAGATTTTGCTGCGCCGGCAGGGGCGGGTGGTGCCGAAGAAGAACGTCGAGGATCACATCTTCGGGCTCGACGGCGAGGTCGCCTCCAACGCGGTCGAGGTCTATGTTTCGCGGCTGCGCAAGCAGCTCGCTGAACACGGCGCCAAGGTCGTGATCCATACCATCCGCGGCGTCGGCTATCTCATGGACGTGGAGAAATAGCGTGACCCAGCTCGGATCCAACGTCGGATCCTATGCCGGGTCCTATGGCAGGTCTCCGACGTTCAAATCGCTGATCTGGCGCATCGTGTTCCTGCACATCCTGGCGGTCGCGGTGGTCGCGATCTTCCTGCCGCTGGTGCTGTTCTGGCTGCTCAATTCCGAGATCGACCAGCTGCATCGCGATGCCATGCGCGCCCAGGCCGAGGTGCTGGCGGAGCGCATCGTTGTTCAGCCGGGCGGATTGCTGACGTTCAATCTGCCCGACAGTCTCAAGGGTCTCTATTCGGAAGCGTATGGCCGCTATCAGTACGACATTCGCGATGCCGATGGCCGGCTGCTGTTCTCCTCCCATCGGCGCTCCGCCGCCACCGCTGCACCGCGCTCGTCGGAGAGCATTTCCGGCGCCGCCGTCACCCGCGACATCGACGGCAAGACGGTGCGCATCCAGGTTGCCGAGGACCTCGCGCACCGGGACGTCATCATCGACGACATCGTGTCGAATTTCTTCCGGCGCGTGGGATGGATCACCATCCCGATCCTGCTGGTCCTGCTCGCCACCGACATCATCATCTTCCGCCGCGCGATCGCGCCGCTGTGGAAGGCCTCCGAGGAGGCCAGCAATATCGGTCCGGCGCGCACCGACATCCGCCTGCCGACGGAGCAGATCCCGCGCGAGATATTGCCGCTCGTCACCGCCGTCAACCAGGCGCTCGACCGCCTCGAAGGCGGCTTTCGGGTACAGCGGCAGTTCACCGCGGATGCCGCGCATCAATTGCGCACGCCGCTCGCGATCCTGCGCACGCGGATCGAGACGCTCGACGATCGGGCGGCACGGCATGCGCTGCATGCCGACATCGAAACCATGAGCCGCCTCGTCGCCCAGCTTCTGGAGATCGCCGAGCTCGACACCCTGGTGCTCGATCCCGGCGAGACAGCGGATTTGCGCGCCGTCTGCGCCGAAGTGGTCGCCTCGATCGCCCCGTTCGCGATCGCGCAGCACAAGGACATTGCGCTCCGGGGGACCGATGCGCCGGTCAGGATCCACGGCAATGCGGAGATGCTGCAGCGCGCGGTCTTCAACCTGGCGGAAAATGCCATCAAGTTCACGGCAAAAGACACGACCGTTGACGTCGAGGTGCGCGAGGACGGTTCGGTGCGCGTGCGCGATAGCGGCCCGGGGATTGCGGAGGCCGAGCGTGAGCTGATCTTCCAGCGCTTCTGGCGCGCCGACCGCCGGCGCAGCGACGGCGCGGGACTAGGGCTTTCCATCGTGCGGGCGGTGGCGGACGATCACGCCGCGACGATTGCGGTGGAGAATCTTCCGGGGGGTGGGGCCGAGTTCACGCTGCGGTTTCGGCTGGCGGACAGCAACACCGAGTTACCCTCTCCCCTTGTGGGAGAGGGGGTCTCGCCGCGATAGCAGCGAGACGGGTGAGGGGTCTCTCTCCGCTAGTCTCACCCTCAATTGAATGCGCGGAGAGAGACCCCTCATCCGGCGCGAACTGCGTTCGCGCCACCTTCTCCCGCAAGAAGGCGGGGTAATCGCATATGGCGCATTGAGAGACCTGAGCGCGCGCCTCGTCCTTCGAGACGACCGCTTCGCGGTCCCTCGGGATGAGGCTAAGCAGCATCGGTGCTCGTTGAAGCGAGTGCCGAACGTCCGGTCCTCATCCTGAGGGCCCGCCAACGGCGGGCGTCTCGAAGGATGGCTACAGGCGAAATCGCTGCCATATGCGATTGCCCTGCACAAGAAGGGGAGAAGGAAGAAAGGCCGTCGCTACTTCAGTTTACCCGTGGACAGATCCATGATCATGCGTGTGGCCAGATACAACCGCGGCACGATGCTGTTGATCTGCACATATTCGGCGTCGTTGGAGTGCGCACCGAAGCCCGACAGGCCCATGCCCTCCACCACGGCTCCACTGGTCTTCAGCGCGGCAAACGCTGCGTCTGTGCCGCCCCCGGTCGCCTTCTCGTCGACCTTGAGGGACATTCCGAGCTCCTGATAGATCGTCTTGCCGTAGGCCGCCACGCGGCGTGAGGCCTCGTTGGCCTCTAACGGCGGGCGACGCACCTCGAACTTCAGCTCGACCTTGGAGTCCGGCAGCAGGCGATTCTTGATCTTGTCCTGGAGGGCCTTCTCCAACTCGTCGAAATCGGACACCTTAAGCGCGCGCGCATCGGCCTGGGCGGTGGCGTCGGCAGGGATCACATTGCGGTTGGTGCCGGATTTGGAGACCGTCCAGTTCAGCTTCAGGCCCTGCTCGGGCTTGGACAGGTCCTTCATCTGCAGCACCTGGTGCGAGAGCTCGTACAGCGCATTCACGCCGCCCTCGGGCCTTGCGCCGGCATGTGATGACTTGCCCTGCACGGTGAGATAGGCCGAGCCGATACCGCTGGTGGCCAGGCGCAGCGTGCCGTCGGTTCCGCCGCCTTCGAACGAGAACACCGCGTCCTGGTCCGAGGCGAACCGGGTGATGGTGCTGCGCCAGCCGGGGGAGGAGATCTCCTCGTCGCCGTTCGCGAGCACCGTGAGCGTGCCGTAGTCCCTGAAGGCCAGCTTCTGCAGCAAGGCCACGGTATGGAGAATGAGCGCGACGCCCTGCTTGTCATCGGCAATGCCGAGGCCGTAGGCCTTGTCGCCGTCGATGCGGAACGGTTGATCCTTCAGCATGCCCTTCAGGTACACCGTGTCCATGTGGGCGATCAGCATGATCTTCTTGCTGCCTGTGCCCTTGAATGTGGCGTGCACGGCCGGTCCGATCTTCTCGGGCGTGTCGTCGAGGCGATAGATGTCGGTGGGTTGCAGGATCTCCACCGTGCCGCCGAGCTGTTTGAGCTGGCCTGCGACGCGCTCGGCGATCTGGTTCAGGCCTTCGATGTCCTTGCTGCCGGATTCGATGGCGACGAGATCGCGCAGCGTGTCGAGCAGCGGCTGCTGCTCCTTTTGCGCCAGCATGTGGACATCGGCGATCGGCTCAGCCTGCACCGACGTTGCGGCATATGTCAGCCAGAGTGAGGCGATCAACGGGCCAACGAGCGATGCGGCAGGGTGCGATCGGGGCATGAGCGGCCATCCATGGGATTGAGGATGGCCCGGTATGCCTCCGTTTCCGGTGCTTGTCACGCGCGCCGTCGCGCGTCGTGCGCCGCTTGAGCGGAGCACGACGGCGCGTGTTGTCCCCGCTACTTTTGCGGCGGCCCGAGATCCAGCGGCGGCAACTCGATCTGCGGCACCTCGATCTTGATCGTGCTGGGGTCGATGGTCGACTGGACGCCCTTGTAGTGCATGACCATCGACGGGAACGCGATCACCAGAGCGACCATGATGATCTGGATGACGACGAATGGCACCGCGCCCCAATAGATCTGGCCGGTGGTGACAGGGTCCATCCGCTTGCCGGTGACGCGGTCGGTGTAGCGCTCCTTCGGGGCGACCGAGCGGAGATAGAACAGCGCGAAGCCGAACGGGGGATGCATGAACGAGGTCTGCATGTTGACGCCGAGAATGACGCCGAACCAGATCAGGTCGATGCCGAGATGCTCGGCGGCAGGTCCGAGCAGAGGGATCACGATGAAGGCCAGTTCGAAGAAGTCGAGGAAGAAGGCCAGCACGAACACGAACGCGTTGACGAAGATCAGGAAACCGACCTGGCCGCCGGGCAGCGAGGTGAGCAGGTGCTCGACCCAGACGTGCCCGTTGACGCCGTAGAAGGTCAGCGAGAAGACGCGGGCGCCGACCAGGATGAACACGACGAAGGCCGACAGCTTGGCGGTCGATTCCGTGGCTTGCCGGACCAGGTCCCAGCTCAGCCGCCGCTTCGCCGCGCCGAGGATGAGGGCGCCGGCGGCACCCATCGCGCCGCCTTCGGTCGGAGTCGCAATACCGATGAAGATCGTGCCGAGCACCAGGAAGATCAGGAACAGCGGCGGCACCATCACGAAGGTGGTCTGCTGGGCCATCTTCGAGAGGAAACGGAAGCCGGTCAGCTTGTCGATGACCCAGTTCACGACGGCGACGACGAAGGCAAAGATGATGCCGTTGAACATGCTGAGCACGACGTAGTCGGCGCCGTGCACGTTCGAATTGCGCATCATGAACCAGCCGAACACGCAGCTCGCCAGGAACAGCACGCCGAGCGAGGCGAGGCCGCGATTGCCACTCTCCTCGCGGAAGCCGATGGCTTCCTTCGGCAGGCCGGGCGCGGCGTTCGGGAAGATCATGCTGACGAGAAAGGCGTAGACGGCATAGAGGCCGGCGAGCACGAGGCCCGGGATGAAGGCGCCCTCGTACATGTCGCCGACGGACTTGCCGAGCTGGTCGGCCATCACGATCAGGACGAGCGAGGGCGGAATGATCTGCGCGAGCGTGCCCGAGGCGGCGATGATGCCCGTCGCCATGCGCCGGTCGTAGCCGTAGCGCAGCATGATGGGCAGCGAAATCAGTCCCATCGAGATCACGGAAGCGGCGACCACGCCGGTCGTTGCGGCGAGCAGCGCGCCGACGAACACCACCGCGTAGGCGAGGCCGCCGCGGATGGTTCCGAACAATTGGCCGATGGTGTCGAGCAGGTCCTCGGCCATGCCTGACCGTTCCAGCACAAGCCCCATGAAGGTGAAGAAGGGAATGGCGAGCAGCGTGTCGTTGTTCATCACGCCGTAGACGCGCTCCGGAAGGGCCTGGAGGAAGTCCGGGTGGAATTGGCCGAGCTCGACGCCGATGATGGCGTAGAACAGGCCGACGGCGCCGAGCGAGAATGCCGCGGGATAGCCCAGCAGCAGCATGACGACCAGCGACGCGAACATGATGGGCGCCATATTGGCGATGATGAATGCGGTCATGACTTCCCCTACACCGTCGCCAACGGCTATTTCTTCTCGATCGCTCCGACGAGATGCTCGACTTCCGCCTCGAGCGCCGACACCTGGGATTCATGCGGGTCCGGGATCAACCCGCGCATGACCGCGATGCGCTTGATCAGCTCAGAGATGCCTTGAACGAGCAGGAAAGCGAATCCGATCATGATCAGGGATTTGGCGGGCCATTGCGGCAGACCGCCGGCATTGCCAGACTGCTCGTTGATCTCGAACGAGCGCTGGAAGAACGGCACGCCCGTGATGATCATGACGATGCAGAGCGGAATGAGGAAGAACAGGTGACCGATCACGTCGATCAGGTTGCGGACCGGCTTCGGCAGCGCGTTGTTCACGATGTCGATGCGGATGTGCTCGTTGTCGAGCAGCGTCCACGGCGAGCACAGCAGGAACACGATGCTGAACAGCACCCATTGCAGCTCGAGCCATGAATTGGATGACGTGTCGAACGTCTTGCGGACGATCGCATTGACCGCGGAGATGATGACGGCGGCCACGATCAGCCACGCCAGGCGTTTGCCCGTCCAGCGTGTGAACGCGTCGATTCTTCGGCTCAGCTTCAGGAGCGCTTGCAACGACGGATCCTCCCGATCGTGCCCGGCCGGCTTGACTGCGCCGAATTGGCGCGTGGCTGGTCTCGCCGCGCAGGCGTGAGGACAGCACACCAGACCAGCGACGGTCGCGCCAGTCAATTGGAAGATTGTTGGTAGTTCAGGGGAACAAGGCCGCGGCCGATGGTGTCAGCCGCCGGTGACGCTCATGTGCCTGGAGACGCTGGGACGGTCGTGCCGGCGGTCGATGATGAAATCGTGGCCCTTGGGCTTCAGCCCGATGGCGCGGTCGATCGCATCCGCAAGCAGCATGTCGTCATCGGATGCACGCAGAGGTTTGCGCAAATCGGAGGCATCCTCGTGGCCGAGGCAGGTGTGCAGCGTTCCCGTACAGGTAATGCGAACCCGGTTGCAGGATTCACAGAAATTATGCGTCATCGGCGTGATGAAGCCGAGCTTGCCGCCGGTCTCGGTGACGCTGACATAGCGGGCCGGACCTCCGGTGCTCTCCGCCAAATCCGTCAGCGTGAATTGCTGGGCGAGGCGCGCGCGCACCAGCGAGAGAGGCAGATACTGGTCGATGCGGCCCGAGCCGATCTCGCCCATCGGCATGACCTCGATCAGCGTCAGGCCCATGCCCTTGCCGTGGGCCCAGCGCATCAGGTCGGGAAGCTCGTCCTCGTTGAGGTTCTTCAGTGCCACCGCGTTGATCTTCACGGCAAGTCCTGCGGCGCGCGCGGCCTCGATGCCTTCCAGCACCTTGTCGATCTCGCCCCAGCGGGTGATCTCGCGAAATTTCTTGGGATCGAGCGTATCGAGCGAGACGTTGATGCGGCGCACGCCACAATCGGCGAGCTCGCTTGCGTGTTTCGCAAGCTGGGTGCCGTTGGTGGTCAGCGTCAGCTCGTTCAGGGCGCCGCTCGACAGATGCCGCGACAGCGAACGGACCAGCGTCATCACGTTGCGCCTGACCAGCGGCTCGCCGCCGGTGAGCCGCAGCTTCTTGACGCCCTTGGCGATGAAAGCCGAGCAGAGCCGGTCGAGCTCCTCCAGCGTCAACAGGTTCGCCTTGGGCAGGAACGTCATGTCTTCCGACATGCAGTAGAAGCAGCGGAGGTCGCAGCGGTCGGTGACCGAAACGCGCAAATAGCTGATGGTCCGCCCGAACGGATCGGTCATCGGGGTGGACAGCGCGGCGGATCCGTTCATGCGAGAGGCCTTGTCACTGACGGCGACGGGCGCACCTTGGCTTCAGCGGTGCTCGGCACCCAATCTAAGCATCGGACGCGACGAGGACAATCGGGTGGTATACGTAGATCAGCGCCTGCCGGCGTTCGGATCGGGGAACGGTGAGCCCGCGGCCGTTGCGGCCTCAGTCGGGGCCGCAGCAGGCGCCGCGGCGGCCGGTTTGGGCTTCCTGGGCCGGTGCGGCTTGCGGATCGGTTTCGGCGGGGTGGCCGGCTGGAGTTCCGCAACCACCGGATTCGGGTCGGTGGCCACCGAGGCCGGGGTGGTGAAATCCCCGGGATTCTTGATCACGTTCACCGGGACACTCGCCGGCTGGTACTTGGGCAGCGCGAAAGCGACCGTAAACGGGGCCTCGGGTGCGGGAACCGAGACGGAGCAGGGTGTCTTGCAGCCCGGCCCGAGCGAGGTGGTGGCGTCGGCACCTGGCGGGATGGATTCGATTCGGACCTGGACGGTCGGCGGGGCCGATTTGAACATGTCCCAGGACATCGAGGAGCAGCCCCCAAGACTTGCCGCTCCCAATAGACTCGCTCCGGCTAACGCAACCGCGATGACACGACGCATGACCCATCCACTTCAACTGCGACGAACCGCCACATAACCCCGCGCGGACTTTAGGAGCGTCGTCTGGGGCAGGGCAACCGGCGGGCTGCGCATAAATAATGAATGGTTAAGGGGCTATTTCGCGGAATAACGACGCCATATCAATAGCTTGATAGAGCTGCCGTCATCAGGCTGCTGGCGGCGGCTGGCAGGTCACGCATGTGATGGATCAGCCGGTCCGGCTTCAGGTCGGCGATCGGCACGTCGGTGTAGCCAAAACTGACCCCGATCACCGGCACTCCGGCCCGGCGGGCCACCCCGACATCGGTTCCGGCATCGCCGACCATGATGCTGGCTTTGACCGCTCCACCGGCGCGCGCCACCGTTTCACGAAAGATGGTCGGGTCGGGCTTCTGGACGCCAAAGGTGTCCGCGCCGCAGATCGCCGCGAAGCGGCGACTGAGGTCGAGCTGGTCCAGCAACCGCTTCGACAGCCATTCCAGCTTGTTGGTGCAGACGGCGAGGCGATGGCCCTGCGCGGAAAAATGGTCAAGCGCGGCCTCGAGCCCCTCGAAGGGGCGGGATTCGACCGCGATATGATCGGCGTAATAGGCGATGAAATCCGCGGTCATCCGGTCCATGTCGGCGGGGGTGACCGTGCGGCCCTCGGCCTCCAGCCCCCGCTCGATCAGCTTGCGGGCGCCGGCGCCGATCATGTTGCGGGCCGAGGCCATCGGCACGGGCGGCAGCCCTTCGCGGTCGAGCACGTGATTCAGCGCGGTGATCAGGTCGGGCGCCGTATCCACAAGCGTGCCGTCGAGATCGAAGACGATGGTGTGAGGGGAGGTCATGGTCCAAGCGCTACCGGCCCGGCAAGGTCAGTGCAAGGGGCGGCGCCATAAGATCAGCTTATAGCCTGGTTCCCCAGACACTGTTCTCCGGCGGAAAACGAGGCTACATAGGCCGCCGAAAGCGGCCGGGATCGGCGGCACGTTCGAGACTTCAGAGGCGGGCGCAAACGTGAATATGGACCAGTTGAAGCGACAGGCCGCGGCGCGCGCGCTCGAGGAGGTGCGGGACGGCATGCAGCTCGGGCTCGGCACCGGCTCGACCGCCAAGCATTTCGTCGAGCTGCTCGGCGAGCGCGTCGCCGCCGGGCTCAAGGTGATCGGCGTGCCGACCTCCGAGGCGACTCGCCTCGATGCGACGCGGTGCGGCGTGCCGCTGACCACGCTCGACGAGATCGACCATCTCGACATCACCATCGACGGCGCCGACGAAATCGATCCCGCGCTCAACCTGATCAAGGGCGGCGGCGGCGCGCTGCTGCGCGAGAAGATCGTGGCAGCGGCGTCGGATCGCATGATCGTGATTGCAGATGACACCAAATGGGTGCCGACGCTCGGCAAATTTCCGCTGCCGATCGAGGTCATCCCGTTCGGCCTTGGCGCAACACGCCGTGCGATCGAGAAGGCATTTGCCGAGTGCGGCGTTTCCGGGCAAATGGCGGTCCGCAAGGCCAAGGGCGGGGACAAGGATGGCCACGTTTTCGTCACCGACGGCGGCCACTGGATCGTCGATGCCCAGCTCGGACAGATCGGGGATCCTGCCGGCCTCGCCAGCGCGTTGAGCGCGATCCCCGGCGTGGTCGAACATGGGTTGTTCATCGGCTTGGCCAGCTCGGCTGTTCTGGCGGGCGGCGAGGGAATTCGCGTGATTGAACGGCGTAAGCCGAAAGGAGACTAGGAATGAAGAGCGTTTTGAAGTTTTTGCCGGCTGCGACCCTCGCTGTGGGACTGGCCCTCTCGGTCGTCCCGGCCGCCGCGCAGCAGGCGGCGCCGAAGGCTGGCGCCGCACCCGCCCAGCCGAAGGCCACGCCGGCGGCGGTCGCGGCGGCCAGGGAAATTCTGCAGATCAAGAATGCCACCGCGATGTATCAAGGCGCGGTGCCGGGCCTGGTCGAGAAGACCAAGATCGCGCTGATCCAGCAGAATCTCAACTACCAGAAGGATCTCAACGAGGTTGCCGGCGTCGTCGCCCAGCAGCTCAACGGCCGCCAGAACGAGATTGGCGACGGCATGGCGCAGATCTATGCCAGCGAGTTCACCGAGCAGGAGCTGAAGGATCTCGTCACCTTCTACAAGTCGCCGCTGGGCAAGAAGCTGATCGACGCCGAGCCGCGCGCCATCGGCCTGTCCATGGCCTTCATGAACTCCTGGGCCCAGAACTTCTCCGAGACCGTGATGGGAGCCTTCCGCGCCGAGATGCGCAAGCGTGGCAAGGAGATCTGACAGACACTATCTGATCAGGACTTCCTGACAGGGGTCGGAGTGGACAATGGCTGAATTCGACGTCGACCTCTTCGTCATCGGTGGCGGCTCGGGCGGCGTGCGTGCCGCCCGCATCGCGGCCGGTTACGGCGCCCGCGTGACGATCGCGGAGGAGTACCGCATGGGCGGGACCTGCGTGATCCGCGGCTGCGTGCCGAAGAAGCTGTTCGTGATCGGCTCGCATTTTCGCCAAGAGCTCGAGGACGCCGCAGGTTTCGGCTGGACCGTTCCGCCCGCCAGCTTCGACTGGCCGACGCTGATCGCCAACAAGGACAAGGAGATCGCGCGGCTGGAGGCGGCCTACACCGCCAATGTCGAGAAGTCGGGCGCGCAGATCGTCAAGAGCCGGGCGGTGATCGAGGACAAGCACACCGTCCGCCTGCTCGAAAACGACCGCAGGATCACCGCAAGATACATCCTGATCGCCACCGGCGGCGCGCCCAACCACGGCGCGTCGATTCCCGGCATCGAGCACGTGATCTCCTCCAACGAGGCGTTCCACCTGAAGAAGCTGCCGAAGCGGATCGTGATCCAGGGCGGCGGCTACATCGCGCTGGAATTCGCCGGCATCTTCGCCGGATTCGGCTCCGACGTCACCGTGATCTATCGCGGCGACAACATCCTTCGCGGGTTTGACGAGGATGTTCGCACCCACGTTCGTGCCGAGATGGAGAAGCAGGGCATCACCATTCTCACCGGCTGCACGGTGAGCAAGGTCGATCGCCACGGCGAGGAGTTCACCACGCATTTGTCGAACGGATCGAGCATCGCCTCGGAGCAGGTGATGTTCGCGATCGGCCGCCATCCGGCGGTGGCCAATCTCGGCCTCGAGAATGCCGGCGTCGCCATCAACCCGAACAATGGCGGTATCGCGGTCGATCATTTCTCCAGAAGCTCGGTCGACAGCATCTACGCGATCGGCGACGTCACCCATCGCTTCAACCTGACGCCGGTCGCGATCCGCGAGGGCCACGCCTTCGCCGACACCGTGTTCGGCAAGCGCGAGGTGAAGGTCGACCACGCCAACATCCCGACCGCGGTGTTCTCACAGCCGGAAGTCGGCACTGTCGGCCTCACCGAGACCGAGGCGCGCGCGCAGTTCAGTCACGTCGACATCTACAAGACCTCGTTCCGCCCGATCAAGGCGACGATGTCCGGCCGCGACACCCGCGTGCTGATGAAGCTCGTGGTCGACGGCTCGACCGATCGCGTGCTCGGCTGCCACATCGTCGGCGATGCCGCCGCCGAGATCACGCAAGCCGTCGCGATCGCGGTGAAGATGAAGGCGACCAAGGCCGATTTCGACGCGACGATCGCGCTGCATCCGACCGCGGCCGAAGAGCTCGTCACCATGCGCACCCCGACCGCGCGCCACGTGCGCCAGGCCGCGGAGTAGGCCTCACTTGCGAAGTCACTTCACTCGGTTTCGGTGATCTTTCCCTTGCCTTCGCAGGCCTCGCATTTGACCGGGTAGACTTTGCGGCCCGGCGAAGCCGCCTTGATGGACAGAGGAAAGCCCGTTCCGCTGCACGCCGGGCAGGTCCGCTCTTTGATTTTCGGGGCCATGGTCGTTCCTTTCCGACAGCTTCATACATTCTCAGATCAATGCAGCGTTTCGGCCGCGCCTTCGTCGATTGCGGCCATCAAATCGGCCGTATCCGACTGTTGGATCATATGACCCGCTCTCGCGACGCGTCGCATCTTGCTGTGCCTGATTTCCTCATGGAGGCGACCGGACTGTTCGTCGATGTCGATGAAGCGCCCCTGCGGCGGGTTCTCGCGTTGAGCCTTGTCGGCGAGCTTTCGATTGACGACCGCAGCCGTGGCCATCAAGGCGACAGGCGCGGCAATCGCGGACGCGACCGGATTTTCTGCAAGAACGCGAAGGCTCGTGGCCGCCAAAGATGGCGAACGTTTCTTCAGTATGCGCATCTGAAAACTTTCGATGAAGATATTGGAAGGGAAGAAAGGGAGCGTACGCCCATGGCCTGATCTTGGGGACGCATGCATCCATGGGCAGACGCAACAGGAGAGGCCGCGATATGTTCCTAAGTCCCACGGATTGGTACGGCAGGAAGACTGTCACTCAAACGGAAGCCCCGCCGGAGCATCGTTCATCGGCACGTGAAGTGTGGTCGGGGTATGGCCACGGGCCGGATGCCGGGAACGTATTTTCGGCGCCGCGCTCTGGTGAATGGCGATTGAGACCCCACATTGAATGTATCGCTAGCACGACACACGACAGGCGCTAGTGGCCGAGAGACGTTACAGCGCTCCCGCCGAAACAGGAGGCGCGCATTGAACGTTTTGCAATATCCCCTGCATCTTTGTCGCAAGTTCGAACGCCGCTGGAGCGCGAAAGTGGTTCAGGACGACGGCGAAATGACCGCGTCGCAAGCGACGGTCGGCTGCGCCGTGTGCGGGCGGCTCGCTGCGGCCCCGGTGCACTCGACCTACTTGCCCATAGGCAAGTTCGTCTATCAATGGCGGTGTACTGTGTGCCGAAACTCCTGGCAGACTTCTGCCGATCCCGCGAGCGGCACGGAGATCCAGGTCAGTCGGTCCGGGCATCTTCGGGAGAATGCCGGACGCTGTCTGACCCTGGAAGGCACCGCTCCCAGCGACGCGGCGCGCAAGCGGTACAGGCGAATGGGTGATGCTTGGCTCGCTCTCGCGGAAACTGAGGATTGGCTCGACGGCGCGGTCCCGCCGGTCCTGCGCCCTAAAAAGGCGCAGGCTTGATCGACCTCGACTCTCCCAAGGCAGCGCAAGGACATTTGTCATGACAGAGAATCGCAGCCGCATCCATCAGGCGGGTTCACTTGCCGAGCGTCTGGCGGCCGATGCACTGAGATTGCGCGAACAGGCCGCGCGCCTTGAACCCGGTGCAGAGCGCGACGCGCTTTTGAACAAAGCGCACCGCAACAAGATGGCTGTCGATATCAATGCCTGTCTGACCTTTCCGGGGCGCCGGGTCCCGGAATAGCCAACGGGACCTTCTACGCTCGGTCGTACAAATATCCGACCGGCTTGCCTTCGGTCCGCAGGGGACGCATGTCCTTCTGTGTGATGATCTGGCCGGCGAGACCGTCGATCTCGTCGCGCTGCGTCGGCGTCCAGCCGCGAAGGTCGTCGATACCCCTGAGAAGGCCGAGCCGGAGCACCTGCGTGTTCTCGCCGACCGCAATGAGGCTGATCGAGCTCTTGCCTGCGGTCACGACGTCGCCGGCCGCGAGCTCGAAGGTCTCGCCCGCCTTGTTCCTGAATTCGGCCGTGCCGCGAATGACGCGGTGGATCACCACCTCGCCCTTGGCGAACGAGGCGGCATCCGCGGATGCCAATGTACTCTTCGGCAGAAGCGACCCGCCGCGCGGGTCGGTTGCGATGATGTGGCCGGTGACGAGCTGGCCGCTCGGCGCCTCGATGCCGATATCGCGCACGTAAACCGGCAGCGCTGACTTGATCGAGCCGTCGCAAAGCGGCTTGAACAGCGCATCCAGCGCCAGCGGATCCTGAAGCCAGAAGCCGGCATTGGCCGGGCGATCGTGCAGCGGATGGCTCCAGGCCACGCGCGGCGTTTCGGCTTCGTTGATCTGATCGGGACCGACGATGGTGGGATTCGGAAAGGTGGTGGGATCGGTGATGAAGGCTTCGAGGAATTTGCCCGAATAGCCCATCGAGACCGGATCCGGTACCACCGTCTGCGGCGTCTTCAAATTCTCTTCGGTCGTCAGGCCCGACCAGGTGTAGAACAACTGGCGATGCACGATCGCGCTTTGCAGCATCGCCGCGCCGGGGCCGACATTGTAGAAGCGCCCGTCATAGTCGAAGGTGAAAGCGCCCGAGGTGACCAGCACGAGCTGAAAGCCGCCGGGCGGCAGATGCAAATGGAAGTCGGTGGGACCGGTGTCGGGACGGTAGATCGGCAGATTGGTCGCGACTTCGTGCAGCAGGAACGTCTCGTTGTTGGCGTGAAAGCCTTCATTGGCGCGATTGTAGAGCGCTTGCGGACGATACGTCGCCTCGAACTTCGCATTCCGGTCGCGATCGATTGCGACGAAGTCCTGGGTGTTGAGGCGGAGCGGCGCGCCATTCGGATGGGTGAGGCCGGTCGTCTTGAGATCGCCTGCAGCATGCACGTTCATGACGTTCTCCGCTCTGCGCCGTTGCTTCGCTTGCACCGTCATTGCGAATTTTGGGCCAGTTGGTTTGCGAAGGAGCAAGCCGGCCTGGCGCCGCGATGCCGGCGTGCCCGTTCGGGAAAAATCCGGTGGTTGCACGGAGGGTTAGATCGACGGCTTGTTCTGATGGGTCGGACGCGTACCAGGGACGCGCGCTTTCGGCGTAGCGAGGGGGCTGTCTAATTTGTCGGCAGGCGAGTGCGCGTGCAGCGGCGGCGGTGCCGGATCGGTCCGATGGCGCCTTCGGGATTCAGCGAAAACGTCGCGACCGGGCAGGGCGGTGATTGACAGAATGTTCATGTTTTGTTCTTATGCTGCGACCGAGATGGAGGCCGCCATGGACAACCGCATCAACGAAATCCGCAGAACCATCAGAGCGCTCCGCGTGAGCATGCGCGAAGCGGAAGCGATCATGCATGAGCAGATCAACCGCGACGAGGATTGCAGCTTCGTGGCGCAGGAAGTCATCAAGATGCGCTCGGTCATGAGCCTGCTCGTGAAGGAGCGGATCGCGCTCGGCGATGACGAGCCGATCCTCGTGAACAATTTCTTCATCCCGCGGCGCCGGCCGACGCGAAAGCCGGTCGCGGCTCTTTCCCCGACCGTGGATTCCGTGTTCCGTCCGCGCGTGGTGGCGCGGGTTTGACGCAGAGGCCAGCTCAATCAAAGGCGTGAGGCGCGGCCCGATCCGGCTTGCCGGCCGGGCTGTCAGCCCACTTTGCCATCTCCATGGTCCGTGCGTCGACGCCCTCGCACCAGAAGCAGCTTGGCCGCGCGCGGCCGTTCTCGGACAGGATCGGGACCAGGCTGTGGCCGCAACCGGCGCACCAGGCGATGTCAGTCATGCATTCCCCCACGGCGTAGCAAATTCAGAAATGACGTTCTCGTCCGCGAAGCTTGCGCGGGCGCTATGACGGGGCTGGAGCGCTGCGCCCGATGGGCGCGCTCGTCCCTGAAGTCGTCGATGTCGCGATCCATCGTGACACGGCTGCGATGTCGTCGCCGCTTTCGCGATAGGCGCGAAGCTGGAATTCGGCCGAGCTGCCGCGGTCGACAATGGTGCGGCAATGCTCGATCTCGGCGGTGCAGCCCAGGGCGTCGGCGTCCCCGGCGGTGTCGTCGATGATTCGGGAGAGCATCTCGGAGATCGTGACCGGTCCGTCTCTGGAGCCGAAGATGCAATCGGTGCCGTAGCGCTGGGCGCGCCATTTGTTCTCCACCGCAATTGCGCGTTCGACCGCGGTGACCCCTTTGGACAGATCCGGTCGCAGATAGAGGTGGCGCGTCAGGCAGCGATAGAGCGAGGCGATGGCGACGGCGTCGTCGACGAAGGTGCAGGTGTCGGGCGCCCGAAGCTCGAGGGTCGGATGCCGCATTGACGGGCGCATCGCCCACCAGATGTGGCTCTCGTCGGGAATCACGCCGGAGCGCTGCAACGCGCCGACATAATCGTCGTAATCCTGCCTGCTCTCGAACAGTTCGGGCAGGCCGGTGCGCGGCAGCTCGGAATAGGCGGCAAGCCGGTAGCCCTTCAGTCCGGTCTTGTGCGAATTCCAGAACGGGGAGGACGCGGACAGCGCGATGAACAGCGGCAGATGCGGCAGCATCGCCCGCATCACCGCCATGCGCCTCTCGGGATCGGGCAACTGGACGTGCACATGCATGCCGCACATCATGTTGCGATGGCCGATGCTGCGCAGATCCTCGATCATCTCCTCATAGCGCGGTTTCGGGCTCGGCTGCGACATGCGCCAGACCGCGGTCGGGTGCGTGCCGCAGGCCATGATCACGAAACCATATTGCGCGGCGACGTTCGCGACTTCGCGCCGCAGGAAGCGAAGCTCTTCGCGGGCGTCGTTGACGTCGACGTGGACGTTGGTGGCGACCTCGAGCTGGGATTGCAGCATCTCCCGCATGGCCTGGCCGCCGGTCGACCAGTTCGCCGACTCGAAGAGCTCGTTGGGCGTTTCGATCGCAACGTCGAACGTGCGCCGATCGGCCAGGAAGTATTCCTCCTCGATTCCGAAGGAATATTCAGCCGCCTTGCCGCCGCCGCCAGCGGAGCGAATCACGAGATTCTGCTTGTCGCCCGAGGAATCCAGGCGAAGCAGTTTCAAAACGTCTGAAGCAAATGTCATATCCCACCCGGCAAAGATCACCTGCGGGCACTAATCCTTCTGGTAGGGGCGGGTTCCCTGTCAGCGCTACTGCAAATTGTCGCGTCGAACGGAACAATCTTCACGTTTTCGGACGCGTGCGCGATCAGCGCGTGATTTGGCGGCACTTCGGTCCAGTCCGATTCCTTGTCGAAGGGTTCGGACACGACGATGACCTGGCCGCCGTCCTCGCGGTAATAGAGCGTATTTGCGGCGTCGTTGACCGCAACTCGAAACGCATAGAGATCCCGGCCGTTGGCGATCGCACTGGTGAAGCGCAGCCGTTCGCGCAGCTGGCCTTCATTGACGAGGTCGACGAGGGCTTGCAGCACGCGCCGCGTCGCTCCAAGCGGATCGCTGTCGAGGCCGGCGCCCATCATCGCCAGGAACACGGCTTCCGAGTCGGTCGTGCCCAGCCGCGACGGATAATAGGCATCGGGGATCAGCGCCTCGACCTTGCGCCGCAGCCGATTCCAGCTCCCGACGAATCCGTTGTGCATGAACATCCAGTGGCCGCAGGCAAAGGGATGGCAATTCTGTCGCGTCACCGCCGTGCCGGTGGCGGCGCGCACATGGGCGAAGAACAAATGCGAGCGCAGATGCCGGCAGAGGTAGCGCAGGTTTTCGTCCGACCAGGCAGGGCGGGTCTCGCGATAAAGGCCGGGCTCCGGATGCTCGCCGTACCAGCCGAGACCAAAGCCGTCGCCATTCGAGCCCGCCGTGGATTGCAGCGAGCGGATGCTTTGCGCGACCAGCGAATGTTCGGGCTCGGTGACATAGGGCTCAAACGAGGTGGTCTCGCCTCGGTATGCGATCCAGCGGCACATGGGGTTCCTTTGAGGCGGCGGATGGGTCGTGAGCTGCACTAACCGACGTGCCGGCCTCGTGGTTCCCGGCGCGAAGCAGCGATCACCAGAGCCGACGTCAGTGTTACGATGCGGCAAGTCGAAATTGGAGACCGCGATGAACGATCAAGCCGTATTGGCCGCGCTTCAGCGGCCATTGGGACGCGTCGGACGCCAATGATTTCGAGGTCGAGCACGATATCTATCGCGAGGACGCAGTGCTCGACTATCCGCAGTCGGGCGAGCGCATCCGCGGTCGCAGGAACATTCAGGAGAGCAGGTTCGTGCAGCCGAACCAGAAGCGCTTCACGGTTCGGCGGATCGTTGGCGGCGGCGATCTCTGGGTCAGTGAATTCGTGCTGAGCTATGACGGGGTGCCGTCTCATGTCGTGAGCATCATGGAATTCCACGACGGACTGGTGACGCGCGAGACGCAATATTTCGGCGACCGCTTCGATCCCGCGCCATCCCGTGCGCATCTGGTCGAGCCGGTGGGGTGAGACGCGTTGATGCAGGTGCGCGACGAAATGGTGGCCTCTTGCCTCGGACGCAGCGCAGCGCCGACTTAGCGGTGCGCAGCGCGTCCGGAACACGATGCCCGACCATGGAACCGATGCGGCGGCTGGTCGCAGTCATCTCGCCTTGATTCCGACGGACCCACCTTTATCTCTGACACGAACAAGAATCCGGGCCCCTCTGGCGAGGACGCCGACGAAGTCGGCAAACCTCGTGATGTCGGATGACCTGTCCCGCGCGAATGCGATGGATCGGCCGATCGTCGGGCCTCTGTACGTTCTCTCCGACCATTCGTCCCCATCGCAGCTCCGTGCGGTCATTTCGCAAGTTAAGGGAGCAACGATGTCTGACGCCAAATCCTCAAATCCCATCGAGATCGAGATCACGGAACCGTCCCGCCTGAACGAGCAGGCCGCGGCCGCGTTGGTAATCGTGGGCGCGCTGGTCGCGGTTGCCGACCGGCGCGTTTCGGCGGTCGAGCGCGACGAGGTGATCCGCTTCATCAGGGATCGCAAGCTGGCGCCGCACATCTCGGAAGAACGGCTCTATGCGATGTTCGACGAACTGGCCGAACGGCTCGAGGAGCCGGATTTTGCCAATGTCGTGATCGACACGCTGCGGCCGGTTTCGAACCTGCCGCTCTCGTCCCATCTGATGGAGCTGTCGGAGTGCGTGGCTGAGCGGATGAGGACGTCCATCCCCATGAAGTGCAGGCGATCAAATTGTTGCGCTTGCTGACACTGGTGCTGCCGCGCGCGAAGCCGGTCGTGCCGAGTGCCGCGAGCGCCGAGCGGCAGGCTGCCTTGAAGGAGTAAGCATGAGCACAGTTTCGGACGAGCGCACGGCGAAAACCGAGGGCGCCGGTCAGATGGCCGGCGGAGACCCGCGTCTCGACAAGCTCGTCCACCGTTTGCCGCCGCGCATGGGCGACACCTTCGCCTATCTGCTCAAGCCGTCCAGCCGCTGGGTGCGAATCCCCTCGGGCACACTGCTGGTCGTCGGCGGTATGCTCTCCATCCTGCCGGTGCTCGGCATCTGGATGCTGCCGCTCGGCCTCGCGCTGCTCGCCGAGGACGTGCCTGCGCTGCGCTCGTCGCGTTCGAAGGTCTTCGACTGGATCGAGCGCCGCAAGCCGCATTGGCTCGATCCGTCTGCCCCAAAAAATGATCAAACATGACTGAATTCATCACACCCGAAGCGCTCACGGCCCTCCTTCAAGTCGTCCTGATCGACCTCGTTCTCGCCGGCGACAATGCCGTCGTCATCGGCCTCGCCGCAGCGGGACTGCCGGCCGAGCAGCGCCGCCGCGCCATCATCGTCGGTATCGCCGCCGCCACGGCATTGCGCATCGTCTTCGCCGGCGTCGCGACCCAGTTGCTGCAGGTCATCGGTCTGTTGCTTGCCGGCGGCGTGCTGCTGCTCTGGGTTTGCTGGAAGATGTGGCGCGAGCTGCGCGAGCAGGCGCATGCGCGGCAGCTGGCGTTCGGCCATGGCGGCGGCGCGGATGGTGCGGCCGTGCAGCGAAAGACCTTCGGTCAGGCCGCGGTGCAGATCGTCGCCGCCGACGTCTCGATGTCGCTGGACAACGTGCTCGCGGTCGCGGGCGCCGCGCGCGAGCATCCCTACATTCTCGTCTTCGGGCTGTTGCTGTCGGTCGCGATGATGGGCGTCGCCGCCGATCTGCTTGGCCGGGTGCTCCAGAAGCATCGCTGGGTCGCCTATATCGGCCTCGCCATCATCATTTACGTCGCCTTCGAGATGATCTATCGGGGCTCGCTCGAGCTCGCGCCGGTCATAGCGAGTCTCTGAGGCGACAACTCTTTCCGCAATCCGGAGTAATTCATGACGTCCGAACCCCAAGCACCTTCGGCGCAGGCCGAGCCGCCGCGCCTAGGCCTGTTTGCGCAGCTCATCTTTGGCTCGCGTTGGCTGCAGGTGCCGCTCTATGTCGGCTTGATTGTTGCGCAGGCCGTCTATGTGCTGCTGTTCCTGAAGGAGCTCTGGCATCTGGTCGCGCACTCGTTCGACGCCAGCGAGCAGCAGATCATGCTGGTCGTGCTCGGGCTGATCGACGTCGTCATGATCTCGAACCTTCTGATCATGGTGATCGTCGGTGGCTACGAGACCTTCGTTTCCCGCCTGAATCTGACCGGTCATCCCGACGAGCCGGAATGGCTGAGCCATGTCAATGCCAGCGTGCTCAAGATCAAGCTCGCGATGGCGATCATCGGCATCTCCTCGATCTCGCTGCTCAGGACCTTCATCGAGGCCGGCAATCTCGGCACCACGCGCAGCAATTTCACCGAGACCGGCGTGATGTGGCAGGTGCTGATCCATCTGACCTTCATCGTCTCGGCGATCGGCATCGCCTGGGTCGACCGCCTCAGCGAGAGCGGCCATCGCAAGGAGGCCGGCCACGGCTGATGAACCTGGCCGTCCGAAACCTCCCGAGCGGCCAATCCTGAGCCCGCCTGATCGTCCGATCGGCGGGCTCTTTTTTTGAGATCGATAAAATTGTCTGCAATCCGCTCAGCCGTGGCAAACCCTGCCGACAAGAACCGCGCGGTCTTAAACCAGGGCTTTGGAACCGGCGTGCATCCTTCCCGCAAAAGGGTGGGGCATCAGCATGTCAGTTCTCAAGGAGGTCGTCGCTGCGCTCGCGGGAGTTTACGCGCTCCTGTTCGCCTGCGACGCATTGTTCGGGGTCGGCGAGGTGCGCTTCGACGACGCCTATTACCGCGCCAGCTTCTACGCGCCGCGGCCGAAGGAATTCCGCTTCGCAGACGGCACCACGCCGGCGGCGCGCGTCAGCGACGCGTTCGCCCAGTTCTCGGCGGGCGAGGCCAAGCCGAACAGGCGCTACTCGTCGCTGACGACGATCATCCGGTAGGGCCGCTGCTCATTGATCGGCTATCCGCCTGACGTCCGGTTTTCCGCCGGCATCGGCCGAGGAGCGGATGGCTTCCGAGGTCGCTGATGGGCCCAGTTGCGGACGTCGGCCCGAGCGCCGCAGGAGGTCCGCTATGGGGCCAAATCCGGACATAGCTTGGCTTGGCCTCCAATCCGATTAATTCAGGGCGAATAGACCAAGCGCAGCGCGAACATCGCGCAAAGTGGTATCTGTTATCTCACGCGCTCGCGCGGTGCCGTGCTTGACGACTTGCAGCACATATCCAGGATCACGAGCCAGTGCGCAGCGACGGTCTCGGATTGGCGCGAGAAGTGCCTGCAGTACGTCCTCCAGACGTTTCTTGACAATGCTGTCACCCAAACCGCCGCGGATATAGCGTGCCTTCAAATCCTCAACCGTGATGTGATCTTCGTCGAACGCATCCAAGTACGTAAAGACCACGTTGCCTTCGACGTAACCGGGATCAGACGCCTTTAGATGGTTTGGATCAGTAAACATACGCCGTACGGCCTCATGTATCTCATCAGCCGTTGCTGATAGCTGAACAGTATTTCCCTGCGATTTGCTCATCTTGGCTTTGCCGTCGATGCCAGGAAGACGTCCGACGCGAGGAATAAGCGCGTGGGCTTCTGGCAACACGTCAACACCAGCTTGGCGATTGATGCGGCGAACAACCTCATTCGTTTGCTCAACCAATGGCGCTTGATCTTGTCCAACCGGGACAATCGTCGCTTTGAAACCGGTGATGTCTGCGGCCTGGGCGACGGGATAGCAGAGAAAGCCTGCAGGAATATCTCTGTCGAAACCTCGCGCCTGAATTTCGTCCTTGATGGTTGGGTTGCGCTCAAGCCGCGCCACCGTGACAAAGTTCATGTACAGCAGGGTCAAATCGGCCAACGCCGGAAGGTGCGATTGAAGACAGATCGTGCTCTGGTTCGGGTCGATGCCGACAGCGAGGTAGTCTGTCGCGATCTCAAGGACATTGTCACGCACCCGACTGGGGTTGTGCGCGTTGTCGGTGAGTGCCTGGGTATCCGCCAGCAGCAGGTACTGCCGGTGCGTTGTCTGCAGGGCGACGCGGTTCTTCAACGAACCGACGTAGTGCCCTAGGTGCAACGGTCCGGTTGTTCTGTCGCCGGTCAAGATAACAGGGAGGGTAGCTGACGAATCTTGCATCGCGGTTCTCCAAATTGGGAGCCGCCGGTCAATCGGACTTTTTGATGAAAGCAACCTCGCAAGCCGATGAACGGCGGCGACGGTTGGGTAATGACAAAGCCGTGCCGCTCCTAAGTGGAACGCCACCACAAGTTCGCGAAAGTGATCACGACGACAGTCATGTGTACGATATTGACGAAACTTCCAAGGAAAGCAAGTCGTCTTGATGTCTCAAATGGCTCACAAGCAGTAGATCACGCTCAAGGCGGTGACTTCCGTTTCACGGTGGCGAGCCGACATTTATGAGTACACGCCCTGATACATGCCTACGCCGGCGGCCCGCGACCTCCTGCTTGGCCGCTTGCGCGTCGGCGAAGGCGGCTGTGCGGGAGTCGCACGCCTTTCAGCGTCTGCATGGAAACCCGAGCCGCGGCCGAGCACGATAGCTACAACACCTTGTGTTGCCCGACGGGCAAAACATGCCAGAGGTGGGGCAACCCTTATCGCCGAAAATATTCCACTTTACCGAAATTCGGAAACGGCGTATGTGTCGCTCAACCCGGCCCAACGAAGAGGGGCGTATCGCGATCGTCACGAACGCGGGCCGGGTGGCGGTGGACGTGGGTCACATCGGCGCAAAAGGATTTCGCAGGGCGGGCAACCGTGAGCGAAACACCTGGCGCACACGACCGGTGTGATCGGCGTACGGCAAAATCGTGTCGTCCTGGCGCCCGGGGTCTGTGCGCCAAGTCTTGCGGTGATGTGGCGGCCCGACCGGGCACGCGCATCAGTCATCTACAAGGCGACGGGGGCAATAGTGCAACGCTCCCCGGGGAGAGCACGACATAAGCCGTAAACCCACTGCGCAGGGAAGGCCGGATGTACGGCTTCACCTGTATGCCGCTGTGCAGCTTCTTGTAGCGCAACCTTCGCACAGTGGACCGTGGGTGCCCGGCCGGCACCCGGTCTTCCCTGCGCCCTCTCTTCCGAAGAGGGTGAAGCGATGAAGCAAAACTCGGGCGAGATGCGCCGCGAGGCAGCGTCCCTTCGACGATGCGCTGCAGAGCCGGGGCCCATGCATCAACGAGTGCCGTGGCCTGCTGGGTCCCGGCTCTGCGCAGCAGCGTAAGAACGCTGCAGCGCGTCCGGGACACGAGAGAGACGCAGATCGCCACACGCGCCCTCATTGCAAGAAGCCCTTGCACAAGCAATCGAGACTGTCTCCGCGAAGGCATTCCGGAAGCTCGGGCGAAATGCGCCGCGAGGATGCGAAGGCGTGTCTCAGTCCCCCTGAATCCATTCGGCGACGCCGCGCCACAGCGTGTCGCGGTGCTCGGGGCGGAAGAAGCCGAAATGGCCTATTCCTTTGGCGCCGACCTCGGACGGCTTGACGTTGAGCACCTCCGGCTTGATCGCGGTGAACCCGCTCGCGAGCAGCTCGACCGCCGGCCGCGTCGCCCAGGGATCATCTGAGAAGCACAGCGCCCGCAGCTCGCCCTTGAACTTCGCAAAATTCTCCAGCGCCGGCAGCTTGGAATCGAAGAGATAACGGGGGCTCGAGACCCACTCGGCCCATTGCAGGAAGACGCCCTTGGGCAAATCCTCGCCGACGCCGGCCCAGCCGGGGGCATAGCCGAGCGTATGGGCGAGCGGTACGCCAATGAGGTTCATGAAGGCGAAGACGCGGTATTTCTCCGGCGAGGTCATCAGCCGCCAGGTCGCGGCCTGCGAGGCCACGAAGGCGGCGCGTGAGATTTCGCTGTTGTTGGCGATCAGCCCCAGCGCCTGACCGCCAAAGGAATGGCCGACATAGGCCAGCGGCAGGGTGTTGTACCGCTCCCGCATCCAGCTGACCGCGGCGGTGACGTCGAGCGCGGCCCAATCCGACATCGAGGTCTTGAAGCCGACTAGCGATTTCGGCTGGTTGTAGCCGACCATCGCCGGCAGCCGGGAATCGCCGATGCCGCGATAGTCGTAGGTCAGGACCGCGCAGCCGCGATGGGCGAGATAGCAGGCAAAGCCCCGGTAGATCTTGCGCGGAACGGCGGTTGCCGAGTTGATCAGCACGGCATGGCGCTTGGTGCCGCGCGGCAGGAACAGGGTGCCGGCCAGGGAATACCCGTCGGTCGCCGGGAAGTTGATCTCGTCGATGAAAACGTCGTCCAGTGCCGCGTCCATGGGCGCAAGGTATCCTGCCAGTTGCCTCGCCGTTCCCAGCAAATGCGAATTCGGCTTTCCCCGCAAGGGTTTGCAGTACCAAATGGATTTACAACTGGCGATGTCGTGCCAGCCTGTGTATAAGGCGGCCCTCGCAACCCCCAGATCAGGTTGCACTTTTTTGCTTCACGGAGAGATTGCGATGTCCGAGCGGTGGACGCCCGAGTCCTGGCGCAGCAAGCCGGTGCTACAGGTGCCCGACTATCCCGACGCCAAGGCCCTGGCCGACGTCGAGGCGCAGCTTGCGACTTTTCCGCCGCTGGTGTTCGCCGGCGAGGCGCGCAACCTGAAGAAGGCGCTGGGGCGCGTTGCGGCCGGCGAGGCCTTCCTGCTGCAGGGCGGCGACTGCGCCGAGAGCTTTGCCGAGCACGGCGCCAACAACATCCGCGATTTCTTCCGCGTGCTGCTGCAGATGGCCGTGGTGTTGACCTACGCCGGCGCGGTGCCGGTGGTGAAGGTCGGGCGCGTTGCCGGCCAGTTCGCCAAGCCGCGCTCCTCGCCGACCGAGAAGATCAATGGCGTCGAGCTGCCGAGCTACCGCGGCGACATCGTCAACGACATCGCTTTCACCAAGGAAGCGCGCGTGCCGGATCCGCAGCGTCAGCTGATGGCCTATCGCCAGTCGGCGGCGACGCTGAACCTGCTCCGCGCCTTCGCCACCGGCGGCTACGCCAATCTCGGCAGCGTGCATCAGTGGATGCTCGGCTTCCTCAAGGATTCGCCGCAGTCCCGCCGCTACAAGGAGCTGGCCGACCGCATCTCGGATGCGCTCAACTTCATGCGCGCCTGCGGCCTCGATCTCGAGGCCCATCCCGAGCTTCGTGCCACCGATTTCTACACCAGCCACGAGGCGCTGCTGCTCGGCTACGAGCAGGCGATGACCCGCGTCGATTCCACCACCGGGGACTGGTACGCGACCTCCGGCCACATGATCTGGATCGGCGACCGCACCCGCCAGCTCGATCACGGCCATATCGAATATTTCCGCGGCATCAAGAACCCGATCGGGCTGAAATGCGGCCCGTCGCTCAAGCCCGACGAGCTGTTGAAGCTGATCGACGTGCTCAATCCCGACAACGAGCCGGGCCGGTTGACGCTGATCGGCCGCTTCGGCTCGGACAAGGTCGGCGAGCATCTGCCGAACATGATCCGCACCGTGAAGCGCGAGGGCAAAGTGGTGGTCTGGTCGTGCGACCCCATGCACGGCAACACCATCACCTCGACCTCGGGCTACAAGACGCGCCCGTTCGACCGGGTTCTGTCTGAGGTGAAGTCTTTCTTCACGATCCATGCCGCCGAAGGCACCCATGCCGGCGGTGTGCATCTGGAGATGACCGGGCAGGACGTCACCGAGTGTATCGGCGGCGCCCGCGCGATCACGGACGAGGACCTCAACGACCGCTATCACACGGTCTGCGATCCCCGCCTCAATGCCGAGCAATCCATCGACATGGCTTTCCTGATCGCCGAGCTCCTCAAGCAGGAACGCGCGGGCAAGGCCACGCCGATGCCGGCCGCAGCGGGGCTCTAGGATCTTGCTGCGGATCTGGAAGGCCACGATCAATTCCCGTAACGGTCTGGCCTTTGCGTTCCGATCGGACCAGGCCGTCCGCGAGGAGATTTTTGCGCTCCTCGCCTCGCTGCCGCTGGCCTGGTTGATCGGCGCGACCGCGATGCGCGCGGTCGAGCTGGTCTGTTCGGTTGCGTTCGTGCTGACGGTCGAGCTGCTCAACACCGCGATCGAAAAGCTTGCCGACCGGCTGACGATGGATCACGACAAGCAGATCGGGCGGGTCAAGGACATGGGCTCGGCCGCCGTCGGCGTCGCGCTGCTGATGGCCGGCGCGTTCTGGATCATCGCCATCATCGAGCGACTGGGATTTATCTGATCGGAGCGCGGCGGCCATGACCGAACGTCTCAAAGCATTCGCGGTCACGCTCGCCCAGCTCAATCCGACCCTGGGCGACATCGAGGGCAACGCCGCCAAGGCGCGCAATGCGCGCGCGAGAGCCATCGCCGACGGCGCCGATCTCGTGCTGTTTCCGGAATTGTTCATCGCCGGCTATCCGCCGGAGGACCTCGTGCAGAAGCCTGCTTTCCAGGCGGCCTGCCGCGCCGCGATCGAGGCACTGGCCCGAGAGACCGCCGATGGCGGGCCGGCCATGCTGATCGGCACGCCCTGGGTCGAGGACGGCAAGCTCTACAATGCCTGCGCGCTGCTCGACGGCGGCCGCATCGCCGCACTTCGCTTCAAATGCAATCTGCCAAACTACGGCGTGTTCGACGAGAAGCGGCTGTTTGCGCGCGGCCCTGCGGCGGGGCCCGTGACCGTGCGCGGCGTGCGCATCGGCGTCCCCATCTGCGAGGACATCTGGCTGGAAGAGTCCGAGGATTACGAGAACGTGGTCGAGACGCTGGCCGAGACCGGCGCCGAGATCATCCTGGTGCCGAACGGCTCGCCTTACGCCCGCGACAAGAACGACGTGCGCCTGTCGGTCGCGGTGGCGCGCGTGACCGAAAGCGCGCTGCCGCTGGTCTATCTCAACCAGGTGTGCGGTCAGGACGAACTGGTGTTCGACGGCGCGTCCTTCGCGCTCAACGGCGATCTTTCGCTCGGCGCGCAATTGCCGGCATTCGAGGAGAGCATCGTCACGCTGCGCTTCATCCGCAACGGCGACGACTGGCGCTGCACGGGTCCGATCGCCGAGCAACCCGAGGGCGACAAGGCCGATTACGCGGCCTGCGTGCTGGGCCTGCGCGACTATGTCGCCAAGAACGGTTTTCCCGGCGTGCTGCTCGGCATTTCCGGCGGCATCGACTCGGCCCTCTGCGCGGCGATCGCGGTCGATGCGCTCGGCGCCGATCAGGTGCACGGCGTGATGCTGCCGTATCGCTACACCGCAGCACACTCGATCGCCGATGCGGGCGAGCTCGCCGGCCATCTCGGCATCCGCTATGAGGTGCTGCCGATCGCGGAGGCTGTGACCGGCTTTGAGACCATCCTCTCGGGCCTTTTCAAGAATCTGCCGCCTGATATCACCGAGGAGAACCTCCAGGCCCGCAGCCGCGGCACGCTCCTGATGGCGATCTCCAACAAGACCGGGTTGATGGTGGTGACGACAGGCAACAAGTCCGAAATGTCGGTCGGCTACGCCACGCTCTATGGCGACATGAACGGCGGCTTCAACCCGATCAAGGACATTTACAAGACGCAGGTGTTTCGGCTGGCGAGCCTGCGCAACGGCTGGAAGCCCGATGGCGCGCTCGGGCCGGCGGGCGAGGTGATCCCGCCCGACATCATCACGCGGCCGCCGAGCGCAGAGCTGCGCGAGAACCAGACCGACCAGGATTCGCTGCCGCCCTATGAGGTGCTCGATGCCATCCTGGAGCGTCTTGTCGAGCGCGAGCAGCCGCTGGATCAGATCATCGCGGCCGGTTTCGATCGCGAAACGGTCACCCGCATCGACCATCTGCTCAACGTCGCCGAATACAAGCGCCGCCAGGCCGCGCCCGGCGTGAAGGTGACGCCGAGGAATTTCGGCCGCGACCGCCGCTATCCCATCACCAACCGCTTTCGCGACAAGGGCGAGGGGCTGCCCGCCGGGGACGAGACGCTGGTCTCGCGCGGCAGCAAGGCGTCGATCGACGCGTTCGAGGGGTGAGGTTGGAGACTGGCCTGCCGGTGCTACGACGGGGTTGCGAAGAACAGCACCCGAAGCAAGTGGGTGTATTCGGATTCGAGCACCATGATCGACACAAATACCAATACCGCGATCGGCGGCAGCAGGATTGCATAGGCCAAGGCCAGTCGCTCCCAGGCCATGTGCATGAAGACGGCGACGATCAGGCCGGCCTTCAACATCATGAACAGCAGGATCAGCGACCACCTCAGGTAGCCGTGCAGGCCAAAGTAGTCGACGAGGTAGGAGCACGTGCTGAGGACAAACAACCAGCCCCAGACCACGAGGTAGAGCTTGATCGGGTGCTGTTGACCCTTGGCGTGAACGGCTCCTGTTGCGACTGCGCCATGCGCCGGAGCGTGGAGCTGTCCTTCCATATGTATTGTCGCGTTTGTCATGCGCCGACCTCACCAAAGATAGAAGAATGCAAAGATGAACACCCACACGAGATCGACGAAGTGCCAGTACAGGCCCATGATCTCGACGATCTCGTAATACCCCTTGCGGCTCGTGAAGAAGCCACGCCTCTCGACGTCGAAGTCGCCGCGCAAGACCTTCCGCGCAATAGCGATCAGGAAGATCACGCCGATGGTCACGTGGGTGCCGTGGAAGCCGGTGATCATGAAGAAGCTCGCACCAAACTGCGGTGCGCCCCACGGATTGCCCCAGGGGCGAACGCCCTCCATGATCAGCTTGGTCCATTCGAAGGCCTGCATTCCGACGAATGTTGCGCCAAATGCCGCTGTGACCAGCATCAGGATTGCGGTTCTCACGCGATCGCGGCGGTAGCCGAAATTGACCGCCATCGCCATTGTTCCGCTGCTGCTGATCAGCACGAAGGTCATGATGGCGATCAGGATCAGGGGGATGTGGTTGCCGCCGATATTGAGGGCGAAGACTTCGCTGGGATTCGGCCAGGGCACGGTCGTCGACATGCGCGCCGTCATGTAGGAGAGCAGGAAGCAGCTGAAGATGAAGGTGTCGCTGAGGAGGAAGATCCACATCATGGCCTTGCCCCAGGACACGTTCTTGAAGGCGCGCTGATCGGACGCCCAGTCGGCGGCGATGCCGCGCCAGCCTTCAAGCTCCGCAGTCGATTGGCCCGGATTTGTCAGCACGGTTTCGGCCATCTGGTCACGCCTCCCTAGCTCAGCAATCGGCGACAGATGTCGACGAAATCGTCGGTCCAGCCCGTGAGAAGACCGAGCAGCACAAGCCAGACCAGCAGCAGGAAGTGCCAGTAGATGGCGCACAGCTCCACGCTCAAGCGCATGTCGGCGATCCCGGCGCCACGCCACATCTTGGTCGAGGTTCGGCCCAAAGCCACCAGACCGCCCGACAGATGCAGCCCGTGCACTGCGGTCAACAGGTAGAAGAAGGAGTTCGCCGGATTGGACGCCACGAAATATCCGGCCGCACCGAGCTGTTGCCAGGCCAGAAGCTGTCCGCCGAGGAAGATCACGGCAGCTGCGCCGCCCGCGAGCAGGCCGATCATGACGCCTTCAGCGTCGTCTCGGCGCGCGGCCACGTAGGACCATTGCAGCGCGATGCTGCTCAGGACCAGGACCCCCGTGTTGAACCACAGCAGCCGCGGCACAGGCAGCGCCCGCCAGTCCACCACGTTCATGCGCATCGAGTAGGCGCTGATGAAGAGGACGAACAATGCGCTCGCGACGGCGAGAAACACGCCAAGTCCGATCTTCGCTGCCGGCCAGGTCATGGCGTCGCCGCCGGGGAAGTCACCGGCCGGACCTTCCTCCAGCCAGGGCCTGGCCGTCAGCCGCTGCTGCGACAGCCACCATCCGGCGACGACCGCGATCACAGCCACGAACAGGATGACGGCACTCACGAAGCAGCTCCTTGAACGACGTGCGTCGCGCGCGGCGGCTGGTTCTGCGGAATGAAGTCCTCCTCGGCGCCGGGTACGCTGTAGTCATAGGCCCAGCGGTAGACGACCGGCAGCTCCTTGCCCCAGTTGCCATGCCCGGGAGGGGTCTCCGGCGTCTGCCATTCCAGCGTCGTCGCCCGCCACGGATTGCCGCCTGAGGCCTCACCTTTGAACAGGCTCCAGGCAAGATTGAACAGGAACACCATCTGGCTGAAGCCGACGGTCAAGGCCACCACGGAGATGAAGGCGTTCAGTGAATGGGCCGAGGACGGGATGAACGACGTATCTCCGAGTTCGAAATACCGGCGCGGAACCCCGAGCAGTCCAAGATAGTGCATGGGGAAGAAGATCAGGTAGGCGCCGAGGAAAGTGACCCAGAAGTGAAACTTGCCGAGTGCGTCATTGTACATTCGCCCCGTGACCTTGGGGTACCAGTGATAAATCGCACCCAGCACGACCATGATCGGCGCCACGCCCATCACCATGTGGAAATGCGCGACTACGAACATGGTGTCGGAGAGGGGCACGTCCACGACGACGTTGCCGAGGAAGAGGCCGGTGAGCCCGCCGTTCACGAAGGTGATGATGAAGCCGAGGGCGAACAGCATCGGCACCCGGAGATGAATGTCGCCGCGCCACAGGGTCAGCACCCAGTTGTAGACCTTGATCGCGGTGGGAATGGCGATGATGAGCGTCGTGGTGGCGAAGAAGTACCCGAATTGCGGGAACATGCCGCTCACATACATGTGGTGCGCCCATACGACGAAGCTGAGCGCGCCGATGGCCACGATTGCCCAGACCATCATGCGGTAGCCGAAGATGTTCTTGCGCGCATGGGTGCTGATCAGATCGGAGACGATGCCGAAGGCGGGCAGGGCGACGATGTAGACCTCGGGGTGGCCGAAGAACCAGAATAGGTGCTGGAAGAGCAACGGGCTGCCGCCACCATATTTCGACAGCTGGCCCATCTCGACCAGGGAGGGCATGAAGAAGCTGGTGCCCAGCAGACGGTCGAGCAGCAGCATGACCGAGGCAACGAAGAGCGCAGGGAATGCCAAGAGCGCCATGACCGTCGCCGTGAAAATCCCCCACACCGTCAGGGGCAGGCGCATCAAGGTCATGCCGCGGGTGCGTGCCTGGAGCACCGTGACCACATAATTCAGCCCGCCCATCGTGAAGCCGATGATGAATAGGATCAGGGACGACATCATGAGAATGATGCCCCAATCCTGCCCGGGCGTTCCGGAGAGGATTGCTTGCGGCGGGTACAGCGTCCAGCCGGCGCCGGTGGGGCCGCCGGGCACGAAGAATGTCGAGGCCAGCACCAGCACTGCGAGCAGATAGACCCAGTAGCTCAGCATGTTCACATAAGGGAAGACCATGTCCCGGGCGCCAACCATCAGCGGGATCAGGTAGTTGCCGAAGCCGCCGAGGAACAACGCGGTGAGCAGGTAGATCACCATGATCATGCCGTGCATGGTGATGAACTGGAGGTACTGGTTGGCATCGATGAAAGAGAACGTGCCGGGGAATCCCAGCTGCAGTCGCATCAGCCACGACAGCACGAGGGCCACCAGCCCGATGGCCGAGGCCGTCAGCGAGTACTGAATGGCGATCACCTTGGCGTCCTGCGAGAAGACATACCGTGTCCACCAGCTCCTCGGATGATAGAGCTCGACATCAGGTACTTCGGCAGGCGGCGTGCCAGCGATCCCTTCATATGGAATATCGACCATAGAAAACCTCCTCGGTCGTTTCCATCGGGGGCGACGAGTTGGTCTCACGCACCCGATTCATCTTCGCGGCGGCGCCTTGCTACTTGCCGCCGGATTGATATGCCGCCTTCACGACGGTGTTTGCCGGCGACAATTCTGCAAACGTCTTCTGTTGCTCCAGCCAAGCGTGATATTCACGCTCTTCGTCGATGATGACCTTGGCCCGCATCTGATAGTGAGCCGCGCCACAAAGCTCCGCACAGAGAACGTCGAACGTTCCGGTTCGGATCGGCGTGATCCAGAAATAAGTCACCATGCCTGGAACCATGTCCATCTTGGCCCGGAATTCGGGCACGTAGAAATCGTGCAGGACATCAACCGAGCGGAGCAGAACCTTGACCGGCTTTCCCAGTTGAAGGTGCAGGTCGCCGTTCTCGATCACGACGTCGTCCCGCGCATGCGGATCGTCGCGATTGAGTCCCATCGGATTGTCGGAAGCGATGTTGCGGACATCGGATGTGCCGAGCCGCCCGTCCTTGCCCGGAAGGCGGAAGCTCCATTGCCATTGCTGGCCCATGACCTCGACCTCGGTGGCGTCCGCAGGCACGGTCACGAACTGATGCCAGACCACGAGGCCAGGCGCCAGCATGGCCGCGACACCGATTCCGGTCCCGACGCTCAGCCACCATTCGAGCTTTTTGTTCTCGGGATTGTAATCAGCCCGTCTTCCCTCTTTGTGGTGAAAGCGGAAGACGCAATAGGCCATGAAGGCGATTACGGCGACGAAAACAAAGCCCGTGATCCAGAACGTGATGTTGATGGTGTGGTCGATATAGGCCCAGTTCGTGGCGATCGGCGTCCACCACCATGGGCTGTAGAGGTGAAACAGCACCGAGCCGATCGCGACCAGAAGCAGTATCAGTGCGACAGCCATCCTGATCCATCCTTGCCATCAAAGGCTACGGATACGAATCCAGGGCGGAGCTCATGTCTGTCGCGATGGCTGGCCTTTCTCGGTTGGCACTTATGCCATCGCCGGCCTCTTGCCTCGCCCATTCCACCGGCCGCGAAATCAAGAGAATGTTCGCGACCATCAACTCTAAGGGCGTCTGCTTCTAAAATGATACCAGCCTAACCCGGCGTCAATAGCGCAATGGTAGGTGCCCGACGTGGGGTGATCGCCGTGCTGGCAAGCCGACGAAGCATCTGGCGCGCATGTTGGGTCTGGGTGATGCAACGCACAAATCCGTGCTGGTGCACAATTCACTCAACCGTGAGTGCAGCTTTGCGCCGCAAGCGCTAAACTTTGCGAGGCAGGTCGCGACGGGTTCCGTCCGGCCAGGCTCGTTCGCTGAACCTGAGTTGCCGTACTCGACCCATCGCGTTTCCTGCTCATCAGGCGGACACGCGTGGCTGGAAAGCGCGTGTTATCGAAACCGCGATTTTCAGCACGGGAGGGTCCGTTCATGGCCACTCTGTACTCCCACGACATCATCAGGCGGCACGTATTCGGCGAAGCGGCCTCCTATCCCATTCGCAAGATCAGCCTGTCCGATCTGACCGAGGCCCTGCGCCTGGGTTGGGAAGATTTCCAGGCGATGCCGAGTCACGCGATCGTCGTGTGCGTGATTTATCCCGTTCTCGGTCTCGTCCTGTTCAGGATGGTTCTCGGCTATTCGGTGCTGCCGCTGCTATTTCCACTGGCCGCCGGCTTTGCCTTGATTGGCCCGTTTGCCGCGATCGGTCTCTACGAACTCAGCCGGCGTCGTGAGCGCGGCGAGGAGGTCGCTGCATGGGATGCGGTCAAGGTGCTGCGCGCACCGTCGTTCGGGGCCATGGTAGAAACTCGGCGTGCTCCTGCTGGTCCTGTTCGGGGCCTGGATCGGTGTCGCGAACGCAATCTATGTCTCAATCTTCGGTCATGCGGCGGCCGCAAGCATTCCCGACTTCGCAACGCGCGTGCTGACGACACCGGAAGGCTGGTCGCTCATCATCGTCGGTTGCGGTGTCGGCTTCCTGTTTGCGGTTGTGGCTTTGTGTGTCAGCGTCGTGTCGTTTCCGTTGATGCTCGACCGGCATGCGACTGCGATCGACGCGATCCGTACCTCGCTCCGAGCAGTAGCGGCGAACCCGCTTGCGATGGCCGGATGGGGCCTCATCGTCGCGGTGCTGCTCGTGATCGGCTCGGTACCGCTCTTCGTCGGTCTCGCTGTCGTTCTGCCGGTGCTTGGCCATGCCACCTGGCACCTCTATCGGCGGGTGGTCGAGCCGAATCCGAATCCACCGGACGCGCCGCCGCCGCCCACGAAGGGAAGGCGCTACGCAGCGGACTTTCCGGCCAATCTCTTCCCGTGGAGCCGCGAGGGTGAGTGAGACGGGCGATTGCGCCCATTGATTGTTGTCATCATCCGCGAAAGCGGATGATCCAGTACGCCGCGGCGCTGCCGGTGCGAGCCAAGTGTCGACACGGAGTACTGGATGCCCCGCTTTCCGCCTACGCTGAAGCTTCGGCGCGCCAAGACCGCAAACCCCGGCGAAGCCTTGGCGTAGCCGGGTCGCGGGGCATGACAGTTGAGCAAAGGGTGATTTACTTCTGCTGCTGCGGCAGGAAGGTCGGCCCGACCGAGCGGATCGGCTTGTTCTCTGAACTCGATGCTGCCGTGCCGGTATCTGCCGGCGGCGTCGCGGCCGGTGCATTCGCCGTCGTCGGCGCGGGGGCTGCGCCCTTCTTGGCGTTCGCAGGCGTGCCCTTGTTGAGCCGCTGCTGCTGCATCTTCTTGGCGCTCTCCTCGGTGACGATGATATCGCCCTGCTGCTCGGCTGCCGCCTTGTCGTCGGCCGATTTCAGCGCGTCCGCCCAGGTCTGTCCTGCGGCCTTGCAGGAGCAGGACGGGTTGAACTCGCTGCGGAATTTGAAGGCGGTCGGCAGCGCCGTGTAGGGCTGGCCGCTGACCGAGACCGCAGAGTTCATGTCTTCGCCGGGATTGCGATGGGTATAGAGTACGGCTTCCGCGGCCGGGCAGAGCGCCTTGCAGGTCTTCTCGTCGTCGGGGAAGCGCGCCGGCACCGTTGCAAACGAGACCGGGAAATAGGCGCCGTCGCAGGTGCGCACGCACACGGTGCGGTAGGTGCCGGATGGCGGGCCGAGATCGGACGGCGGCACACCTTGCGGATTGCCCGCGTTGTTGCCGCCGAACAGATTGCTGAGGAAGTTGCCGCCGCCTTGTGACTGCACGGCGTTGGCATATTGCGGGCCGCAATTGTTCTGCGCCAGCGCAACCAGCACCGAGCGGCGCTGACTGTCGCGCTCCGGGCTGAAGCCGCCGCCGCCGCGCAGGCGCTCGAGATTGCCGGTGATCTGGTCCAGATTGGCGCGCATCTGCTGGATCTGGGTGTTGACCGGTCCGCATTGGGCCGACTGGCCGTTGAACAGCGAGAAGAAGCCGGAGGAATCGCAGCCCATGCGCTTGGCCTGCATGGTGACCCGGTCGAGTTCGGCCTGCTGCTTGGCCTGGGAATCCTGGTAACGGCGGATCTGGTCTTCGCGCGCGGGGTCACCACCGCCGCCGCGGTCCAGCGCCGCGAGCTGGCCTTCCAAACGCACGCACATCGGATTGGGCCCGAGTCCGTTCTGACCGGGCTGAGGCGGCGGTCCGGGCGGACCGGCCTGCGCGAGAGCGCCGGTGACGAGCACGGCCGTGCTCAAGAGCACGGTACAGGCAAGAAGCAAGCGAGCACGGGAGAGGGATAGGAATTCAGGCATATCCGCCATTCTAGCGAGGTCATGGTCCAATGTGACTTGGACGCTGAAGTGACTTGGACGCCGAAGCGACTTGGACGCCGAAGCAATTTGGGCCCCGAAGCGCGCCCTCCCAATAGCCGCTTCCTGCGGCATCGTCACGTCGTTTTGGGGGCCAATGGACCGGGCCTAAGCTGCGCCAGCTCCGAGCGAATTCAGCGCTGGCAAGTGATTGCGACATATTCGTCGCAATGGCCATGGGAGCAGTTTGCGCCGGATTTGGGGACAGAGCCGGTAATTTCGTCGGGGTCGACCCGGCGATAGCTTGATGCCTGGGCAAAATCTCGTGACTGGCAGTAGGTGCGGGCGACGGAGGCGCCGCATTTCTCGCCCTTGGCCAGGCACTGATCGACGCCGTAGCCGTCAGCCTGGTTGGCGATGATGAAGACGCGGGTCTCGGCGCAGGCGCCGGATGCCGCGAGGATCGAGGCGCTGAAAATGAGCGCGGGCAGGGATCGCATGAAAATACCGGGAGGCAAAAAGGAACAATCTGGTTCCAGAATGGACTCAAATAGTTAAGGATCATGAACGATCCCGGCGGCGGCGCGCTTTGCGGACGTAAAACGGCATTTTCGCGGCTCCCTTGACGCGGGGCCGCCTCATAGCCCATATGTGGCCGCATGAACGGTCTCCTCGCCATTTGCGCCATTTGCCGCGAGATTACGAGCTAGCGATTCGCTGGCTGGAGCCGTCTTTTCTCAAAAAGCATTGAGAGCCTCGGACGCCCGGCCAACAGCCGACGGGTATCCATATGGAATTGCGCCTTTACGATACGCTGACGAAGGAAAAACGCATCTTCGCGCCGCTCGATGCGGAGAACGTCCGCATGTATGTCTGCGGGCCGACCGTCTATGACTTCGCCCATATCGGCAATGCGCGGCCGGTGATCGTGTTCGACGTGCTGTTTCGGCTGCTGCGCCACCTCTATGGCGAGGCGCACGTCAAATATGTCCGCAACATCACCGACGTCGACGACAAGATCAACGACCGCGCCGCGCGCGATTTCCCGGGCCTGCCGCTGAACGAGGCCATTCGCAAGGTCACCGAGCAGACCGGCAGGCAGTTTCACGCCGACGTCGACGCGCTCGGCGCGCTTCGGCCGAGCGTCGAGCCGCGCGCGACCGAGCATATCGCCGAGATGCGCGAGATCATCGAGCGGCTGATCAAGGGCGGCTTTGCCTATGCCGCCGAGGACCATGTGCTGTTCTCGCCGCAGGCGATGAACGCGGCCAATTCCTCGCTGCCCCGCTACGGTGCGCTGTCGAAGCGATCGCTCGACGAGATGATCGCCGGCGCCCGCGTCGATGTCGCGCCTTACAAGCGCGATGCCACCGATTTCGTGCTGTGGAAGCCGTCCAAGCCGGGCGAGCCGTCATGGCCGTCACCGGCCGGTATCAAGGCCGAGGGGCGTCCGGGCTGGCACATCGAGTGCTCGGCCATGGCCTGGAAGCATCTCGGCGAGCATTTCGACATCCATGGCGGCGGTATCGATCTCGTGTTTCCGCATCACGAGAACGAGGTCGCGCAGACCTGCTGCGCCTTCCACCAGCAGCGCATGGCGAACTATTGGATGCACAACGGCTTCCTGCAGGTCGAAAGCGAGAAGATGTCGAAGAGCCTCGGCAACTTCATCACCATCCATGAGCTGCTCGCGGATTGGCCTGGCGAGGTGCTGCGCCTGAACATGCTCAAGACGCACTACCGCTCGCCGATCGACTGGACCATGAAGTCGCTGGAGGAGAGCGCCAAGACGCTCGACGACTGGTATCGTGTCGCGGCCGACGTCGCACCCGGCGAGCCGGCTGCGTCCGTGGTCGAGCCGCTGCTCGACGATCTCAACACCCCGCTGGCGATCGCGGCGCTGCACAGCCTGCGTGGAGGTGACGTGGGTGCCCTGGCGGGCTCGTTGCGCCTGCTCGGCTTCTTGTCCGAGAGCGCCGCGCAGTGGGAAGGCCGCAAGCAGCAGGCGAGTGGCGTCGACGCCAAGGAGGTCGAGCGCCTGCTCGCAGAGCGGACGGCGGCCCGTAGCCGCAAGGACTTCAAGGAATCCGACCGCATTCGCGATCTGCTTGCTGCAATGGGCGTCGCGATCAAGGACTCCAAGGACGGCACCACCTGGGAGTTTTCGCGATGAAACGGCCCGACACGCCTTTCCCGCGTCACTGGCTCTATTACATCGCGCTGAAGATCGCGCTGCTCGCTGGTGCCGTGGCGCTGGTGCTTAAGCTTTATGGGATGTGGTGAGGACGATGGGACAGACTTTGCCAAAGCCCGGCTTGCGGCCGTTCCTGCCGGCGGACGTGCCAATTCTTGCTGCGATCTTCGCCGCCAGCATCGAGGAGCTGACTGGCGACGACTATAGTGAGGCGCAGCAACAGGCCTGGATGGAAGCGGCGGACAGCGAAGAGTTCGGCAAGCACCTCGCGTCCGACCTGACGCTGATCGCGACGCTCGATGGTTCGCCGGTTGGCTTTGCCTCGCTGCGCGGTACCGACCACATCCGCATGCTCTACGTGCATCCGGCCGTCAGCGGGCAGGGCATCGCAACCCTGCTGGTCGACGCTTTGGAAAAGCTTGCAGGCGGCCGCGGCGCGCAAAACCTCTCGGTCGATGCCAGCGACACCGCGCAGGGTTTTTTCGCCAAGCGCGGCTACGTCGCCATGCAGCGTAACAGCATCACGATCAACGACGAGTGGCTCGCCAACACCACCATGAAGAAGACGCTCGGAGCGCCGCAATGAGCAAGGAGCGCCTTTATCTGTTCGACACCACGCTGCGCGACGGCGCGCAGACCAACGGCGTCGATTTCACGCTGACCGATAAGCAGGTCATCGCCGCGATGCTCGATGACCTCGGCATCGACTATGTCGAAGGCGGCTATCCCGGCGCCAATCCGCTCGACACAGAGTTCTTCGGCAGCAAGCCCAAGCTCGCCCATGCGCGCTTCACCGCGTTCGGCATGACGCGACGGGCCGGACGCTCGGTCTCGAACGATCCCGGCGTGGCCGGGCTTTTGGAAGCGAAGGCCGACGCGATCTGCTTCGTGGCGAAGGCATCCGCCTATCAGGTGCGCGTCGCGCTGGAGACGACGAAGGAAGAAAACCTCGCCTCGATCCGCGACAGCGTCGCGGCCGCGAAGGCCGCCGGTCGCGAGGTCATGCTCGACTGCGAGCATTTCTTCGACGGCTACAAGGAAGATGCGAGCTTCGCGCTCGCCTGCGCCAGGGCCGCCTTCGAGGCCGGCGCGCGCTGGGTGGTGCTGTGCGACACCAATGGCGGCACCATGCCGCACGAGGTCGAGGCCATCGTCACTGAAGTGACGAAACACATCCCTGGCGACCACGTCGGCATCCACGCCCATAACGACACCGAGCAGGCGGTGGCCAATTCTCTCGCCGCGGTGCGGGCAGGCGCGCGGCAGATCCAGGGCACGCTGAACGGCCTTGGCGAGCGCTGCGGCAACGCCAATCTCTGCTCACTGATCCCCACGCTGAAGCTGAAGCCGGAGTTTTCGGACGCCCTCGAGATCGGCGTCACGGCCGAGAAGCTGGCGACGCTTGTCAAGGTCTCGCGCACGCTCGACGACATGCTCAACCGGGTGCCGAACCGGCATGCGGCCTATGTCGGCGAGAGCGCCTTCGTCACCAAGACCGGCATCCATGCGTCCGCGGTGCTGAAGGACCCGCAGACCTACGAGCACGTGCTGCCGGAGACGGTCGGCAACCACCGCAAGGTCCTGGTCTCGGACCAGGCCGGACGTTCCAACGTCATCGCCGAGCTCGACCGCGCCGGCATTCCCTACGAGAAGAGCGATCCGAAGCTGACACGCCTCGTCGAGGAATTGAAGGAGCGCGAGGCGGCCGGCTACGCCTATGAATCCGCCAACGCCTCGTTCGAGCTGTTGGCGCGCCGCACGCTCGGCAAGGTGCCGCATTATTTCGAGGTCGAGCAGTTCGACGTCAATGTCGAGCAGCGCTACAATTCGCATGGCGAACGCGTCACCGTCGCTTTGGCCGTGGTGAAGGTCGACGTCGCCGGCGAGCATCTGATCTCGGCTGCCGAAGGCAACGGTCCCGTCAACGCGCTCGACGTCGCCATGCGCAAGGACCTCGGCAAGTACCAGAGATACATTGAGGGGCTGAAGCTGATCGACTACCGCGTGCGCATCCTCAACGGCGGCACCGGCGCGGTCACGCGCGTCCTGATCGAGAGCGAGGACGAGAACGGCGACAGCTGGACCACGGTCGGCGTCTCCCCCAACATCATCGACGCCTCGTTCCAGGCGCTGATGGATTCGGTGATCTACAAGCTCGTGAAGTCGGGCGCGCCGGCGTAAGCGACGGCGTGGCCACAAACGCCGTCATTGCGAGGGGAGGGAGCACGGCATGATCGACCACATCTCCGTCGGCGTCAGCGATCTCGATCGCGCCGCGAAATTCTACGAGGCAACGCTAGCCGCCCTCGGCCTTTCGCGCCTCGTCACGCGGCCGCGCACGGTCGGTTTCGGCAAGGCCTATCCGGAATTCTGGATCAATCTACGCGAGGCCATGCCGCGCGTGCCGCCCGAAAGCGGCGTTCATATCTGCCTGCGGGCGAAGACGACAAGCGAGGTCGATGCGTTTCACGCCGCAGCGCTGTCCGCCGGCGGCGCTTCGGACGGTGCGCCCGGCATCCGTCCGCATGATCGCGTGCGCTACTACGCGGCCTTCGTCACCGACCCCGATGGTAACCGGATCGAGGCGGTGACGTTTCCGAGCGAGTAGGACGTCAGAGCTTGCGCGCGACTTCCGGGGCGAGCTTCTTCTCGGCCTCGTCGATCTGGGCTGCGGCCGCCTTCAGCTTCGGCAAGATGTCCTCGACTCGATCGGCCTTGAGGATGTCGACCGAAAGGCCGGCGCGGATGAACTCGGTCTGTCGCATGTGCGACAGCAGCGAGAACAGCGGCTCCCAGAAATTGTCGATGTTGGCGAGCAGCACCGGCTTGGCGTGACGGCCGAGCTGTTTCCAGGTCAATTGCTCGACCAGCTCTTCCAGCGTGCCGACGCCGCCGGGCAGCGCCACGAAGGCGTCGGAGCGCTCGAACATCAAGCGCTTGCGCTCGTGCATGTCGGGGGTGACGATCATCTCCTGCACGCGTGTCAGCGCGTTCTCGCGCATCCGCAGGAATTCCGGGATGATGCCGGTGACGGTGCCGCCGTGATCGAGCACGGAGGTCGCGACCGAGCCCATCAGGCCGAGCGAGCCGCCGCCATAGACGAGCCGGACGTTGTTCTCGGCGAGCGCCTTGCCGAACGCCTTGGCGCCTTCGGTGAAGCGGGGATTGGTTCCGGGGCCGGAGCCGCAATAGACACAGACAGTTTTGATCGTGCTCATTGGTGCCATGATGCATTGCAGCGAAGAGGCGTCAAGCCCAATCGGTGATTCGATACTCCCGGAAATCTACTGGTAAACGACGGCAAACAATCAAAGAATCGCCATCTGGCGGGGTGCGCTGGCATCGGGAAGGCTCTATATGACGTGCGAAAATCGTAAATCGCAGCGACGCCCGCATCCGGCGGGCTTTCAGGCTTTTTGATGGACCAACCTCAATCGTTCGACGGCGCCGACGTTCCCGATCCTCCTCCCGGCGGACCACCGGAGCGGGCGACGCTGATGGGGACGCTGGCGCATCTGTGGCCCTATATCTGGCCGGGCGACCGCTTCGACCTGAAGATGCGCGTGGTGTGGTCGCTTGTGCTGCTGCTCGCTGCCAAGCTGATTACGCTGACGGTGCCGTTCAGCTTCAAATGGGCGACGGACGCGCTGACCGGCGCCAACACGGCGCCGGTGCAGGCTGACAATTGGCACCTCTGGGTGATCGCCTCGCCGCTGTTGCTGACCGTGAGCTACGGCGTGATGCGCATCTTGATGGCGCTGCTGACGCAATGGCGCGACGGCATCTTCGCGCGCGTGGCCATGCATGCGGTGCGCAAGCTCGCCACCATCACCTTCGTTCACATGCACGAGCTGTCGTTGCGTTTCCACCTCGAGCGCAAGACCGGCGGCCTGACGCGCGTGCTCGAGCGCGGGCGCGAGGGCATTGAGGTCATCGTGCGCATGGTGATCCTGCAGCTGATCCCGACCATCGTCGAGGTCTCGCTGCTGATGGCCGTGCTGCTCTGGCAGTTCGACTGGCGTTACGTGGTCGCCACCCTGATCACGGTCACGCTCTACATGTACTACACCTACATCGCGACCGAGTGGCGCATCGGCATCCGCCGCAGGATGAACGATTCCGACACGGAGGCGAACACCAAGGCGATCGACTCGCTGCTCAACTACGAGACCGTGAAGTATTTCAGCGCCGAGGCCCGCGAGGCGCAGCGCTACGACAAGTCGGTCGCGCGCTACGAGGAGGCGAGCGTCCACACCTACACCTCGCTTGCGGTGCTCAACACCGGCCAGGCCGTGATCTTCACGCTGGGGCTGACCGCGACCATGCTGATGTGCGCGATCGGCGTGCGCAACGGCACCAACACGGTCGGCGACTTCGTGCTGGTCAACGCCATGATGATCCAGCTCTACCAGCCGCTGAACTTCATGGGCATGGTCTATCGCGAGATCAAGCAGGCGATCATCGACATCGAGAAGATGTTCGGCGTGATCGGCCGCGAGGCCGAGATCAAGGACGCGCCCGATGCAATGCCGCTGGTCATCTCCGCCGGCACCGTGCGCTTCGAGGACGTGCGCTTCGCCTATGAGCCGACCCGCCCGATCCTCAAGGGCATCAGCTTCGAGGTGCCGGCCGGCAAGACCGTTGCCATCGTCGGCCCGTCGGGCGCAGGCAAGTCGACCATCTCGCGCCTTCTGTTCCGCCTCTATGACGTCTCCGGCGGCAAGATCCTGATCGACGGCCAGGACATCCGCGCGGTGACGCAGGATTCGCTGCGCGCGTCCATTGGCATGGTGCCGCAGGACACGGTGCTGTTCAACGACACCATCCGCTACAACATCCGCTACGGCCGCTGGGACGCCGATGACGCCGAAGTCGAAGAGGCCGCGCAGCTGGCGCAGATCGACCATTTCATCCGCATGGCGCCCAAGGGCTACGAGACCCAGGTCGGCGAGCGCGGGCTCAAACTGTCCGGCGGCGAGAAGCAGCGCGTCGCGATCGCGCGCACCGTCCTGAAAGCGCCGCCGATCCTGGTGCTGGACGAGGCGACCTCGGCGCTGGATACCCATACCGAGCACGAGATCCAGGGCGCGCTCGACCGCGTGGCGAAGAACCGCACCTCGCTGGTGATCGCGCACCGGCTTTCGACCATCGTCGGGGCCGACGAGATCATCGTGCTGGACCAGGGCCGCATTGCCGAGCGGGGGACCCACGCCCAGCTGCTCGCGCAAGGGGGTCTCTATGCCAGCATGTGGAACAGGCAGCGTGAGGCCGAGGCGGCACGCGAGAAACTGGCCAAGATGGCCGATACCAGCGAGGCCCCCAACCGGGAGCCGCCGCCGGTGGATGACGCCCTGACGGCGCCTGCGGCGGCGGAGTGACCTTGTCTCCGGTCCCAACTCTGGCCTAAACAGGCCCGCGCGACGACCCGTGCCATTAACCCCGAGCGGCAGATACCGATGTCCATTCTCGATTCGATCCAGCGTCAGATCCCGCCGATTCACAAGGAGGGCTATCCCTTCATCGGCGGCTTTGCGCTGGCAAGCCTCGTCCTGTTCTGGCTGTGGTCGCCTTTGGGGTGGATCGGCACGATCCTGACCGTGTGGTGCGCGCTGTTCTTCCGCGATCCCGTCCGTGTGACGCCGGTGCGCGAGGGGCTTGTGGTGTCGCCGGCTGACGGCCGCGTCTCGATGATCACCATGGCGCTGCCGCCGGCCGAGCTCGGGCTCGGCGACCGGCCGCTGCCGCGCATCTCGGTGTTCATGAGCGTGTTCAACTGCCACGTGAACCGCGCTCCCGTAGCGGGCAGGGTGGACCGCATCGCCTACCGGCCCGGCCTTTTCATCAATGCCGAGCTCGACAAGGCCAGCGAGGACAATGAGCGCAATTCGCTGGTCATCTCGACGGCGACGGCGCGGATCGGCGTGGTGCAGATCGCAGGGCTCGTCGCCAAGCGCATCGTCTGCTTCGTCAGGGAGGGCCAGGCGATCGGCGCCGGCGAGCGCTTCGGCCTGATCCGCTTCGGCTCGCGGCTCGATGTCTATCTGCCTGTGGGGACCAAGGCGCTGGTCTCGGAAGGGCAGACTGCGATCGCCGGCGAGACGATTTTGGCCGATCTTTCCGGAGACGACCCCAGTCGCGCCTTCCGCGCCAATTAACCAATAAGTCGGTCTGTGGGGGCCTTCCGCCGCAATGGCGGAGGGAGACGCGGCTTGCTATATCTCGCCTTGAGGTGAGGACCAGCGATGACGCCCTATGACTTCAAAGACCCTGACGTACGCCGCCGGCGGTTCCGCCCGATTCCGGTGCGGATGCTGGTGCCCAACGTCATCACGCTGCTGGCGATCTGCGCCGGTCTGACCTCGATCCGCCTGTCGATCGAAGGGCGGATGTCGCTCGCCGTCTACGCCATCGTGTTCGCGGCCGCCCTCGATGGTATCGATGGCCGCATCGCGCGCATGATCAAGGGCCAGTCCAAGTTCGGCGCCGAGCTCGACAGCCTCGCCGATTTCGTCAATTTCGGCGTCGCGCCGGGCCTGATGCTGTATTTCTGGCAGCTGCACGAGCTGGGCAATGCCGGCTGGATCGCCGCCATGGTGTTCGCGATCTCCGGCGGCCTGCGCCTGGCGCGCTTCAATGCCACCATGGACGACCCGAACAAGCCGGCCTTCGCTGCCAATTTCTTCACTGGCGTGCCGGCGCCGGCCGGCGCGATCACCGTGCTGCTGCCGATCTATGTTGCGTTCCTCGATCTCGGCCGCTGGCCCGCCGCGATGACTGCGGCCTATACGCTGCTGATCGCCTTCCTGATGGTGTCGCGCCTGCCGGTGTTCTCCGGCAAGACCAAGCGCATGCGCGTGCCGCCGGAGCTGGTGCTGCCGGCGTTCGTCGCGGTGATCGTCTTCATCGCACTGCTGATCGCCTATCCCTGGCACGTACTCTCGTCCGGCACCGTCCTGTACCTGCTCTGCCTGCCGCTCGGCTACAAATCCTATCGCGACCAGGCCCGCGCGATGGAAGCCTCCGCGCCGTCGGGAGGCGAGGTCACCTCACCGCCGTCGGCGCCGACGCTGGCGAATTTGTCGGAGCCGCCCAACGAGGACGACGACCGGCCCGGACGGCTGCACTGAGCGGCCACACGCGGATATCTGCCATGAGGCTCCCCGAGTTGGGCTGAGACCTGATCTCGGCTATATCGCCCTGTGCCGGCGGCATCGCGCCAACAGCGACCGCCAATCTGGGAGAGAACGCCGTGACTGATAAAGCGACCGGGCCGCTGCCCGCTTCCGTCCTCGAAGCGCTGGGCCGCTACGACACGCCGACGATCTGCAATGCCATGGAGATCGTGGCGCCCGAGCGCCGGCTGATCGGCTACACCACCAAGCAACTGGTCTGCCCGTTTCCCGACCTGCCGCCGATCGTCGGCTATGCCCGTACGGTCGCGATCCGCTCGGTGCTGAAATCCTCGCTTCCGGCCGAAGAGCAGTCCAGGCGCCGCATCGAGTATTACGAATATGTCGGCACCGGCCATGGTCCGCGCATCTCGGTGATTCAGGATATCGATGGTCCCGACGTCGGCTACGGCGCGTTCTGGGGTGAGGTGCAGAGCAACGTGCACAAGGCGCTCGGCTGCCTCGGCGTCATCACCGACGGCTCGATCCGCGACATCCCGCAATGGGCGCCGGGCTTCCAGGCGCTGGCCGGCTCGATCGGTCCGTCGCATGCCTGGGTGCATGCGGAGAGCTTTGGCGGCGAGGTTCGCGTTGCCGGCATGACCGTGAAGTCTGACGATCTGATCCACGCCGACCAGCATGGCGCCATCGTGATCCCGCTCGACATCGCGGCAAAGCTGCCGGAGGCCGCCGAGCTCTGCGGCCGCCGCGAGACGCCGATTCTGGAGATCGCCCGCAGCCCCGACTTTTCGCTCGAGAAGCTGAAGGCCGCGCTGAAGCGCTCGGCGGAGATCCACTGAGGGGTGATGAGGCGGCCTAAGGCCGCGACACCGGTCGCGGGTCACCCTGTTCCGTCAGAAACAGGGCGGCCTGATCCGGCTCGCCGAACATCGCGGCGGCGCACCCGATCAGGGTGAAGCCGCCTGCAAGGTCCCACAGCGTGATGTCCTCCGCATTGTCCGGAAGGTGAATCAAGCGCGCTGCGATCACCGCGAAGGCGGCCTCGGCAAAGAGCACGAGGCTGAAGGCCGGCAGAACGAGTTCCGGCTCGAGCAGGTGGAGCGCCAACACCGCAGGCAGCGCGGTGAGAAGGCTGAACAGCGTCAACATTGCAAACGGCTCCCGCGATGGAGCATGCCGCAGGGCCGTAGAATAGCAGTCATCCCTCGTTCCGCCCCCGTGGCGCAGGGCCGCAGCCGGAGGACGCATGATGAAGATGAATGGCAAGACGATCCTGGTAACCGGCTCGACCGACGGCGTCGGCCGCTACGTCGCGCGCCGGCTGGCCGAGGACGGTGCAAGGGTCCTGATCCATGGCCGCGATGCGGCGCGTGCGAAGGTGTTGAGCGACGAGATCGCGAAAGCCGGCGGTGCCGCGCCGACCTTCTACCAGGCCGATCTGTCGTCGATGTCGGGTACGCGTGCGCTCGCCGAAGCGGTCATCCGCGATCATCAACGTCTCGACGTCCTCGTCAGCAATGCCGGCATCGGTTCGCAAAACGATGGGCCGCAGCGACAAGTCAGCGCCGACGGTCACGAGCTGCGCTTTGCCGTGAACTACCTCTCCGGTTTCCTGCTGGCCCATCTGTTGTTGCCGCTGCTCGAGGCGGCGGCGCCGTCGCGGATCGTCAACGTCGCTTCCCTCGGCCAGCACCCGATCGACTTCGACGACGTCATGATCACGAAAGGCTACAGCGGTTCGCGTGCCTATGCACAGAGCAAGCTCTCCCAGATCATGTTCACCATCGATCTCGCGGACGAACTGAAGGGCGCGGGTATCACCGTGAACGCGCTGCATCCGGCGACCTATATGAACACCACGATGGTGCGCGCCGGCGGCGTCACGCCGATCTCGACGGTGGAGCAGGGTGGGGCGGCGATCCTGCGCCTCGTCGAGGGCGACGATGTCGCAGGCAAGAGCGGGCTGTTCTTCAACGGCATGAACGAGGCGCGTGCCAATCCGCAGGCCTACGATGCAGCTGCCCGCAAGCGCCTGCGCGAACTGAGCCTGAAGCTGACGGGCCTGGCACGCTAGCGCGCCGCAATCATGGTTAGCAAAGCGTTGAAATTCGTGTCGGCAGTCGGCAAAGCCGGCCTCATCCCGATGCGTTGCCCCGGTCTGGCGCGCCGGCTCAACTTAACCTTTACGCGGCTTTAAGGGCGGCACTCTAGGGTTTCCGATGCGGTTCGGGGTTGGGCCGCGCCAGCGGCCAGGACGGCCGTTGTTGCGTACGCGTTGGAGTATCCCATGGATATCATGACGAGCGTCGGGCTCATTGCGGGCATCATCGTGATCACGATGATGATCTTCATGGGCGGCGACCTTCACATGTTCATCTCCGAACATGCCATGATCATCATCTTCGGCGGCTCGATCTCCGCCACCATGATCCGCTTTCCGCTCTCGGCACTCCTGCACGGCCTTCCGCTCGGCGCCAAGTTCGCCTTCACCATGAGCCGCCTGTCGGCGCACGACCTCGTCGACGAACTCGCCCGCATCGCCGAGATCGCCCGCAAGCAGGGCCCGGTGGGTCTGGAAAAGGTCGAGACCGACGAGCCCTTCCTCGCCAAGGGCATCCGCTACGTCGCCGACGGCTATGACCTCGACTTCATCCGCGACAATCTCGAGCGCGACCGCGACAACTTCCTCATGCACCTCGACGAGGGCAGCAAGATTTATCGCGCCATCGGCGACTGCGCTCCGGCCTTCGGCATGATCGGCACCCTGATCGGCATGGTGCAGATGTTCGCCAACATGACCGACCCTTCCAAGCTCGGCCCGTTCATGGCGACCGCGCTGCTCGCCACGCTCTACGGCGCGCTGGTCGCGAACCTGTTCTGTCTGCCGATCGCCGACAAGCTGCACGGCAAGCTGCTGGACGAGGAGACCAACCGCACGCTGATCATCGACGGCATCCTGATGATCCGCGACTCCAAGAGCCCGACCCTGGTGCGCGAAATGCTGCTGGCCTACCTGCCGGAGAAGCATCGCCACGCCGAGGGCGAGCCGGTGCCGGCGTAAGCCCGCCCGCCGGGATTTTGAGACATGGCCAAGAAGAAACGCGGCGATGCCCATGGAGGCGGTCACGGCTGGTTCGTGACCTTCGCCGACCTCATGGGCCTGATGATGAGCTTCTTCGTGATGCTCGTGGCGTTCTCGACGCAGGACGCCAACAAGCTGAAGATCGTCGCGGGATCGATGCGCGACGCCTTCGGCGTGCAGAGCGAGGCGCGCTATGCCGGCATCGTCGAGTCCGACGGTTTGCCGACCCGCCCGCGGCTGAAGAACGTCGACCATATCCAGCCCGAGGATGCCTCCAACACGCCGACCCCGGACCAGGAAGATCGCGACAAGACGTCGGGCGCGAAGATCAAGGTCGACCGCAATTTCGCGCTCGCCGCAGCCTCGCTGCGCCAGGCGTTGCAGGACATGCCGGAGCTGACCGAGATGTCCAAGCACATCATGTTCGAGGAGACCAAGCAGGGTCTCAATCTGGAGATCGTCGACCAGGACGGCCGCTCGATGTTCGCCGACGGCTCCAAGGTGCCCTATGACCGCACCCGCCGCCTCGTCGAGAAGCTCGCGATCCCGCTCAAGGCCACGCCGCTCCGCGTCTCCATCGCCGGCCACACAGCGGCCGGCTTCGTGCCGACCCGCAGCGACTACGGCGCCTTCGATCTGTCGGCCGACCGCGCCAATGCCGTTCGCCAGATCCTCGAACGCGAGGGCCTGCCGCCGTCGCACATCTTCGCCGTCTCCGGCAAGGCAGATACCCAGCCGTTGTTTCCGGACGATCCCTCGCTCGCGGCCAACCGGCGGGTGACCATCACCCTGATGCGCGAAGATCCGCCGCTGCCGCCGAATCTGAAGCCGTGAGCATCACCCGGGCACGGTGAGCACCTTTTTCCGACGAGATCCTGCCCGGAAAATAGGCCCCCTTGCGCTACCATTCTACCTGAGGCATGTCGTCGCGCTGGCAATGAGCGTGGCTGCAGCGTCACAGCATCCGGCTCTGCGCCTGCTATGGTGATGCGCCGATTGACAGGCGCACCGGAAGCGTCAAAAGGCGCCGGATCAATTCCAGGGAAGAAGCGTTTTCCATCTTCATGACGGCGAGCATCACACAGACCGAGACCCAGGACGGGCCGGTCACCTCGGGCTTTTGGTCCCTTACGCTCGGGAGCATCGGCGTCGTGTTCGGCGATATCGGCACCTCGCCGCTCTACGCATTCCACGAGGCGGTCAGGGGCGCCGCCCATGGCGAGCCGGTCTCGCGCGTCATGGTTCTCGGCGTGCTCTCGCTGATCCTGTGGGCGCTGCTGATCGTCGTCACCGCCAAATACGTGCTGCTGCTGCTGCGCGCCGACAACAACGGGGAGGGCGGCACGCTCTCGCTGATGGCGCTCGGCCAGCGCGCGCTCGGGCGGCGGAGCTGGTTCCTGCTCGCCCTCGGCGTGGTCGGCGCTTCCATGTTCATCGGCGATTCCATGATCACGCCGGCGATCTCGGTGCTATCGGCGGTCGAAGGCCTGAAGCTCGCAACCCCCGCGCTCGAGCATTACGTGGTGCCGCTCACCGTCCTCATCCTGGTGCTGCTGTTCGCGGTCCAGAGCAAGGGGACGGCGTTGGTGGCCTCGGCCTTCGGGCCGGTGATGGTGATCTGGTTCGCCGTCATCGCCGTGATGGGAGCGGTCCACATCGCCGACGATCCCTCGGTGCTGGCGGCGATCAATCCCTATTACGCCGTGCAGTTCGTGCTGTCGCACGGCACGATTGGCCTCGTCACCCTCGGCGCCGTGTTCCTGGCGGTGACCGGGGGCGAGGCGCTCTATGCGGATCTCGGCCATTTCGGGCGCAAGCCGATCCAGTCGGCCTGGATGTTCTTTGTGCTGCCCGCGCTCTTGATCAACTATTTCGGGCAGGGCGCGCTGGTGCTGTCTGATCCCAGCGCGATCGAGCACTCGTTCTATCGCATGGTGCCCGAGAGCCTGGTGCTGCCGCTGGTCGGGCTTGCGACGGCCGCGACCGTGATCGCGAGCCAGGCGGTGATCACCGGCGCCTATTCGCTGGTCTATCAGGCGGTGCAGCTCGGCCTCTTGCCGCGCTTCGAGGTCCGCTATACCTCCGAGACTCACGCCGGCCAGATCTACCTGCCGCGGGTGAATCGGCTGCTGCTGATCGGCGTGATGCTGCTGGTGCTCTTGTTCCACACCCCCAGCAATCTGGCGTCGGCTTACGGCATCGCGGTCTCCACCACCATGGTCGCCGACGGCATCATGGGCTTCATCGTGATCTGGAAATTGTGGAACTGGCGCGCTGCCACGGCTGCGGCCGTGATCATGCCCTTCGTCATCGTCGATCTGAGCTTCTTCAGCGCCAATCTCTTGAAGCTGCTTGAGGGCGCCTGGGTACCGCTGCTGTTCGGCGTGGCCATGGCGGGAACGATCTGGACCTGGCGGAAGGGCTCCGGGATCCTGATCCAGAAGACGCGCCGGATCGAGGTGCCGCTGGACGATCTGATCCGCAGCCTGGAGAAGCGGCCCCCGCACATCGTCAAGGGCACCGCGGTGTTCCTGACCAGCGATCCCTCCTTTGTGCCGACCGCGCTGCTGCACAATCTCAAGCACAACAAGGTGCTGCACGAGCACAACGTGATCCTGACCATCGAGACCGCGCATACGCCCCGGGTCGACCTGGCGGAGCGTTTCCGCATGGAGAAGATCAGCGACAAGTTCTCGAAAGTCCGCCTGCGCTTCGGCTACATGGAGCAGCCGAACGTGCCCAAGGCACTTGCGATCGCGCGCAAGCAGGGCTGGCAGTTCGACATCATGTCGACGTCGTTCTTCGTGTCGCGGAGGTCGCTGAAGGCGTCGGCGCAGTCGGGCATGCCGCTGTGGCAGGACCATTTGTTCATTGCGCTCAGCCGGTCCGCCAACGACGCCACGGATTACTTCCAGATCCCCACGGGACGGGTGGTTGAAGTCGGAACCCAAGTCACCATCTAGAACGAAACTGCCTTAGTCATGCAAATTTGCATGTCTAAGCCCCGGAATCGGGCTAGGCTATGCCGGTAGCGCAGGACTATAAGCCGCGCGCTCTTCCGCCATTGTGCAGTGAAGCATTTTAGAGGCCACTGGGCTCTCCCATGACAAGCGACATAGTGATTTCCGCCCCGGAAACGGCGGCGGCCAATGGGCATGGCGAGGCCCATACCACCGCCCGTTTCGGCGCGCTGACCCTCGGCAGCATCGGCGTCGTCTACGGCGATATCGGCACCAGCCCGCTCTACGCGTTCCGCGAGGCGGTGATGGCGGCATCGGGCGCGGACGGGCTGCCGACGCCGGCGGCGGTGCTCGGCGTGGTCTCGCTGATCCTGTGGGCACTGATTGTCGTGGTGACGCTCAAATACGTCGTGATCCTGCTCCGGGCCGACAACAACGGCGAGGGCGGCACGCTGGCGCTGATGGCGCTGGCCCAGCGCGCGGTCGGCACCGGCGGGGCGACCGTCGTCCTGCTCGGCATCATTTCCGGCGCGCTGTTCTATGGCGATGCCGTGATCACGCCTGCGCTGTCGGTGCTGTCCGCGATCGAAGGCATGAAGGACGTCACGCTGCGGTTCGAGCCCTATATCGTGCCGCTAACCGTGGTCATCCTGGTCTGCCTGTTCGCCGTGCAGTCGCGCGGAACCGCCCGCGTCGCCGCCTTCTTCGGCCCGATCATGTGCGTCTGGTTTGCGGTCCTTGCCGCGGCGGCGATCCATCCGATCATCCAGCAGCCGCAAGTGCTTTATGCGCTGAACCCGCTCTATGCGGTCTCTTTCATGTTCCACCACGGCATCATCGGCTTCGTCACGCTGGGCGCGGTGTTCCTCGCGGTCACCGGGGCTGAGGCGCTCTATGCCGATCTCGGCCATTTCGGCAAGCGACCGATCCAGACCGCGTGGCTGTTCATCGTGCTGCCGTCGCTCGCGCTGAACTATCTCGGGCAGGGCGCCCTCGTGCTCGGCGATCCCGGCGCCATCGTCAGCCCCTTCTTCCAGCTCTTCCCGCAGGGCTTCTTCCGCGGCTGCATGGTCGTGCTCGCCACCATGGCGACCGTCATCGCCAGCCAGGCGGTCATCACAGGCGCCTATTCCTTGACGCGCCAGGCGATCCAGCTCGGCCTGTTGCCGCGCTTCGAAATTCGCCATACGTCGGAAGCCCATTCCGGCCAGATCTTCATCCCGCGCATCAACCAGCTGCTGCTGGTCGCGGTGGTGCTGCTGGTGCTCCTGTTCCGTTCGTCCAGCGCGCTGGCGTCCGCCTACGGAATCTCCGTCACCGGGACCATGGTGGTCACGGCGATGATGGGCTTCGTCGTGATCTGGAAGGTCTGGCGCTGGTCGCCGCTCGCGGCCGGGGCGCTGATTGCGCCGTTCCTGTTCCTCGACCTCACGTTCCTGGCCGCCAACCTGCTCAAGGTGTTCGAGGGCGGCTGGGTGCCGCTGGCGCTCGGCGCGCTCATGATCATCCTGATGTACACGTGGCGGCGCGGCAGCCGCCTCTTGTTCGAGAAATCGCGCAAGCTCGAGTTCCCGCTCGCCGATCTCGTGGCGATGCTGGAGAAGCGGCCGCCGCAGCGGGTGCCCGGCACCGCGGTGTTCCTGACCTCCGACCCGCTCAGCGCGCCGACCGCGCTGATGCATAGTCTGAAGCACTACAAAGTGCTCCACGAGAAGAATGTCATTCTCACCATCGAGACGGCGCAGACCCCACGGATCGATCCGGCCGAGCGCGTGAAACTGGAGCAGATCTCACCGACCTTCTCCAAGGTGACGCTGAAGTTCGGCTTCATGGAATCGCCCAACGTGCCGAAAGCCCTGGCGATCGCCCGCAAGCTCGGCTGGCAGTTCGACATCATGTCGACCTCGTTCTTCCTGTCGCGCAGGGCGCTCAAGCCCGCCGTCCATTCCGGCATGCCGCGCTGGCAGGACCGGCTGTTCATCTCGCTCAGCCGCTCGGCCAACGACGCCACTGACTATTTCCAGATCCCCTCTGGCCGCGTGGTCGAGGTCGGAACGCAGGTGACGATCTAGTTCCACCGCTGTCATCGCCCGGCTAGGACCGAGGAGCCGCGGCGTGCTGGATTTCCCGCCTTCGGGGGGAATGACGCCGAACGAGTGGTGAGAGGTGCAGCAGCAGATTCGGGCGTCCTGAACGCCCCACTTCAAGTCGCTGCGATTTAGCTTTAACTTGCGCCGCGCGGCTCAAGCCTTTGTAGCGCTTGATTTTCGTGAGCCGAGAGGCGAGGTTGCCGCCGGCCGGGATAGGTCCGGCTGGCACGCGCGACGTTGGAGGATGATGTGGCAAACCAGGTGCAGGATCTGACCCCGGACGAGGTCTCCAAGGGTGTCGCGGAGGGCCGCTATCTCCTCGTCGACGTGCGCGAGCCGAACGAGGTCGAAGCCGAGGCCTATCCCTACGGCGTCGTGGTGCCGCTCTCGACCTTCGATCCCAAGGCGATCCCCGATCCCCAGGGCAAGGACGTCGTGTTCGCCTGCCGTTCCGGAAAACGCTCGGTGACGGCCTCGCTCGCGGCGCAGGCGGCGGGTCTGCCTTACGACAAGCATCTGGCCGGCGGCATGCTGGGCTGGAAGGCGGCGGGGCTTCCCAGCAAGGTCGGTGGCTAGCCCCGCGATGACGTCCAAGAGCTCTTCGCTGAACAAGGTCTTCGCCGACCTTCCCGTCACCATCTTCGAGGCGATGTCGCAGGCCGCGCGCGACAATGCCGCCATCAATCTCGGCCAGGGCTTTCCCGACGATCCGGGGCCGGAGGACATCCGCCGCGCCGCGGCCGAGGCCTCGCTGAACGGCTACAACCAGTATCCCTCGATGATGGGCCTGCCGGAGCTGCGCCAGGCGATCGCGACCCATTACGGCCATTGGCATGGCCTCAAGCTCGATCCGATGAGCGAGGTGATGGTCACCTCCGGCGGCACCGAGGCACTGACCTCGGCGATCCTCGCGGTAGTGCAGCCCGGCGACGAGGTGGTGTGCTTCCAGCCGGTCTATGATTCCTATTTGCCGATCATCCGCCAGGCCGGCGGCATCCCGCGCCTCGTGCGGCTGGAGCCGCCGCACTGGCGGCTGAATGAGGACATGCTGAAAAGCGTCTTCAATTCAAAGACCAAGGCGGTGCTCTTCAACAACCCCTTGAATCCCAGCGCGGTGGTTTTTCCGCGCGAGGATCTCGAGCTCTTGGCGCGCTACTGTCAGGAGTTCGACGTCATCGCGATCTGCGACGAGGTCTGGGAGCACGTCACCTTCGACGAGCACAAGCACATCCCGCTGATCACCATTCCGGGCATGCGCGAGCGCACCATCAAGGTCGGCTCGGCCGGCAAGATCTTCTCGCTGACCGGCTGGAAGATCGGGTTCGTCTGCGCCGCGCCGCCGCTGTTGCGCGTCGCCGCCAAGGTGCACCAGTTCCTGACCTTCACCACGGCGCCGAACCTGCAGGCCGCCGTCGCCTACGGCCTCGGCAAGTCCGACGACTACTTCCTGTCGATGCGCAAGGATTTGACGCGGAGCAGGGACCGCCTGACCAAGGGGCTGGAGAGCCTCGGCTTCCCCGTGCTGAAGTCGCAAGGAACCTATTTCCTCACCGTCGACCTGTCGCCGCTCGGGCTCAACGAGAGCGACACCGAGTTCTGCTGGCGGATCGTGAAGGACTACAAGGTCGCGGCGATCCCGGTCTCGGCCTTCTACGAGCAGGACCCCGTGACATCAGTGGTGCGCTTCTGCTTTGCCAAGAAGGACGAGACCCTCGACACTGCCCTGGAACGGCTGTCGGACGCCGTGCGCGGTCGCAAGAGGTAGAGATGACGAATGTCGGCCGCTGCGGATTTGGCCTTGGCCTCGCGATCGCCGCCGCGCTGAATTTGCTTTCCGCCCCTGTCAGGGCCGAGGAGCGGGTCGTCAATTTCTACAACTGGTCCAACTATATGGCGCCAGACGTCCTCGAGGCCTTCACCAAGGAGACCGGCATCAAGGTGGTCTACGACACCTTCGATGCCAACGAGACGCTGGAGACGCGCCTGATGGCCGGCAAGTCCGGCTACGACGTCGTGGTGCCCACGGCCTATTTCCTGCAGCGCCAGATCAAGGCCAACATTTTCCAGAAGCTCGACAAGTCGAAGCTGCCGAACCTGGAAAACGCCTGGCCGATGGTGACCAAGAACCTTGCGACCTACGATCCCGGCAACAATTACGCCGCCAACTATATGTGGGGCACGACGGGCATCGGCTACAACGTCGCCAAGGTGAAGCAGATCCTGGGGCCCGACGCGAAGATCGACAGCTGGGACATCGTCTTCAAGCCGGAGAACCTCGCCAAATTTAGAGATTGCGGCGTCCACATGCTCGACTCCGCCGACGACATCTTTCCGGCGGCGCTGAATTATCTCGGGCTCGATCCGAACTCGACCAAGCAGGCTGACCTCGAAAAGGCCGCCGATGTCGTCGCAAAAGTCCGCCCCTCCGTGCGCAAATTCCACTCCTCCGAATATCTCAGCGCGCTCGCGACCGGCGAGATCTGCTTCGTGGTCGGCTGGTCCGGCGACATCATGCAGGCCCGCGCTCGCGCGGCCGAGGCCAAGAAAGACAACAGCAGTGGCATCGAGATCGGCTACGCGATCCCGAAGGAGGGCGCGCAGATGTTCTTCGACAATCTCGCGATCCCCGCGGACGCCAAGAACGTGAGGGAAGCCTACGAGTTGATCAACTATCTCTACCGTCCGGACGTCGCCGCCAAGAACTCGGACTTCCTGTCCTACGCAAGCGGCAACCTCGCCAGCCAGAAGCTGGTGGATCCGAAGATTTTGAACGACAAGAACATCTATCCGGACGAGGCGACGCTCGCAAAGCTGTTCGTCATCACGGCGCGCGAGCCGGCGACGCAGCGGATCATCAACCGGCTGTGGACCAAGGTGAAGACGGGAAGGTAGAGGGGCCGCACTCGTCATTGCGAGCGGAGCGAAGCAATCCAGAATCTCTCGGTGAGGGCACTCTGGATTGCTCGTCGCTTAGCTCCTCGCAGTGACGGCGCAACTACCGCCACCTGCGGTGCAGCCACAGCCACTGCTCGGGATGCTCGCGCACCCAGCTCTCCACCACACTGGTGATCGCCTGCGTGGTGCCCTGGATGTCGATCTTGCCGTCGGCATCGCGCACCGGTTGGACCTCCTCGGTGATCTCGGCGGTGAAGCGGCCGCCGGGCAGGCGGATGATGCGGACGCCGTGGATCGGGCATTCGACCTGGCGGAGCAGGCGGGCCAGCATCGGGTTGGCGCGGGTCTTGCGGCCGAAGAAGGTGACCTCGACGCCGCCGGTCAGATATTGGTCGATCAGCATGGCGACGTGCTTGCCGTCCTTCAGCGCCTGCGCGAGGCGGAGCGGCGCGTCGCGCCCGGCCGGGATCAGCGTGCCCATGTTGACCTGGCGCATCTCCTGGATGATGCGGTCGGCAGATGCGATGTTCGGCCGACGGTAGAGGATCGCGGCATCGAGGCCATGCGAGACGGCGGCGAGCGCCGGCAACTCCCAATTGGCGAGGTGAGCTGCAAAGATCAGCGCCGGCTTGCCGTCGTCGCGGATCTGGTCGAACAGCTCGATGCTGCGCGCCGGGAGTTCGATCCGGCTGTTTTCGGGATGGTCGCGGTCGTAATCCCAGACGTGATCCATATGGGCGAATTCGGCGCCGACGCGGCCGAGATTCTCCCAGACGCCCATCAGGATGGCTTCGATCTCTTCGGGCGACTTCTCCGGAAACGCCGCGGTGAGGTTGGCGCGACCGATGCGGTGCTCGCGCAGGCGCGGGCCGATCAGCTTCACCACGCGCGCGAAAAAGTCCGAGGTCTTGACCGGATCGAAATAGCGCGTGGTGCGCAGCATACCGACGGTGGCGGCGCCGATCAGGCTGCCGCCGATCGATTTCGCAGCCTCCCGCGCGCGGGCCTTCGTCCTCGCAGGAAGCAGCGCCATGCGTCCGGTCAGGCCGGTTCGCGGGTCAGGATCAGCGAGGCGTTCTGGCCGCCGAAGCCGAACGAGTTCGACATCACCGCGGTGACGCGGGCGTCGCGCGCCTTGTTGCCGACGACGTTGAACAGGATCGTGGGATCCGGCGTCTCGTAGTTGATCGTCGGCGGGATGCGCTGATGCTCGAGCGTGAGCAGCGAGAAGATCGCCTCGACCGCGCCTGCCGCCGAGATGGTGTGGCCGACCATCGACTTGTTGGAGGTCACCGGAATCTTCTGCGCGAGCTCGCCGAACACGGCCGATGTCGTGTTGAACTCCATCTTGTCGTTCTCGGGCGTCGCCGTGCCGTGCGCGTTGATGTGGTCGATCTGGTCCGGCGTCATGCCGGCATCGGCCAGCGTCTTGTTCATGCAGCCGATGATCGGCTTGCCGTCGGGCGAAGAGCGGGTGCGATGGAAGGAATCGGTGAGCTCGCCGCAGCCGGCGATCACGCCGAGGATCTTTGCGCCGCGCGCGGTGGCGGCCTCGTAGCTTTCCAGCACGAGCGCGCCGGCGCCTTCGGCCATGACGAAGCCGTCGCGGTTCTTGGAGAAGGGGCGGGAGGCCGCCTGCGGCGGATCGTTCTGGGTCGACAGCGCCGAGAGCAGCGAGAAGCGCACGAGGGCCTCGGGGTTCACGGTGCCGTCGGTCGCCACGCACAGCGCAGCATCGGTCTCGCCGCGGCGGATCGCCTCGACGCCGAGCTGGATCGAGGTGGCTCCGGACGCGCAGGCCGTCGACAGCGAGATCGGCGAGCCCTTGGTGCCAAAGGTCTCGGCGAGATGCGCGGCCACCGAGCCGAACATGAAGCGGTGATGATAGGCGCTGTACTTGCCGCCGCCGGAGATGCGCAAGAGATCGTCATAGTTGAAGTCGAGCGCGCCGACGGCGCGGCCGAGCTCGCGTCGCTGTGGCCATTCGACCTCGACCGGCGCAACCGCGAGGAAGAGGGGCCCCGGGAAATCGGCCTTGGCGCCGATGCCGGCCTGCTCGAGCGCTTCTTCCGTCACGAGCTCAGCCATCCGCTCGGACAGGCCGGTGGAGGAGAATGGATCGACGCTGACGAAATCGACGGTGCCGGCCATCGTGGTCTTCAGGCCGTCGACCGGAAAGCGCGTGATGGTACGGATGCCGGATTCGCCGGCAACGAGCTTGGCCCAATTGTCGGCCTTGCCGGCACCGAGCGAGGTCATGATGCCCATGCCGGTGACGACGACGACGGGGCGCCCGAGTTTGTCGCGTGGTGCAGTCATGTCGATCCCCCGATAGAGCTAGCTAACTGCCTCGACCAGCGCCATGCCTTCGCCGCGCCAGTGTCCGGCCCCCACCACCACAATCTGGGTGGGCGCTCCCTGCATTTCAATCTCGGTGCCCGTCGAATCGTTCGGCGGGAACAGCGCACCGCGCGAGATCGACAGCGCGGCGAGCGCGATGCCGAGCGGGAATTGCGTCTCCATGGTGTGGCCGAACATCGTGCCGGTCGAACGCACCGGGAAATCGGCATGGCCCTTCAGGAAGCCGCGCTCTTCGCTCGTTGCGGGCTCTGCACCGGTTGCGCCTGAGATGATGGCGCCTTTACCTTCGCGCCTGGGCAGCTTGGCCCACAGCTGCTCCAGCGTCGCGGCCATGTCGCCGGGCTGCTTGCGCCGGGCGAGGTCGGCGACGACGCTCGACAGTCTTGCGAACGGCTTTGCGCCGCGCGCTTGCGCATGCGCCTTCGACTCCAGCACCAGGAAGGCGCCGGCAGATCCGAGCGCGAAGCCGGCGTGGTCCTTGCGCGCCCAGACGGGAGCGAACTTGTCCTTGAGGTTGAAATCGCCGAATTCGTAGAGGACGAGCAAGTCCTTGCGCTCGCCATTATGCGAGCCGCCGACCAGCGCGATGTCGCTCTCGCCCGAGGCGATGCGCGCAAGCGCAATGCGGGCAGCATCGGCGCCCGCGACCTCTTCGCCCATGAAGGTGCGCGAGGTGCCGCCAAGTCCGTGCACGATGGCGATGTTGCCGGCGAGCAGATTGGAGAGCTGCGCCAGGAACAGCGTCGGCCTCAGATCGCTCATCAGCCGTTCGTTGAGGAAGCCGGGCGCGTTCGCGCCCTTGGCCTCGGCCGTCAAGACACCGGTGTCGACGTTGAGATCGCGCTCGCCGCCGCCGGCGGCCACCACCATGTCGATCTTCGACAGGATGTCCTTGTTGCCCTTGATCCCGGCGGAATCGAGCGCAAGGCCGGCGGCATAGGTGCCGATGCGCTGCCAGGCTTCCATCTGGCGCTGGTCGCCCTTCTTCGGGATCTGGCTGTCGAAGCTGACAGGCGTCAAGGGATGCACGATGTAGGGCGCAAAGCCCTTCTCGTCGACGTTGATGCGCTTCTCCTGAAGCGCGGCCCAGTTGGCGTCCAAGCCCTCGCCGAGCGAGGTCGCGAGTCCAATGCCGGTGATCCAGACTTCGGTCTGGCCGGGCTTCGAAGCAGTGTCAGTCATGGCGATACGGCCTGTTGCGGAAAGCCGACGCGCTCGGCGACTTTCGTCATGTAGCCGCGCATATCCGCATTGGGGAAGGGGATCAGCGTGAAGGTCAGCGCCGAATTCGCGCGCAGCTTGCCGCCGACCCTGATCTTGGCTTCGGTCATGGCATAGCCGGAGCCTTCATGGATGAGGCTCGCCTCGATGCTCATGAGATCGCCGGGGAAGACCGAGCCGCGGACCTTGGCCTCCTTCACGGCGGCAAGGATCGGCATGCGTTCAAATTTGAACACGCCGAGCTGAAGCCAGCCCGAGGCCTGCGCCATCGATTCGATCAGGAGCACGCCGGGCATCAAGGGGTAACCCGGGAAGTGCCCCTCGAAGATGGTGCTCTCCTGCGGGACCTGCGCTTCGACGACGATCGTCTTCTCGTCGACCTTGAGGTCGACGATGCGATCGATCATGTGGAAGTATTCGAGTTGCATGACCGCGCGCTTAGGCGCTCGCGCCCTTGGCCGCAACCAGTTCGTCGATGCGGGCGCACAGGTTCTTCAGCACGAAATACTGCTCGGTGGTCGCCTTGCCGTCATTGACCTCCTGGGTCCACTTTTCCAGCGGAAGCTTGATGCCGAACTGCTTGTCGATCGCAAACGCGATATCAAGGAAATCGAGGCTGTCGATGCCGAGATCGTCAATGGCATGACTATCCGGCGTGATCGTGTCGCGCGGGATGTCGCAGGTTTCAGCGATGATCGTGGCGACCTGATCGAATGTGGAAGACATCACTAAGCCTTTGATATATTGCGGATATTTGTCAGGTTATCCAGAGTGGCACGGTGGGTGGGCATCGCGCCCCTGATGACGCCCTCAAACCCCCCTCTGGCCGGGTCGAAAGCCCGTATATCGGAGCGCCGCCCTGAGTTCAATGGAGGCGGGCAGGCGGTGAGACGGGGCTGGGGATGCCCCGCTGAAGTCGCGTGCCCGCCGGGGCCGGGGCGAGGTGGGCCTAGATGTGCGGCGTCGTGATCTTGACGCAGTCGCGACGGCCCATCAGCACGCAATCCTGGGTCCGGCGCAGGTCGGCGATGCTGACCGCGAGCCAAATTCCGATTGCGGTTAGCGCGATGGTGAAGGCCAGCGCCGCGATGTTGGCGAGCATGCGATGGCGGAAATTGTCCGGCTCGGCGCGGGGCTTCTCGTAGCGCGACAGGTCGAGCGGTTCGGGGGCGACTCGCAACGGCTGCACGGTACCGCTGCCGCGGTGGACCGTCGGGGAAGGCGAGGTGCGCGGCCTGAACTGGAGCACCCGGTGCTCGTCGTCAGAGCTTATGGGCCGCTGGGTCGTCATGGGGCGGGGATCACTCCGAAGCAGCGATTTTAGATAGCACACGTGATGAACGTGTTGCAGAAAATCTTCGCAATGCCCGCGTGCATTTGTACGCTCGCACTATTTGTGCATGGATTGTGGGAAGCGACCGCGGAACCGGCCGTCGTGTCGGCGGCAGGGATGCAAGGGTTGCGTTGCAACAACAGAGGTAGCAAGGGCCAAGGACTTCACACCTTCGTTCCCCTTTACATCGGCTTGTGATCTCCGCGTCCTTCCGAACACGTTTTGCCGCCGCATGGCCCATGTCATAGTCGGGGAACCTGAACCGTCAGTTGCATCCATGCGAGGGGGCCTTCGACCATGACCACGACCAACGCGCGTGAGCCGAGAGTGCATCCGGTCCCGATCCTGTCGCTCCGGCCGACGCAGATGACGGTCGGCATGCGCGAGGTCAAGGAGAAGCGCAAGCGCTGGCGCGAGCATGACAAGAAGAAGCAGGCCGATCTGCTCGGCAAGCACATGATCCCCGTCGTCTACGGTCCCGACGCGCGCTATTATGTGATCGACCATCATCACCTCGGCCGCGCGCTGCACGACGAAGGCGTCAAGGAGGTGCTGGTGACCATCGTCGGCGACCTCCGCATGGTCGAGCGCGAGGCCTTCTGGGGCGTGATGGACAACAAGCGTTGGGTCTATCCTTACGACGCCAAGGGCGAACGGCGACAGTTTCGCGACCTGCCGAAATCGGTTGCCGATCTCAAGGACGATCCGTTCCGCAGCCTTGCCGGCGAATTGCGCCGCCTGGGCGGCTTCGCCAAGGACACCACGCCGTTCTCCGAATTCCTGTGGGCCGACTTCCTGCGCCGAAAGGTCTCGCGCAAGACGGTGGAGGCCGATTTCGACAAGGCGATCGAGAAGGCGATGTCCGCAGCCAAGAGCAAGGACGCGATCTATCTGCCCGGCTGGTGCGGTCCGGAGGACGATGATTAGGGGCAGTCGGGAATCGCTCTAGTGAGCTGACCATCATGCGCAGCCGCTCGCGTCAGTCGCGCTGGAAGATCCTGGCGCCGGGATAGGCGCGGCGAGCGTAAGTGACCACTAGCGCACGATCCTGCGTGTCGAGGAAGGGCGTTCGGATCAGGCACGATCCGACGATGAGGTGCCACAGGCCATTGAGCTTCTGGATCACGATCTTCATTTGAATAGTCCTTGATGACTCCCATTCCAGCGAATGCTGCTGGTCGCCGCAGTGCTTAGGATCGTGTCCGCGGATGTAGAATTCCCAACACGGCCGGGCTCCGCTGCAAAATACGTCGACCATTGTTAGTTGGTTGCGGAATGCGTCCAGATAAGCCGGATCCCATCACAGGCGCTTGAGTGAAATCAATTTCCGCGCCCATGAAACCGTCCTGAAACAGAGCCGTCCCATCTGTATGGGGTAGACGAGCTCACACAGGAGGCGAACATGCGCCGTCTGGCTTTCGTAATTGCGTTGCTCGCGGTCGCTTCGGCAGGAATTTCGGCATCGTTTGCCGCAGTTCACCACGCCAAGTCGTTGACGTTCGCGGAGCGCTTTGCTCCGGCGCTCGAGTTGATGGCGAAGCGCTAGCGGCACGGCGCCTTGCAACCATGAGCGATGCCGCGGCTGATCGCTCGCGGCGGGACATCACGTCGCACCCGTCGACCGGCCAGATGCGGCGATGGCCGGATCAGGCTTGACTTGTCGCAAATCTGCGCCGCTGTGACGGGCTAAAGTCTCTCTGCATGGTTGCAGAAGCAGCGTTGTGCCCAGACGTCGTGGGCCCGGGCTCCAAGTCATGCAAGACTGGAGACATGACCATGAGCCTGATCTTTCGTATCGTCTTTATCATCGCCGGCGCGCTCACCGCGCTGTTCGTCGCGCGCGATGCCCTGAACTTCACCATCATCCAGACCTTCGTCGCCGTCCTGCTCGTGACAGCCGTCGTGGGGGCTGGAAGTCTCTGGAGCATGCGGCGGAAGACGTGAGCAAGGAAGAAGGCGCAAGTTCGGTTGGGCTCAGCGAAACCGAGGCCCAACTTCGGCTGCAACAGGACGGTTACAACGAGCTGCCTCGGCCCGAACGGCGCACGCCCCTGCGCATCGTGCTCGAGGTGCTGCGCGAGCCGATGCTCGCTCTCCTTCTGTGTGGCGGGCTGGTTTACCTGCTGCTCGGCGACCTCCGCGAGGCGCTGCTTCTCCTGGCATTCGGCGCCATCTCCGTCGTGATCACGATCGTGCAGGAAACCCGCACCGAGCGCGTGCTGGAGGCGTTGCGGGAGCTGACCAGTCCGCGAGCGCTCGTGGTCAGGGATGGCGAGCGGCGGCGGATCGCGGGCCGGGACGTCGTCCGCGGCGATCTCCTCGTCCTGGCCGAAGGCGATCGGATTCCGGCGGATGCGGTACTCGTCAGTGCGCGTGATCTGGCGGTCGATGAGTCCCTGCTGACCGGAGAGTCGGTCCCGGTTCGCAAGCAGGCCCTCAAGACGCCGGTCGCCGAGGCTTCCATGACTGAAAAGGTCGCCTTGGCCGAACATCGCCCGGGCGGCGATGACCTGCCGTTCGTGTATTCGGGCTCGCTGGTCGTGCGAGGCGAGGGCCTCGCCGAGGTCGAGGCCACCGGCCCTCGCAGCGAGATCGGGAAGATCGGACTGTCGCTGCATGGTTTGCAGTCGGAGCCGCCGCGGCTGCAGCAGCAGACTGCACGGCTCGTACGGCTTTGCTTTCTCGGCGGCGCGGCGATCAGCCTGGCGGCTGTCCTGCTTTACGGAACGTTGCGCGGGGATTGGCTGCAGGCGATGCTCGGAGGCATCGCGATCGGCATGTCCATGCTGCCTGAGGAGTTTGCCGTCGTCCTCACGGTGTTCATGGCCATGGGCGCCTGGCGGATCTCCAAGGCGCGGGTGCTGACGCGGCGCGCGGCTGCGATCGAGGTACTCGGCTCCGCCACGGTGCTGTGCACCGACAAGACCGGCACGTTGACGCAGAACCGGATGTCGGTCGCGGAGCTGAGGCTACGCGGCGGGACGAGCGTCCGCCTCGTGTCTTCGCAGCCGGCGCCCGTGGGAGCGGAGTTTTTCGAGCTGGCGCGTTGCAGTGCTCTGGCGAGCTCGCCCGAACCGTTCGATCCGATGGAGAAGGCCCTGCACGCGTTCGCGCAGGCGAATCTGCCGGAGGCTGATGAAACCCTGCATGCTCGGACCTTGATCCGCACCTACGGCCTGCGTCCCGAACTGCTGGCGATGACCCAGGTTTGGCAATCGTCCCAGGGGGTGTTCGCCTCGGCCAAAGGTGCTCCCGAAGCGATTGCGCGCCTCTGCAAGTTGCATGGTGCGGACCAGGACGCGATGCGGGATGCGGTCGCGGCGATGGCGAAGGACGGTCTTCGCGTGCTCGGCGTGGCCGCCGCGACCTGCGACGGCGAGGCCCTGCCGAGCTCGCAGGAAGGTTTTTCGTTTCGCTTCCTCGGTCTGGTCGGGTTGGCCGATCCGCTTCGTCCGCACGTCCCCGAGGCGGTGGCCGAATGTCGTTCGGCCGGCATCCGCGTCGTCATGATCACGGGCGACTATCCGGCGACCGCCATGGCGATCGCCGGGCAGGCCGGGCTCGACGTCAACGAGGTCGCGACCGGTGAGCAGATCAGGCTCGCGGACGAGAGCGGGCTGGAGGCCCTCGTCAGGAACGTGAACGTGTTCGCGCGGGTCCTGCCGGAGCAGAAGCTGCGGATCGTTCAGGCCATGAAGCACAACGGCGAGATCGTCGCGATGACCGGCGACGGCGTCAACGACGCGCCGTCCCTGAAGGCGGCCCATATCGGGATCGCGATGGGTGGCCGCGGCACCGATGTCGCCCGCGAGGCATCCTCGATCGTCCTGCTCGACGACGATTTCGGCTCCATCGTCGCATCCATCCGGCTGGGGCGCCGAATCTACGACAATCTCCGCAAGGCGATGGCCTTCATTTTCGCCGTCCACGTTCCGATCGCGGGGCTCGCCCTGCTGCCGCTGGTTTTCGGGCTGCCTCTGGTTCTCGGGCCCGTTCACATTGCATTTCTGGAGCTGATCATCGACCCGGTCTGCTCGCTCGTGTTCGAAGCCGAGCGGGAGGAGCGCGATGTCATGACGCGCCCGCCGCGGCGCGCCGATGCGGAACTTTTCTCGTGGGCTTTGGTCGGCTGGAGCGTTCTTCAAGGCGTCATGGCATTTGCCTTGATTGCGGTGATTTTCGTCGTTGCGCTTCGTTCCGGTATTCCACCCGACGAGGCGCGCACGCTGGCTTTCATCGCGCTGGTCGTCTGCGTCGTCGCGCTGGTGCTGGTCAACCGGTCCTTCAGCGCGTCGTTCTTGTCGGCGTTCTTCCGTCCGAATCCGGCTTTGCTCTGGATATTCCTGTCGATCGCGCTCGTTCTGGCCGCGGCCCTGTTCTGGCCGCCGGCGTCCAGTCTGTTCCGGTTCGGTCCCCTGCACCTGGACGATCTGATGGTCACGCTCGGCGCAGGATTGCTGGTGCTCACGGCGCTCGAACTGCTGAAGCCGGTTTGGGGCCGGCGGTTGCGATTCTAGATCGTGACGCGGCAGGTCGGTCATCGGGGCGCGCTGCGGTGGATCGTCAGCGTCGGGAATTCATGCAGCCCGTGGAGGGCCGGCGCAAGATGCTGAGGCCATTTCATTAGAATGGATCCAGTCTACATAGATTCTACGACACGAACGTCCAAAAGACTTTGATTGTGCGTTCGGAGTCTTTGCATGGTCGTCCCGGTAAATTCGGGGACTGGGAATGCTGGAATTCGTGTTTGACGCACGCGCAACGAAGCGCGGATGCGTGTCGATGCTGTGCGGTCTTGTCGTGCTTCCGGCGATCGCTTTTGGCGGCAACGCGCAAGCCCAGAGCGCGAGCGCAGCATCAGATCTTCCGCCGGTCGTCGTCGAGCAAAGCCGCGCGAACAAGCGTCAGGTCACGAGATCGCGCACCACCCGGTCTGTGAGCGCCCGAACTGCGCGATCGCGCGCGGCAGGACAGGTGCTCCAGTCCGGCTCTCAGCCCGCCGCCGTCGCCATGGAGCGCGGTACGGATCCGGTGAAGGGATTTGTACCTGTCGTCAGCTCGGCTGCGATGAAGTCCGACGTCCCGATCCTCGAGACGCCTCAATCCGTCTCCGTCGTCAGTCGCGATCAGCTCGATGCCCGCTCCGTCACGACACTGGTCGAAGGATTGCAGCATGTCGCAGGTCTCGCCATTCAGCCGGGCGGTAAGGACCCGCGCTTCGACAATGTCTTCATCCGCGGCTTCGACAACAACGGCTACGGCGCATATCGCGATGGGCTTCGCGAGATGGGCGATCCCAACTTCCTCTCGCTGTTCCGCAACGAGCCCTATGGTTTCGAGCGCATCGACGTCATCAAGGGGCCGAGCTCGGTCATGTATGGGCAGGGCGCGCCGGGCGGACTTGTCGATGTCATCAGCAAGCGGCCGCCCGAAAAGGCCTTCGGTGAGATTGTCGGGCAGTTCGGCAACTACGACCGGTTTCAGGGTGCCTTCGACTTCGGTGGTCCTGCCACCAAGGACGGCACGCTGCTCTACCGGCTGACCGGTTTGTTCAGGGATTCCGATGCGCAGATCGCCAACTTCTCGAACTACGTGAAGGACAATCGCACCTATATCGCGCCGGCGGTGACCTGGAAGCCGACGAATGACACGACGCTGACCATTCTCGCCGACTATACCCGCGATCTGACCGGCAACGCCTTTCCGCTGTCGATGGCCCATGTGAGCGGCGGGAAGATCACCGGTGTCACGGCGCTGCCGCTTTTCCTTGGCGATCCCAGCTACAACAAGTTCGACCAGGAGCAGGAGCGTGTCGGCTACCAGTTCGAGCATCGCTTCAGCAACAATCTGGTCTTCGAATCGAAGGCCCGCTACGGCCACACCGAACTCGACTATCGCTATCTGACGTTCATCGGAAGTCCGCTCGATACGACCACGGTCTTTCCGCGGCGTGCGGTGCGCATACAGGAGCAGGTCGAATCGCTGTCGACCGACAACCACCTGATCAGCAAGTTCAGCACGGGGCCGCTTCAGCATACGGTGGTCTCCGGCGTCGACTATCTGACGTTCAACATGACGGACCGGACTTATTCCGGAGCAGCGCCGCCGCTCAGCAAGCTCAATCCGGTGTACGACCAGGCCGTCGTCGTTCCGACTGCGCTCACCACCCCCTCGACGAACCAGACGATCGACCAGGTCGGCGTCTATGTGCAGGATCAGATGAAGATCCAGAACTGGATCTTCACGCTGGGTGGCCGGTACGACGCCTCGGAACAAAACACCTACGCCTTGGCGACCAACAAGACCACCGACACGAAGGACACGGCCTTCACCAAGCGGGGAGCCGTCTCCTACGTGTTCGATTCCGGTGTTGCGCCTTATTATAGCTACTCGGAATCCTTCCTGCCGACACCCAACACGAACTTTGCGGGAAACCCGTTCAAGCCGACGATGGCGCAGCAGCATGAGGTGGGCGTCAAGTATCAGCCGTCGCGAAACCTGCTGATGACCGTGGCGATCTACGACCTGACGCGGCAGAATTCGCTCACGTCCGATCCATCACATCTCGGCTTCTCGGTCCAGCTCGGCGAGGTGAACTCGCGCGGCATCGAGTTCGAGACGCTGGCGCAGATCATGCCCGGGCTGAACTTCGTGGCGACCTACACCAACCAGGATGTGAGGGTGACGCAGAGCACCGGGACCGACCTCGGCAAGGTGCCGACGCTCGTCGCCCGCCAGCTCGCATCGGCCTATGTCGACTACACGATCCAGGGCGGCACCTGGGACGGCTGGGGACTTGGCGGCGGCATCCGTTACAACGGACCGACCTTCGCCGACACGACCAACACAATCGTCAACGAGGGCTACGTCGTGCTGGATGCGGGCCTGCATTATCGTCAGCCGAAGGGCGTCAACCTGGCGCTGAACGTGAAGAACATCGCCGATCGCGTCACGCTTGCCTGCACGACGAATGGCGGTTGCCAATACACGAGCCCGCGCACCATCACGGGCACGGTCAGCTATCGCTGGTAGTATTCGTCATGGTTCAAGCACGCACGATTCGCCTGTGGTCCCGCATTCACACCTGGACGTCCCTGGTGTGCATGCTGTTTCTGCTGATGCTGTGCGTCACGGGGCTGCCGCTGGTCTTTCACGATGAGATCGACGACCTGCTCGAGGATGAGATCGCGGCGCCCGCCATGCCGGCCGGTACGGCGCGGCTCTCGCTCGACCGGATGATCGCGGCGGCACAGGCGCGCTTTCCCGGTCAGTACGTGCTGCTCCTTAATCTCAAGCAGACGGAGCCGCTGGTCACCGTCGCGGTTTCTCCGACGGCGATCCCGGCGCCGGGCAGCTTTCATCGCCTAACGCTTGATGCGCGCACCGCCGAGGTGCTCGGGGAGGAGGCTCCCCATCAGGACGTCATGGACATTGTATTGCGGATTCACAAGGACATGTTCGCGGGCTTGCCCGGCGAATTGTTTCTCGGAGGGATGGGTCTTCTGTTCGCAGCGTCGATCATATCCGGTGTGGTCGTGTATTGGCCGTTCATGCGGCGGCTCGATTTCGGCACGATCCGCCGGCGCTCGTCGCCACGCGCCAAATGGCTCGACACCCATAATCTCCTCGGCATCGTCACCGTGACCTGGACGATGGTTGTGGGTCTCACCGGCACGATCAACACGCTGGCGACGCCGCTGTTCGATCTGTGGCGCGCGCAGCTGATCCCGGTCTTGCTGGCGCCTCATCTCGGCAAGCCCGTGGCTCCGATCCCGTCGGTTCAGGCTTCTGTCGAACTCGTCCGCGCGAGATTTCCGGATCGTCTGGTCACCTCGGTGACGATGCCGACGTCGGCCCGCTTCGGCAGTCCGCAGCACCTCGTCGTCTGGACCAAGGGCGCGACGCCTTTCACGGCGCGCATGCTCCAGCCGATGCTCGTTGATGCCAATGACGGCAAGACGATCGCGGCACCCGAGGTGCCGTGGTATCTGAAGACGCTTCAGGTCTCGCGCCCACTGCATTTCGGCGACTATGGTGGGCTTCCACTGAAGATCATCTGGGCGCTGCTGGACATCATCACGATCATCGTTCTCGTCAGCGGGATCTATCTGTGGGTGGCGAGGCGAAAGTCGTCGGTCCGCCGCAAGCCGCTCGACGCGGGCCGGACCGCGGCAGTCGGCGTCTAGCCCATGGCCATTCCCGCCCGGAACCAGCTCCGGATTCACAGGAGCGCCTGGGATGTCTTCCGCTGGCCTGTCCTTGTCGGCGTCGTCTGCGGCGCGGGGCTCGGCGTTGCGCTCGTCGGGGACGGCTTCTGGGACGCTCTTTCGTGGCCGGGGTTGTCGCTGCCGGTCGTTCTGGCGATTGTCTGCTGGCGCCGTGCAGGTCGACCCCGCTGAGATTTATGGACGGCGATCCGGCTCCGACAGGTGGCGCTCTTCAATATCGTGGCTGACGTCGTGTTTCTCATCCTTGCCGCCAAGCATCCGATGCAGCCAGCGTTCGACACGTCGGCCGATCGTGAGCAGCACGAAGGTGAAGGCCAGCGTGACCAGGACGATCTTCCATTGCCCGGCGCCGCACGCAATGCCGAGACAGGCGGCGAGGAAGGTGCAGGCCGCGCTGGTCAGGCCGCGTACGCGAAAACGATCGCTCTCATGGACGATGACGCCGGCTCCGAGGAAGCCGATGCCGGTCAGGATGCCCTGGATCACACGGCTCGCCGCATCGGTGATCTTGCCGGGCTCGGCGAACTGGACCGCGAGCAGCACGACGGTTGCGGTGGAGAGCCCGACGATGCCGAGTGTCTTCAGCCCGATCGGCTTGCCGTGCAGGTCGCGGTTCAGGCCAATCGCGCTGCCGGCGAGCGTCGCGGTGCCGAGGCGCAGCAGGATTTCGGGCCAGTCCATCTCGGTCATGTCTTGTCCGTCACTTCTTCGGCACGCGTCCCATCAGGTAGAACTCGTCGTTCGGGCGCATGCCCGTGAAATTCGCCAGCCGGTTCGACAGCGCAAAGAAGGCGGAGATCGCGGCGATGTCCCAGATGTCGTCGTCGCTGAAGCCGTGCGGCGCGAGTGCGGCGAAATCGTCCTCGGAAATGCGCTGCGCGTCGGCCGAGACCTTCATCGCGAAATCGAGCATCGCCTTTTGCCGCGGCGTGATGTCGGCCTTGCGGTAGTTCACCGCGAGCTGATCGGCAATGAGCGGGTTCTTGGCGCGGATGCGCAGGATCGCGCCGTGGGCGATCACGCAATACTGACACTGGTTGGCGGCCGAGGTCGTGACCACGATCATTTCGCGCTCGGCCTTGGTGAGGCCGCCGTCCTTCTCCATCAGCGCGTCATGATAGGCGAAGAACGCGCGGAACTCGTCGGGACGATAGGCCAGCGTCAGGAACACGTTCGGCACGAAGCCGCTCTTCTCCTGCACCGCGAGAAGACGCGTGCGGATGTCATCGGGCAGCGTGTCGAGGGCGGGAGCTGGGAAACGTTGTGAGGGCTGTGTCATGGTCATGGATTCCGGCTTGCGGCCGGGGACCATAGTCGATGCGGGCGAGAGGCTCCAGAGGAGTCGTTACGTCTGGTGCCCCGGACGCAGCGCAGCGCTCCGGCGATGCGAAGCATCGTCCGGGGCGGTGAGCTGCTGAGCCGGGGCCCATGTCTCCGAGAGTGCCGTGATTGTGGCATGGCTCCCGGCTCTGCGCAGCAGCGTTTCACGCTGATGCGCGTCCGGGACACGAGAGTCCTTACCGCAGCGGCTTCTTCAACAGCGAGAAGCGGTCCGGATCGAGCCCCATCGAGGGCTGCAGCATCGGGGCCTCGACGTTGGAGAGCGTCTTGGCGGGCGGAGCCGAGAACACAGGGTCGTTCGGCACGTCGCGCTGCGAGGTGGCGCCGCGCCAGCGTTCCAGCACGGCGCTGACGAAATGCATGTCATGGCCGGAGGTGACCGAAGGCACGCTGCTGATGGTAGCCTCGCCGCGCGGCAATTGGTGCGGTGGCACCTCCTTGAAGCGCAACCGGGTCGGCAGTGCGACGCCTTCGCCGAAGGCCAGCACTTCACGCGTGCCAAGCGAGGGCACGAAGGAGAGCAGGTTCGCGGCGGCGTCCGACACTGCGGCGCGCAGCAGCGCCTGGTCGCGCTCGTTGGCAAGACGCATCGTGAACAGCGTGTTGCACTGGGAGATGATGGTGGCGTCGAGCTCGGCCGGACGCTGGGTGATGAGACCGAGATAGACGCCGTATTTGCGGCCTTCCTTGGCGATGCGCGACACCGCCTTGCGGGTCGGGCCGAAGCCGATATTGCGGTCGGCGGAGGCGTAGCGATGCGCTTCCTCGCAGACGAACAGCAGCGGCGAGACGCCGTCGCTCCACAGGCCGAAATCGAAGGCCATGCGGCACAGCACCGAGACGACGGAATCGATGACCTCGGCGGGGAAGCCGGCGAGTTGCATCACCGTCATCGGCTTGCCGTTCGCCGGCAGGCGGAACAGATGGCTGATGACCTCGGCCATGGTGTCGCCGCCGACATTGGCGTTGTCGAACATGAAGGCGTAGCGGGGGTCGTTGCGCACCGCTTCGATGCGCGAAATCAGCTTGTGATAGATGATGCGCGAGGAGCGGTTCTCGAGCTTGCCCATGCGCTCGTCGATCAGCGACATCAGGTCGACCAGGCGGTACGGCACCGGGGTGTCGACGGTGTAGCCGATCTGCTTGGGATCGATGCGCTTGAGGCCGATGCGGTCGGCGTTCTGGTATTGGGTGTAGACGCCCTTGGCGAGCGGGATCACCTCGGCCAGGATGTCGAGCTCCTCGGGCACGCCGGCGCGGCCGCCGAACAGCACGTCGACGATTTCCTCGAAATTGAACAGCCAGAACGGCAGCTTCAGGTTTCGCGGGTTGAGCACCAGCGCGCGGTCGCCGAAGCAGCGGCCATATTCGTTGTGCACGTCGAGCAGGAAGATGCGCAGGTTCGGGCGCGCCTTCAGGATCTCGTTGAGCAGCAGCGACACGCCGGTGGACTTGCCGACGCCGGTCGATCCCAGCACTGCAAAATGCTTGGACAGCATTTCCTCGACATCGACATAGGCGACGACCGAGCGATCCTGCTGGAGGAAGCCGACATTGATCTGGTCCGAGCCGGTCGGCGCGTAGATCGTGCGCAGCTCCTGGCTGGTAATCAGATCGACGGAATCGCCGATGGTCGGATAGTTGGTGACGCCGCGCTGGAATTTCGGCTTGTCGCTGGCGTTGAGGATCTCGCCGAGCAGGTCGACCGAGGCAACCGCGATATAACTGTCGCTGCTCGACAGGTTCTCGCAGGACACCTCGGTGATCATCGCAACGATGACCGAGCTGGCGCTGCGAATACTGACGAAGCGGCCGACGGTCGCCCGAACTTCCGAGATAGGCATCTGGCTTTCTGCCAGCAGCCCGACCCGGGCCAGCGATCCGCGAACCGAAATCACGCGTCCAAAGGATGTCACGATGAATGAACCTGGCAAGAGCAAGGGATCTGCTCGGACTATGCGCGGCCGTGGCTGCACAAACGGTTAAGCGCCGGGCGCGGGCACTTCGTTAAATCCGCGACAATTCGGCCGCGAGGTTTGTTCCGATTGCATACCTACTGGCGGAAACGGCGGGAAATTGGCGCAGTTTCGGGCCGTTGGAGCCGAAAGGCAATTAAGGAACATTTTACCATCAGGCCAGTCAGTCCACCGTTCGGGGGACATCTTCCTTCGATCCAGGGGTGGTTGATTTGTTGACGGGACCTAATCATTTGTACATTAGTACAAATAGGCCGGCGGACCTTGTGACCGTCTCCGGGGGCTGAGCGCGTTTCAGCCTTGCTCCCGATGATGCGATCCGGTCGGCGGATCGCCAGCTGTGCCCTGGAGGAAAGCCATGCAGCCCGAACCGATCCTCGATCTCGCTCATCTCGGCCATATGGAGCTGCTGACGCCCAAGCCCGATGAGAGCCTGAAATTCTTCGTTGACGTCATGGGCATGACCGTCAGCGGCCAGAAGGGCGAGTCGGTTTACTTGCGCGGCTGGGACGATTACGAGCGCTATTCGCTCAAGCTGACGGCGTCGAAGACCTCGGGCATGGAGCACATGGCGCTGCGCGCGCGCAGCCAGCAGGCGCTGGAGCGCCGCGTCGCCGCGCTGAAGGGCTCCGGCTTCGATATCGGCTGGATCGACGGCGACATGGGGCAGGGGCCGACCTTCCGCTGCCGCGACCCTGACGGCCACATCGTCGAGCTCTATTACGAGACCGAATGGTATCAGGCACCGCCCGAGCTGAAGCCGGCGCTGAAGAACCAGGCGCAGCGCTTCCCCGCTCGCGGCGTCAATGTCCGCCGCCTCGATCATCTCAACTGCCTCGCCGTCGACATCAAGGCCAACCGCGAGTTCTTCGAGAATTACCTCGGCTGCCGCCTCACCGAGCAGATCGTGCTCAATGACGGCCGTGAAGCTGCGATGTGGCTGACGATGTCGAACAAGAGCTACGACTTCGCCTATTCGCTCGACCATTCAGGCGTGCCGGGCCGCTTCCACCACGTCACCTATGCGCTCGATAGCCGCGAGGAAATTCTGCGCGCTGCCGACATCTTCCTGGAGAACGGCATCCACATCGAGACCGGCCCGCACAAGCACGCGATCCAGCAGACCTTCTTCCTCTACGTCTACGAGCCCGGAGGCAACCGTGTCGAAGTCGCCAATGCCGGCGCCCGCCTGATCCTCGCGCCGGACTGGAAGCCGATCGTGTGGACCGAGGAGGAGCGCAAGAAGGGCCAGGCGTGGGGGCTGAAGACGATCGAGTCCTTCCACACCCACGGCACGCCGCCGGTGGAAGTGAAGAAGCACGCTTAGTGGATTGAGCCGCGCACCCTCGCGATCGTCTCGCGCACGCCGGTCCACGCCGGCTTGTCCGGCGCGAACTGGCCGCGCAGGAAGCTGACGAGTTCCTCCACCTGCGCGTCGCTCATGCTGTTCCTGAACGCCGGCATGTAGCCGAGGTCGCTCGACACCGGCTCGGCGATACCGTGCAGGATCACCTGCACGAGATTGTCCGGCTTCATGCTGTGGATGTTGCTGTTGAGCGCGAGCGAGGGACGGCTGCCGAACAGCGGTAGGCCGCCGACCTCGTGGCAGACGGCGCAGGCGCCCTGATAGAGCCGCGCGCCGGTAGACGAGGCGACGGTGACTTGCGTTGCGCTCTCGAGTTTTACCGCGAGCGCAGGCGCGTCGGGCGCGGTGTCGTTGAACGAGTTGAGATAGACCGCCATCGCGCGGATGTCCTGGTCGGGCAGGGCCTTGAGGTCCCTGACAACAGGCGCCATCGGGCCGGCGGCCACGCCGTGATAGCGCGAATGTCCGGTGCGCAAGTAAGCGAATAGCTCGTCCTCGTTCCATGGGATCGGCGCATGCGAGAGCGAGGTCAGCGGCGGCGCCTCCCAGCCCTCGGCGAAGCCGCCGGCAAGATATGCCCCGCGCTGCTCGGCGCCGAGAGCGTTGCGCGGCGAATGGCAGGCGCTGCAATGGCCGAGACTTTCGATCAGATAAGCGCCGCGATTCCATTGCTCGGATTTGGCGGGGTCGGGTCTGAACGGGTTCGCCGCGTGAAACAGCGCATTCCATCCCGCGAGCAACGGGCGCAGATTGAACGGGAAGGCGAGCGTGTTCGCGGGTGTTGTTGCGCGCACCGCAGGCTGCGCCATCAGGTACGCGTACAGCGCCTGCATGTCGGCATCGCTGGTTTTCGAAAAATGCGTGTAGGGAAAGGCGGGATAGAGCTGCCGCCCGTCGCGGTGTAGCCCGTCGCGCATCGCGCGCTCGAACGCCGGGTATGACCAGGCGCCGATGCCGGTCTCGACGTCGGGCGTGATGTTGGTCGAGTAGATGGTACCGAATGGCGTCTCCAGCGCGCGGCCGCCGGCATTGAGCACGCCATTGATCGTGGTGTGGCACTCCGCGCAATTGCCGAGCGCAGCAAGCTGCTCTCCCCGTGCGATCGTCGCGGCGGAATAGACCGATGCGTCGGGCCGGGCGATCGGCGCAATCGCGCGCCCCGGCAGCAGCGCCGCGCCAATGCCGATCGCGGCGGTGCAGACCGCGGCAATCGTCGCGACAATGCCGGCGCGTTTGGCGAAGGGAGTCTCCCAGATGCGCGACGGCGGCGGCGCAGCGGGCGCGGGCAGGGCCTGCGGCACGGGCGATGTTTCACCGTGCAATCCCCTCAGGATGCGTTCGGGCGTAAAGGGCGGCTCGCGAAAGCGCACACCGGTGGCATCGAAGATCGCATTCGCTATCGCCGCCGCACTCGGGACCGAAGCGGACTCGCCGACGCCGAGCGGTGGCTGGTCCTGACGTGGCAGCATCAGCACGTCGATCTTGGGCACGTCGGGGAAAGGGATGATCGGATAGGCGCCCCATTCGCGCGCCGCCACCGCGCCGCGCTCGAACGAGACTTCCTCCATCAGCGCGCGGCTGGTGGACTGGATGACGTTGCCGTGGATCTGGTGGCGTACGCCGTCCGGATTGATCATCAATCCGGAATCCTGTCCCGCAACCACGCGCGTCACGCTGACATCGCCAGTCGATTTGTTCACCGCGACGTCGGCAATCCACGCCGACCACGCCGCGCCGTAGCCGGGAAACTTGCTGTGGACGTAGAGCGCATAGGCAAAGCCGCGCCCGTGCACGATCTCGCCGTCCTTCTCTTCGCGCGCCGGTCGCGGCGCCCAGCCCGCGCGCTCGGCGACCGCGTTGACGAGATCGACGGCGCGCTGGTCCTTGAGGTAGCGCAGGCGGTATTCGATCGGATCGACGCCGGCCTCGGTTGCGGCTTCGTCGACGTAGGATTCGTGCGCAAACGTGTTCGGCAGCGCGGAGACACCGCGGAACCAGGAGGCGCGGACGATCGGCGGCATGTCATGGGCGACGACGCGCATGTGGTCGTAATCGTAGGGCGGGATCGCGGTGCGGTCGCCCATCTGCAGCACGGCAGGTTCGGATGGAATGCGACCGGTGAGCAGCAGGGCCAGCGTCGGTGCGGCATTCGAGGGATAACGGGTGGCGAGATCATACGCCGCGATACCGCCGTCCGCATCCAGACCGCCATTGACGTCGATGAGCTGCGCGGTGCCCTTGGGCTCCCAGGCGTGCTCCTGCTCGCGTGTCAACTGCACGCGCACGGGCCGCCCGACCGCGCGCGACAGCAGCAAGGCGTCGGCAGTGACATCGTCGGCGCAGTTGCGCCCGTAGCAGCCGGCGGCTTCCAGCCGGATCACCTCGACCTCGCTTTCCGGTCGCTCGATCAGAAGTGCGAGGTCGCTGCGCAGCACGTGCGGATTTTGCGTGCCCGACCAGACCCGGATATTGCCGTCCTGAAAATCCGCGACGGCGCAGGATGGGCCGATCGAGGCGTGCATCTGATACGGCCACACGTAAGTACGCTGCATCGGCTTGGCCGCACCTGCTATCGCCGCATCGACGTCGCCCTTGTCGATCAGCGTGCGCGGCGTCGATGGATTGGCGCGCAGCGCGATCTCGATGTCGGCGAGATCGGTAAGGGTAGGCGTAGGCTTCCAGCTCACCTTGAGCTGCTCCGCCGCGCGGATCGCGTTCTCTTCGCGCTCGGCGACGACACCGACGAAGTCGCCGATGCGCACCACGGCGACAAGCCCGGGAATGTTGCGCACTGAGGATTCGTCGACCGCGATCAGGCTGGTGCCGACGAACGGACCGGCATCGACGCCGGCATAGGGCGGGCGCACCACGCGGCCGTGCAGCATGCCGGGGACGCGGATATCGTGAACGAAAGTCAGCTCGCCCGTGGCCTTGGCGGGCAGGTCGACGCGCGGCATCGACTGGCCGACGATGGCATAATCGCCGACCGCCTTGACGGTGACGTCGTCGCCCAGCTCGAGGCGGATCGTCTCGTCGCCGATCAATTCGCCGTAGCTGATGCTGCGATTGTCGTGCCCGCGCACGAGGCCGTCTTCGATCCTGAGATCGGCCGCCGGCAGCTCCAGCCGCTCGACCGCGCGCGCGATCAGGAAGTGACGGGCTTGCGCCGCGGCCTTGCGCAGGGGCACGGCCGTGATCTGGATGGTCTCGCTCGCGATCGTCGCGCCCTGATTGGGCACCACCGCAGTGTCGCCGAGCACCACGACGACGCGCGCAAAGGACACGTCCAGCTCCTCGGCGACGATCTGGCCGAGCGCGGTGCGGATGCCGGTGCCGAGATCGACATGGCCGTTATAGGCGCTGACCGATCCATCCGCGGTGATGCGGATGAAAGTCTCGGATGTGAGTTCGTCCACGGTGCGGACGACGACGAGCGAACCGGATTGGCGCTCAGCTCGATCAGGGGCAGGGGAGGCCATCAATCAACGGCCTCGGTGAGCTGGCCGGAAGCGCGCATCACGGCGCGCAGGATTTCAACATGCGTGCCGCAGCGGCAGAGATTGTAGCGGAGCGCCGCCAGCGCCTCCTGCTCGGTCGGCCGCGGGTTGATCGCGAGCAGCGCCTTGGTGGTCATGATCATGCCGTTGAGGCAATAGCCGCATTGCGCGGCCTGCTCGTCGACGAAAGCCTGCTGCACGAGGTCAGGCTTGTCGCGCGTGCCGAGCCCTTCGAGCGTCACGATGTCGCGGCCGGCGCAGCCACTGACGGGAATCACGCAGGAGCGGGCCGCGGCCCCGTCGATCAGGACAGTACAGGTGCCGCATTCGCCGAGGCCGCATCCATATTTCGGGCCGTTGAGCGCGAGATCGTTGCGCAGCACGTAGAGCAGCGGCGTCTCCGGCGCTGCAGCGACCTCGTGGATCCCCCCGTTCACGGTGAGGCGGATCGGTGTCTGCGTCATCCTCGTTTCCAAGCGCTCGGCCAGTAATGGCGAAAATCTACGTCGCGACGATACCGTTTGTACACAAACGTGCAAGCCATGCATGCCGCACTGCAGCGCGACTGCCTTCTTTGTGGACAGGGCGGATAGGCAAATGAGGTTTTATGCAGCAGCAGCATCTTTTGCGCTGCACCGCCGCTTGACAGCCATCCGGGGCGCGCGCACCATCGTTCGTATACGAATGATAACCGCGGTCTCGCTGGCTCTGACATGGTGATGGAAACGACGAGCGCTGCTATCGACAAGATCCGCTGCGATGCTTGTCCGGTGATGTGCTACATCAAGCCGGGCGCGGCGGGCGCCTGCGATCGCTACGCCAACCACGACGGCAAGCTCGTCCGCGTCGATCCGCATGTGATCCTGGAGCGCACGGTCTCGCATGGCGGCAAGCTGGTCCCGTTCAGCCGCACCGAAGACTGGGACGGCAAGATCGTCCACGAACCTTCCACCTTCGTGACGGCGATCGGCGCGGGCACGACCTATCCCGACTACAAGCCGGCGCCGTTCATCGTCTCGGCGGAGGTCGACGGCGTCGACATGGTGACTGTCGTCACCGAGGGCATCTTCTCCTATTGCGGCATCAAGGTGAAGATCGACACCGACCGCTATCTCGGGCCGGAGACCGCGACCGTGCGCGCGCAGGGCGAGGCGGTCGGCCACGTCACCACCAGCGAATACGGCTCGCAGATGCTGTCGCTCGGCGGCGTGCATCATCTGACCGGCGGCTCCAAGAAGGAGGGCCGCGTCACCTGCGACACGCTGATGGATCTCGCCAATTGCAAGGCGGTCGAGCTGACCATCGACGGCGGCGCGAGCGTCGTGGTCCAGGCCGGCCAGCCGCCGATCGTCAACGGCATGAAAGAAGAGCGCATGCGCGTCGGCTGCGGCTCGGCGACGATCGGCATGTTTGCCAAGCAATGGCACGGCAAGGTCGACGAAGTCGTCGTGGTCGACGATCACATCACCGGCGTGCTCTCGGAGCATCAGGCCGGCAAGCTGCTCGACATCGCCGACACCGGCATCAAGATGAAGGGCCACCGCTCGACGCCAGGCCGCTATTTCCAGGTCGCCGATCCCGGCACGGGGTGGGGTGGCACCAACATTTCCGATCCGCTCGCGATCCTCGGGCCGTTCGACGCCAAGGAAGCAAAACCGGGTCTCTCGATGTTGATGGTCTCCACGACCGGCGAGCATTCGTCTTATTACGTGCTCGACGGGGCCCTGAAGCCAGTCGAGACCGAGATGCCTGACGACCTGAAGTTCTCGGTCGAGCGTATCCAGGAGAATTGCGAGCCGGCGCTGTGCACGGTGCTGTTCATGGCCGGTGCCGGCGGCTCGCTGCGCGCCGGTGTCACCGACAATCCGGTGCGGCTGACGCGCTCGGTGAAGGACGCGCTGACGCGCGTCACCAGTGGCGGCGCGCCGGTCTATGTCTGGCCGGGCGGCGGCATCACCTACATGGTCGACGTGACGCAGATGCCGGCGGGCGCGTTCGGCTACGTGCCGACGCCGGCGCTGGTTGCGCCGATCGAGTTCACGATGAAGCTGTCCGACTATGCCGCGCTCGGCGGGCACATGGACTATGTGAAGCCGCTCTCCGAGGTGCAGAGCGGCGACGATGTCCGCCAGCTGCCCTGGCAGAACCCGATCCCGGGACCGCGGGCATGACAAGGCTCCCGCAAATCGCATTGCTGTCTGATGGCCGGCGGCTGCATTTGCAGGATGGGCCGATCGATCTGGTCGTTGAGGCGAGGGGGCGCACGGACGATGTACGTGCGGCCTATGAGGCGGCCGCGCGCCGCTTCACCGGACTGCTCGACGAACTCTGCGCGGAGCTGCCGGAACTGCGGACGGACGCCGGGAAGCGCGCTTCGCTGAGGGGCGTGGTGGCGCGCCGGATGCACGCAGCGGTCGCGCCTTACGCCTCCGATTGCTTCATCACGCCGATGGCGGCTGTTGCCGGTAGCGTGGCTGAGGAGATTCTGGGCGCCATGCTGGGCGCTGCGACGCTGGATCAGGCCTATGTCAACAATGGTGGCGACATCGCGCTCCATCTCGGCAAGGGCGAGCATTTTTCGGTCGGCCTGATGGACCGACCCGATCGCGCTGGCGTGATGCGAACGATGAGGGTGGATGCGGATGACCCCGTGCGGGGCATCGCGACCAGCGGACGCCACGGCCGCAGTTTTTCGTTCGGCATTGCCGACGCCGTGACGGTGCTGGCGGCAACGGCGTCGCAGGCCGATGCGGCGGCGACGGTCATAGCCAATGCCGTCGACCTGCCCGGGCATCCCGCCATCATCCGGGCGCCCGCAAACGAGCTGCAGCCCGACAGCGATCTCGGCGAGCGCCTCGTGACTCGCGGCGTCGGTGAATTGTCGCAGAGCGAGATCGCGGCCGCGCTCGAATGTGGCGCGGAATGTGCACGGCAATTATTCGATCGCGGATTGATCGAGGGGGCCGTCTTGCAGCTTTGTGGTGATATGCTTGTCATCGGACCCAAGGATATAGAAGAGCGACGATCGCGCCCGCTTGTGCTGGAGAACGCGGTTGCCTGAACAGGGAAGCGAAACATGAGCGCGATCATCCGCAAGATCGTCACCGTCGTCGAAGAGACGCAGATGGAGATGGGCCGCCAGGTCTCGCCGCCGACCCGGCGCGCGGCTGCGATCGCCGTCATCGAAAATCCCTTTGCCGGACAATATGTCGAGGATCTCTCGCCGCTGATCGCGATCGGCGAGGAGCTCGGCGAACTCTTGTCGAAGCGCGCCGTGGCGGCGCTCGGCATCGATGGCGCGAAGGCGCAGAGCTACGGTAAGGCTGCCGCTGTCGGCGAGAACGGCGAGCTGGAGCATGCCGCCGCGATCCTCCACCCCAAGATGGGCGCGCCGGTGCGGAAAGTTCTGAGCAAGGGCGCGGCGCTGATCCCCTCGTCGAAGAAGCGCAGCGGGCCGGGCACGACGCTCGACATTCCGCTCGGGCACAAGGACGCCGCGTTCGTGCGCAGCCATTTCGACGGCATGGAGGTGCAGATCAACGACGCGCCGCGCGCCAACGAGATCATGGTCGCGGTCGCCGTCACCGACAGCGGCCGTCCGCTGCCGCGCGTCGGCGGGCTCACGGTCGCGGAAGTAAAGGGCGAGGACGGTCTGAGATAAGGCATGATCCGGAGATGCGGGCACAGCTTCTCCGGCAAGATCGTGATCGAGACATAGAACTCAAAAACTGGAGGTTGGGATGCGAGCAAGAAATTACTTCGTCGGCGCGGCCTTTGCGCTTCTGGCGGGCGGCATGGCTCATTCGGCCCTGGCGCAGGACATCAAGATCGGCGAGATCAACAGCTATTCGCTGCTGCCGGCGTTCACCGAACCCTATCGCAAGGGCTGGCAGCTCGCGGTCGAAGAGATCAACGCGGCCGGCGGCATCAATGGCAAGAAGCTGGTCGTGATCTCGAAGGACGACGGCGGCAAGCCGGCGGACGCGCAGACTGCGGCGAATGAGCTGGTGTCGAGCGAGGGCGTCGCGATGCTGACGGGTACGTTCCTGTCGAACATCGGCCTCGCCGTCAGCGACTTCGCCAACCAGAAGAAGGTGTTTTTCCTCGCGGCCGAGCCGCTGACCGATGCCGTCACCTGGTCGAAGGGCAACAAATACACTTTCCGCCTGCGCCCTTCCAACTACATGCAGGCGGCGATGCTGGTGGAAGCAGCCGCCAAGCTGCCCGCCAAGCGCTGGGCGACGATCGCGCCGAACTATGAGTACGGCCAGTCGGCGGTTGCCGTGTTCAAGAAGCTGATGTCGGAGAAGCGGCCTGACATCCAGTGGGTCGACGAGCAGTGGCCGCCGCAGGGCAAGATCGACGCGGGCCCCGTGGTACAGGCTGTTGCCGCCGCCAATCCCGAAGCGATCCTCAACGTCACCTTCGGTGCCGACCTCGTCAAGCTCGTGCGCGAAGGCAACACCCGCGGCCTGTTCAAGGGGCGCGAGGTTGTCTCGTTCCTGACCGGCGAGCCGGAATATCTCGACCCGCTCAAGGATGAGACGCCCGAGGGCTGGATCGTCACCGGTTACCCCTGGTACTCGATCAAAACGCCCGAGCACGACGCGTTCCTGAAGGCGTACCAGGCCAAGTACAACGACTATCCGCGCCTCGGCTCGATCGTTGGCTACCAGACCATCAAGGCGGCCGCCGCGATCCTGGCGAAGGCGGGCTCGACTGATCCGGAGAAGCTGATCACCGCGGCAGAAGGGCTGTCGATGCCCTCGCCATTCGGCGAGATCACCTTCCGCAAGATCGACCATCAGTCGACGCTCGGTGCCTTTGTCGGCAAGACCGCGCTGAAGGACGGCAAGGGCGTGATGGTGGATTCGTCCTACAAGAAGGGCTCGGACTATCTGCCCAGCGATGCCGAAGTCGAGAAGCTGCGTCCGAAGGATTGATCCCCGCTGCCGTAGGGTGGGTTAGCCCTGCAGATGCGCAAAGCGTATCTGCTCGGCGTAACCCACCACTTTCGGTGCCACACGAGAAAAGGTGGTGGGTTACGCTGCGCTAACCCACCCTACGACTTCCCCGAACCCGGACCGCCGATGGCCTTTTACGTCGTACAGTTTCTGACCGGTCTCGCCAGCGCGGCGTCGCTGTTCCTGGTGGCCTCGGGCCTGTCGATCATCTTCGGCGTGACGCGGATCGTGAATTTCGCGCATGGCGCCTTCTACATGATCGGCGCCTACATTGCCTTCACGCTGACGGAGCGCCTGTCGGGCGCATTTGGCTTCTGGAGCAGTATCGTGCTGGCCGCGATTGCCGTGGCGATGATCGGTGTGCTGGTCGAGATGGTGCTGCTCCGCCGCATCTATCACGCCCCCGAGCTGTTCCAGCTGCTTGCGACCTTCGGCCTGACCTTGATGGTCGAGGATCTCGTCGTCCTGATTTGGGGGCCCGACGATCTCGTCGGCCGTCGTGCGCCCGGATTCAAGGGGGCCATCGATTTCTTCGGCCAGAACATCCCGAGCTACGATCTGTTCCTGATCGTGCTCGGGCCCGTCGTGCTCGGCATTCTCTGGCTGCTGTTCCAGCGCACGCGCTGGGGCGTCCTGGTACGCGCGGCGACGCAGGACCGCGACATGGTCGCAGCGCTCGGCGTCAATCAGAAATGGCTGTTTACGTCGGTGTTCGCGGTCGGCGTCTTCCTCGCCGCGCTGGGCGGCGCGCTTCAGATCCCGCGGGATGCCGTGCATCACGCGATGGATCTGCGCATCATCGTCGAAGTCTTCGTCGTGGTCGTGATCGGCGGCCTCGGCAGCATCGTCGGCGCGTTCGTCGCGGCGGTGCTGGTCTCCGAGCTCAATGCCTTCGGCATCCTGATCTTCCCCAAGATTTCCATCATCCTGGTCTTCCTGGTGATGGCGGTGGTGCTGATCGTGCGACCCTGGGGTCTGTTCGGCAAACCGGAGGCGTCGGCGCGCAAGACGCCCGGTCTCACCGTCAATCCCTGGCGCCCGCTGACGTCGAACGAGCGGCTTGCAGCGCTTGCCGCGCTCGTGATCGCAGCGACGCTGCCGCTGTTCGCCGGCAACTATGCGCTGACCGTCGGCTCGGAGATCGCGATCTTCGTCATCTTTGCCGTCAGCCTCCACTTCCTGATGTCGGTCGGCGGGCTCGCGTCCTTCGGCCATGCCGCCTATTTCGGGCTCGGTGCCTACGGCGTCGCCTTCCTCGCCAAGATGGCGGGGTTGCCGATGATCGTGTGCCTGCTGCTCGGGCCGCTGCTCGGCTGCATGGGCGCGGCCGTGTTCGGCTTCTTCGCCGTGCAGCTCTCCGGCGTCTACTTTGCGATGCTGACGCTCGCTTTCGCGCAGATCGTGTGGTCGATCGCATTCCAGTGGGTGAGCGTCACCGGCGGTGACAACGGCATCTTGGGCGTTTGGCCGGAAAAATGGGCGGCTAGCCCGTCGCACTTCTATTGGCTGGCGCTCGGCGTTGCGGCGCTGGTGACCATCGCACTGCGGGCCATGGTATTCTCGCCATTCGGCTACGCGCTCCGCGCCACGCGCGACTCGCTCCTGCGTACGGAGGCGATCGGCATCAATGCCAAGCGCATCCAGTGGACCGCCTTCGTGATCGCAGGCACGACCGCCGGCATCGGCGGCGCGCTGTTCGCCTACCTCAAGGGCAGCGTCTTCCCTGACAATCTCGGCATCTCGCTCTCGGTCGATGCGCTGGTGATGGTGCTGCTCGGCGGTGTCGAGACGGTGTCCGGCGCGGTGATCGGCGCCATCGTCTACAAGGCCTTGAACATCTGGCTGGTCAGCCAGACCGATTTGTCGAAACTCGTGCTCGGCGGTTTCATCGTTCTGATCGTCGTCGTCTTCCCCAAGGGCATTGTCGGCATGCTGGAGATGCTGGCGCAGCGTCGCAGGAAGGCGTCGCCGCCGGGATCACCTCTGCTCGCCAAGCCGATCGAGTCTGCCGAATGAGTGTTGCACCCCCACTTCTTGCGGTCGAAGGTCTGACCAAATCCTATGGCGGCATCCATGCCGTGCGCGGCGTCGCGTTCTCGCTGCGCGCCGGCGAGATTTTGGCGCTGATCGGGCCGAACGGCGCCGGCAAGAGCACCTGCTTCGACATGCTCAACGGCCAGAACAAGCCTGATACCGGGCAAGTCCGTCTGCTCGGCGAAGAGACCACCGGGAAGAAGCCGCGCGAGATCTGGCGCATGGGTGTCGGGCGTACCTTCCAGATTACCGCGACCTTTGCCACCATGACCGTGCGCGAGAACGTGCAGGTCGCGCTGATCTCGCACGGGAGGCAGCTGTTCAATCTGTTCGGCTCGGCGCCGAAGTTCGACCGCGGCGAGGCCGGCCGTCTGCTCGAGCTGGTCGGCATGGGCGGCTATGCCGATCGCCCCTGTGGTGAGCTTGCCTATGGCGACCTCAAGCGGCTCGAGCTTGCGGTGGCGCTCGCCAACCAGCCCAAGCTGCTGTTGATGGACGAGCCGACCGCCGGCATGGCGCCGCGCGAACGCGTCGACCTGATGCGGCTGACCGCGAGCATCGCGCGGGAGAAATCGATCGGCGTGCTCTTCACCGAGCACGACATGGACGTGGTGTTCGAGCATGCCGACCGCATCATCGTGCTGAATCGAGGGACGCTGATCGCCGAGGGCACGCCGGCCGAGGTGCGCGGCAATCCGCAGGTGCAGGCGGTCTATCTCGGCGAGGGCCTGGTCTACGATGCCCGCCATCGCGACGGAGCATCAATATGAAGCTCACCGTCGAGGGCCTCAACAGCCATTATGGCCCGGCGCATATCCTGTTCGACATCGGCTTCGAGGTCGGCGAGGGCGAGGTGGTTGCTGTGCTCGGGCGCAACGGTGCCGGCAAGTCGACGACGTTTCGCTCGATCGTCGGCCTGGTCGCGCAACGAACCGGCCGCATCATGTTCGAGGGCAAGGACGTCTCGGCCAAGCCGACCCACGAGATCGTGCGCGAGGGGCTCGGCTATGTGCCGGAGGAGCGCCGGATATTCACCGACCTGACCGTCGAGGAGAATCTCGAAGTGGGCAGGCAGCCCAAGCGTCCGAACGCGCCGCATTGGACACGCGAAAAGCTGTTCGCGCTGTTTCCAAATCTCGGCGAGATGAAGAACCGTCCCGGCGGGCGCATGAGCGGCGGCGAGCAGCAGATGCTGACGATTGCGCGGACGCTGATGGGCAATCCGTCGCTGGTGCTGCTGGACGAGCCCTCGGAAGGTCTGTCGCCGAAGATCGTGGAGCAGATGGTCGACGCCATCCTGACCATGAAGAAGGAGGGCGTCAGCATCGTCGTCTCCGAGCAGAATCTGCATTTCGCGCGGCTGATTTCGGATCGCGCCTACATCATCGAGCGCGGCCGCATCTGCTTCGGCGGCACCATGGCCGAGCTCGATGCGCGTCCGGATATCCGCGACGCGCATCTGTCGTTGTGAACGCAAAGGGAGGGGCAGCGAGCGGATGGCGAGAAGCGTCACGGCCAAGAAGAGCGTCAAACCGGGAAAACCGCCTTACGTGCTCGACGAGCAGGTCGGTTTCATCCTGCGCCAGGTCTGGCAGCGCCACAGCTCGATCTTCTCCCGCGATATCGGCACCAATCTGACGCCGACGCAGTGGGCGGCATTGTCGAAACTCGCCGAGACCGGGCCGTGCTCGCAAAACCAGCTCGGCCGGCTGACGGCGATGGACGTCGCGACCATCAAGGGCGTGATCGATCGGCTCACGGCGCGCGGGTTGACCGAGACCAGCCAGGATCCCGAGGACGGTCGGCGGCTCCTTGTCAGCCTGACGCGCGCCGGTCAGCAGCTTTCGGAGAAGGTCGCGCCGAACGCGCTGGCCATCACCCGCGAGACGCTGGCGCCGCTCGAGCCCAGGGAGCGCGAGATGCTGATGGCGTTGTTGAACAAGCTGCGGTGAGGGTGCGGAAGACGGTCTCGTAGGGTGGGCAAAGGCGCGAAGCGCCGTGCCCACGACTTCTCAATGGTGGGCACGCTTCGCTTTGCCCACCCTACGGCAGTTGAACAAGGTGCGAGGACTGGCGACTAATCCCGATGAAGGGTCTGTCGAGGTCTTTATTCATGAGAGTCGCCACGAAATTTGTAATGCTCCTCACTCTCGGTGCGGCGCTGGCGGGCAGTGCGCCTGCCTTTGCCGCGCAGCCCTACGAAGGCTTCTGGGCGTCTACCAAAAAGGACTGCCGCGACGACGACAGCCCCAACCGCATGAGCATCGAAGGCGGCAACCGCCTCTACTGGTACGAGACGCGCTGCCGCGCCGGCGAGATCACCGCCGACGGAAAGCTCGGCTGGAAGATGAAGCTCGCCTGCGAAGGCGAAGGCGAGAAGTTTCGCTCCAATCCCCGGGTCTCCATCGCAACCGACGGCAAGCTGGTGATGGACAACGGACCGGTCGGGCAGGCCAAGCGCCAGACCTATGTGCGTTGTGAGATCGCGAACAAGCGCTGATCTCGAACGCTTATGTCTTGCCCGGCCATTTCGCGCGGTAGCGGATTTCGCTGCCGTCGGCGAGCCGCCGCCAGGTCCCGAACTCCGGCGTATGCGGCGCCCGGGCCGTCAAGTCGATCGGGTAGATTCGGCTCGGCTGGCCCTCGATATTGACGGCGAGCTGCCGGTGCGAGGTTCGAAACGCGAGCTCGACGTCGCCTGCGATGACGGGCTGGTCGCCGTCACGATAGAAGGCGGCCGGGGTCACTTCGCCCGGCATCGTGTTGAGGTCGGTCTGCAATTCGATGGTGATGCCCTGGGCTGATGTCGGCACCGTGACCCCGGCCGGAAAACGCACCTCGAATACGAGCAGGGGATTGCCGCCGTTCCGGTTGAGCCAGGGCGTCGCCGTCGCATAGGCGTAGGCGATGTAGATGCCGATCCCGGCGACGCAGAGCAGGACGACGACGCCGAGAGACTTCAGGCTGTTGCGCCCGACGCTGCCATTGCCTGCGTCCTCGCCTGAACGCGTCGCCAGCCAGTTGGCAAACACCGCGCCGGCGATCGCGCCCATGGGGGAGTAGACGAACAGTCCCAACAGACCCGAGGTGATCGGGTCCGCGCGGTTGCCGAAATCGAACAAGGAAAACAGCACAAAGATCGCGACATAGCCCGCCACCGCGCCAGCAACGCCGAGGGCAATTCGCGATGAGTTCTTCATGTCGATGGTCCAGCAATGAAATGCCGCCACCGAGGGCTGCCTGCGTTAGACGCAGCAGGTCGCAGACTTGTTCAACGCCATCGAGGGAGGTGCGGAGCGGGGTGCCGCTCCTGGCTGCGTCACTTCGCCACCACCTCCGGCACCTTGCCCGCCGGCGGGGTGTTGCGGCTGCGTTGCGTCCGCACGATGCCGTCGATGATGGTCATGCCGATGCCCGGGAGATCGCCGAGCTGGACGCTCTCCAGGATGTTCTTGCCGGGCGAGTGCTGGGCCTTGTCCATGATGACGAAGTCGGCGGAACGTCCCACTTCAATGAGGCCGCAATCGAGTTCGCGCATCCGGGCGGTGTTGCCGGTGGCGAGACAAAAGGCGATCTCGGCCGGCAGCTCGCCGAGCGAGGACAGCATCGAGACCATGCGCAAAATGCCGAGCGGCTGCACGCCGGAGCCGGCGGGCGCGTCGGTGCCGAGGATGACCCGGTGCAGATCACCCATCTCGCGCGCGGTGCGCAGCGTGAACAGAGCGGAGCGCTCATTGCCGTTATGCACCAGCTCGAGACCGCGCTTGCAGCCCTCGCAGATGCAGCGGATCTGGTCGTCGGGAAGGGCGGTGTGGCCGCCATTGATGTGGCCGACCACGTCGGTGTCGGCCTCCAGCACGACGTCCTTGTCGATCAGGCCGGAGCCGGGGATCGAGGGGCCGCCGGTGTGGATGGTGCTCTGGATGCCGTATTTGCGTGCCCAGCCGACCATCTTGCGTGCGGTGGGACCGTCCTTGACGCCGCCGAGGCCGACCTCGCCGAGCAGCTTGACGCCGGCGGCGGCCAGCTCCTTGAAGTCCTCCTCGACCATCTCGCATTCGATCACCGGCGCGCCGGCGTGAACCTTCACGCCGCCCGGACGCAAGGTCCAGAACGCGCGCTGGGCGAAGATGGCCATCGCCTTCAGGCCGACGACGTCGCGGGGGCGGCCCGGCATGTGAACCTCGCCGGCCGAGATCATGGTGGTGACGCCGCCATGCAGATAGCTGTCGATCCAGTTGATCTGGTTCTGTCGCGGCGTCCAGTCGCCCGCAACGGGGTGGACGTGGCTGTCGATCAGGCCCGGCGCCACCGTGGTGCCCTGGGCGTCGACAATGGTGGTCGCGCCTTCGATGTCGACGTCCTTGAAGCGGCCGATCGCGGTGATCTTGCCGTTCTCGGCGACGATCGTGTCGCCATCCAGGATCGGCTTTTCCAGGGCGCCGGACAGGATCAGGCCGATGTTCCGGATCACGAGCTTCGAGGGTCCGGCGGCCTGGGGTGCGTCATGCGCCATGGAAGGGGCTCCTTATTCCTAACTGCAACGCTTTCGATCTTGGGCAGCCTTGACCGCGGGATCAAGCAGGATTATTCATTAGTATACGAATGATCGTGTACAAACGACGCATAGCTGCCCGCCTCGGAACCGCATTGGACGCGACAGGGAAGGTGAGATGAGCAATTTCAATCAGGAAAGCGTTTTGAGCGTCCACCACTGGACCGACACGCTGTTCTCCTTCAAGACCACCCGCAGCCCGACCTTCCGCTTCCGCAACGGCGAATTCACCATGATCGGGCTCAAGGTCGGCGAGAAGCCGCTGCTGCGGGCCTACAGCGTCGCCAGCGCCAATTACGAGGACACGCTCGAGTTCTTCTCGATCAAGGTGCCGGACGGTCCGCTGACCTCGCGGCTCCAGCATTTGCAGGAAGGCGACGAGATCATCGTCAGCCGCAAGGCCACGGGCACGCTGGTGATCGACAATTTGGAGGAGGGGCGCAACCTCTACCTCATCGGCACCGGCACGGGCCTTGCGCCGTTCCTGAGCGTGATCAAGGACCCCGAGACCTACGAGCGGTTCGAGAAGGTCGTGCTGTTGCACGGCTGCCGGCATGTCAGGGAACTCACCTATGGCGAGATGATCACCGAGACGCTGCCGAAGGACGAACTGATCGGCGAGTACATTCAGAATCAGCTGATCTACTATCCGACCGTGACGCGCGATCCCTTCCGCAACCGCGGCCGCATCACCGACCTCATCACCACGGGCAAGCTGTTCGCCGATATTGGCCTGCCGGTGCTGGAGGCTGCCCACGACCGCGTCATGATTTGCGGCAGCCCGGCACTGGTCGCTGATACGCGCGTGCTCCTGGGAGAGCGCGGCTTTGTCGAGGGCAATCACGGCGAGCCGGCCCAATTCGTGGTCGAAAAGGCCTTTGCCGAGCGCTAACGCGCAATTCTTGCTTGAGAAGACCGCATTTTCGCCGCGTCGGGCCCGTTGCGGCGCCGATTCGGCGCTTGATACACTGTGGGAACGAATCAGCGGAGTTCCCACATGGTTGCGGACAGCGACAGCAACATCGCCTGGCACCGGGTCCAGTTGAAGAAGAACCGCGCCGAGTTGAAGGCGCTGGAGACCGCGCGCTTCACGATGGGTGAGATCGCCTCCTCGAAGCGGAACGGCCAGACCCAGAAGGCGACCGCGGAACTCAAGCGCAAGATCGCCCAGTCCGAGCGCGTGATCGCCGATCACGACAAGCGCACGCGCCGTCCGCTCGGCACCGACATGCAGAGCCTCAGCAACGGCAGCTGGAGCCATTGGGACGCCTATACCAACCAGCAGCAGCGCAAGACCGGCCAGCGCTCGCCCGGGCGTGGATAGGTCTTCGTCTCCTCGCGCCAGTTCCGACCCTTGCGCGTTGGCCCGCCCATACCATTTGGGTGAGACGCCAACAATCACTCCGGTGATCCCATGACAGCGCGCCTCGATTTCACAAGCGAGGCCTTCTTTCGTGATCCGCCCAAGGCGATCGCGGCGTTGCGCATGTCCGGTCCTCTCGTCGCGACGCGATTTCCCCTGGTCGGCGATGTCTGGATCACCACGACCCATGACGCGACGGCACAGGTGCTGAAAGACGGCGCCACCTTCACGCTGCGCAAGGAGGATGGCGACGTCGCGAGTCTGCGCTGGTGGATGCCGAGCTTCGTCAGGACCATCGCCAACAACATGCTGACGATGGACGAGCCGGATCACACGAGGCTCCGCAGCATCGTGGACGAGGCCTTTCGCCGTCGTGCCATCGTCGCGATGGAGCCGCGCATCCGTGCCATTGCCGACGGCTTGGCCGACGAGCTGTTCGCGGAGGGACGGCCAGCAGATCTGGTCCAGCGCTACGCGCGCATCCTGCCGCTCGCAGTGATCTCCGAGCTTCTGGGATTGCCTCTGGCCGACCGGCCCAAATTCATCGCCTGGGGCAACGCGATGTCCTCGCTGACGAATGTCGTCAGCTTCTTTCGATTGCTGTGGGCCTTTCGCAAGATGCGGGCCTACCTCGAGCAGCAATTGCAGGCCGCGCGCGTGCAGGGCGGTGAAGGCCTGATCGCCGAACTGGTCCAGGTCGAGCGCGAGGGTGCTCAGATCACGCCGGATGAAATGGTCTCGATGGTGTTTCTGCTGCTTGCAGCCGGCTCCGAGACGACCACGCATCTCATCAGCGGTTCCGCCTACGAGCTGCTCAGAAGTCCTGGCCTCCGAGACTGGCTGGAGCAGGATTGGAGCCGCGTCGGGCTTGCGGTGGAAGAGTTCTTGCGTTTCGTCTCTCCGGTGCAATTTTCAAAACCGCGCTATGTGCGGCGGGACGTCGAGGTCGAAGGCGTGCGTTTGAAGAAGGGCGACCGTGTCATGGTGATGCTCGCCGCCGCAAACATGGATCCGGCGATGCATGATCGTCCCGAAAGCCTCGATCTCGAGCGCAAGCCGAACCGTCACCTCTCGTTCGGGACAGGAATCCATTTCTGCCTCGGCCATCAGCTGGCGCGCATCGAGGCGGCCTGCGCGCTGGAAGCGCTGTTCGTGCGCTGGCCGAAACTTGGTCTGGCCGTCGATCCCTCGCAGATCCATTGGCGCAAGCGGCCGGGGATTCGCATGATTGCGAAGCTTCCTGTCACGGCCGCGGTCCACGGAACATTTACCGCTGCGGCGCAGGCGATGGCTGATCGTTCTCCCGTTCGGGCGGAGTGAGGCTCTCTCTTCGGCAAATCGTCGCTGACCATGATCTGCTCGGAACAGCCTGCGGCGCTTGCTGTTGTCCACCGGGACCTGAGGGCATGCGAAGGAACAGTTGCGTGTCCAGGGATTCCCATCTCTCAGAGAGGTTGGATCATGACCAGCAAAATGCCGAATGTTCCGCCGGACAATCAGAGCCGGAAGGGAACTGGCGACACTAAGCAAACGTCGGCCGATCAGACTCCGCGCGGCCAGCAGCGCGCGGAAAATCCGGACCAACAGGGCCAACAAGGCAACATCAAGCAGAACACGACCAATCAGGGACACCAGCAAGACCGTTGAGGAGGCGACATTCATGTCGACATCCACCAAGACACCCAGCAGCATTCGTCAGGGCGGCCCCGGGGCATCGCATGAGAACGCGAAGGCGCCGCTGGAGGTGAAGAAGCCGCCTGCGGACGATGAACAGCGAAGCCACAGCCGCGTCTCCGGTGGTGGAGGCGAGCAGGATTCCCATCACCGCCACGATGCGGCCGGCAAGGGCGGCGGCAGATAGACCACAGCGGCCGCCGCGACCGACGCCGGTGCAACGGGAGTACCGAGCTTTCAACGGGCGATCACTGCAAGAGGAGAGACTGATGCCAAGTGGGCACGGCAGCAAGACGCACTTCAGATCCGGCATGCATGGCAAGGGCGACGGCACCGGTGCATTGACCGAAGTGCCCAAGGACAAGATCGGCGATAACATGGTCCTGTCCAACCGCGACAAGGCCCAGCATTCGGACATTCGCGGCATGGACGGCAAGTCCATTCAGACCGAACAGTATCAGGATCATGCAGCCAACCGGCTCGACGAGACGCCGGAGACTGACGAGACCTGAGAGAGCCGTTCCTCCCGCTGAAACTTGCGGACCGGTCTTCAGCCGGTCCGCTTTTTTGTCGGCACGAGATCGCGCTCCCAGCCGAAGACGGAGCGGCCGTCGAGGTCGGGTGACGCCGCGCGCTCGCCGGCGATGTAGGTCTCGACCGACGGGCCGTGCGCGGTGCGTTCCAGCCGCCGTGCCTGATCATCTAGCCGCTTCATCGCCTGCATCTCTTCATCACGCCCGAGCTTGGCGTTCTGAATCGCGCCCTTCAGCACGCGGATGGTCTCGTCATAGACCTTGATCGGGACAGGGTAGGGATGCCGGTCCTTGCCGCCATGGGCGAGCGAGAAGCGCGCGGGATCCCTGAAGCGATAGGGCGCGCCGTGCACGACCTCGGCGACCATCGCCAGCGAGCGCACGGTGCGCGCGCCGACGCCGGGCGTCAGCAGCAACTCCGGGAAATCGACCGGGCCGCGTTCGGCGGCTGCGGCGAGGGTGCCGTGCAGGCGCCGCGCGAACACATCCTTCGGCCGGACATCGTGATGCGCGGGCATGATCAGATGCGGCAGCATGGCCTGCGCAGGCTCGGGCGCAGGCCCGGTGAGCCGCTCGAATTCAGTGAGGATTCGATCGGGGCCGAGATCGCTGAGGAGCTCGAGCTGCGCGCTCCGCGAGATATCGGCGCGGTGGTCGGTGAGATTGACGATCTCGCCTTGCTGCGGGCCGTCGATCGCGCTGTGCGGCGTATCGACAAAGCTCTTCAGCGCCTCGGAATGCCAGTGATAGCGGCGGGCCTGCCGCTTGTCGCCGTTCATGCCCTGCTGCACCACCGTCCATTTGCCGTCGGCGGTCACGAAGAAGCCGTGGAGATAGAGGTCGAAGCCGTCCTGCACGGCCGCGCTGTCGACCTTCGCCACCAGGCGGCTGGCGCGGGTGAGCTTTGCGCCGTCGAATCCAACGCGGTCGCCGAGCTGCATCAACTCGTCCGGCGTCTTGCGCGAATGCTGGCCGCGGCCGCCGCAGACATAGATGCCAAGCTCGTCCTGGAGCGGCCCGAGTCCGCGCTTCAGTGCGCCGATCACGGATGTCGTGATGCCGGAGGAGTGCCAGTCCATTCCCATCACGGCGCCGAACGACTGGAACCAGAATGGATGGGACAGCCGCTGGAGAAATGCATCGCGGCCGTAATGATGCACGATCGCCTGCGTGACGATCGATCCGAGCGAAGCCATGCGGCTCGCGAGCCACGGCGGAACCCGTCCGGTGTGCAAGGGAAGATCGGCGCTGCCGGTACGTCTGGTCATGGTGCTCACAAATTAGCGCAGTTCGGCGACGGTTGCATCTGCGGAATGCTGCGTTGCACGAGAGAGGGGAGCGAAGCCGGCCGGGAGGCGTTGAGCGGGCTATGCGAATGCAATGACGGGGACAATCGATGAATTTGCAGGCCCTGATGGCTGACATCGATAGGATGTTCGGCTGGATACCGTCGTGGTTTGTCGGCCTCGGCCTGGTTGTCGGCGCGATCTTGCTGGCGCTGTTCGTCTACCGGGTCGCCGTATGGCTGCTGGCGCGCGCCTTCGGAACCCGCCTTCCGCTCCTGAGCATATTCATCGACCGCACCGCAGGCCCGGCCCAGCTGGCGCTTTGCCTGGCGGCCGTCGCATTGGTCCTGCCGCTTGCCCCGCTCGACGACATGATCCGCACGCCGCTGGTGCGCCTGTTCGTCGTGGCCGTCATTGCCCTGATCGGCTGGATCTCGATCCGGATCGTGGACATGAGCGCGGCGCGCTATCTGCAGAATTTCCGCGACGTCAGCGAGAATTTCGTCGCGCGCAAGCACGTGACGCAAGTTCGCGTGTTCAAGCGCGTCACCGACACCATCATCGTCGTCATCACGGTGTCCACCGCGCTGATGACGTTCGATTCGGTGAGGCAATATGGCGTCAGCCTGTTCGCCTCCGCCGGCGCGGCCGGCATCATCGTCGGCCTTGCCGCCCGGCCGCTGCTCAGCAACCTGATCGCAGGCCTGCAGATCGCGATCACGCAGCCGATCCGCATCGAGGATGCCGTGATCATCGAGAACGAATGGGGCTGGGTGGAGGATATCGCCTCGACCTATGTCGTGATCCGGCTGTGGGACTGGCGCCGCATGGTGGTGCCGTTGTCCTATTTCATCGAGAAGCCGTTCCAGAACTGGACCCGCGACACCGCATCCCTGATCGGCGTGATCGCGCTCCACGTCGACTATCGTGCCGACGTCCCGCGCATCCGGCGTTGGCTGGAGGACGCCGTGAAACAGTCCAAGCTCTGGGATGGTGCCGTGGTCAATCTCCAGGTGATCGACGCGGACTCGCGGACCATCGAGCTCCGCGCGCTCGTCAGCGCGAGAAACGCGCCGCAGTCGTGGGACCTGCGCTGCGAGATCAGGGAAAAGCTCGTGGCCTTCATCCGCGACGAGATGCCGGAGGCGCTGCCGCGCGAGCGCGCGATCCTGATCCCGTCGACCGACGATGATGCCGATTTCCTACGGCCCGTTACGCCGGAGAAGATGCGGGCGAGGGCCCACAACTGAACAGGCCCTGGTTGCTGAGCCCAGGCTTGCTACGCGCGCGAAGTCCTGACCGCGCCGCGCAAGGCCGCCTGCTGCTGCTCACTGTGCGCGGATGTTGGCCGCCTTCAGCACCGGCTCCCATTTGGTTGCCTCGGCGTGCATGTAGGCGTCAAACTCCTTGGCAGAGGAGCCGACCGGAGCGGCGCCGATCTTGCCCAGCGTCGACAGCACGTTCGGATCCTGCAGCGCCGCCTTGAGATCGGTCTCGAGCTTCGCCACGATCTCCGGCGGCATTTTTGCCGGACCAAGCACGCCCCACCACACCGAAACGTCGTAACCGGCGACGCCGGATTCTGCGACGGTCGGGACGTAAGGTAGCGCCTTGGAGCGTTCGGCCGAGGTCACCGCGAGTGCGCGCACCGGACCGCTTTCGAGCTGACCGATCGCTTCCGCAAGCGGATTGATGCTGAGCGGGATTTCGCCTGCGATCACGGCGGTCAGCGCCGGCGCGCCGCCCTTGTAGGGGATCGCGACGATTTTGCTGCCGGACATGTGTTTCAACAGTTCGCCGGCCAGATGCGCCGAGGTGCCATTGCCGGACATGCCGTAGGAGAGCTTGTCCGGCTCCTTCTTCGCCCCAGCGAGGAGATCTCCGAGCGTCTTGTAGGGGCTGTCCTTGGCCACGACGATCGCGAGCGGTGAGGAGGCGACTTCGGTGATTGCGGTAAAATCCCTAAACGTGTCGTAGGGCACGCTCGGATAGATGAACTGGTTGAGCGGATGGCCGCTCGCGACCAGGATCAGCGTGTAGCCGTCGGGCGCGGCCTGTGTCAGCGCCTGCGAGGCGACGATCCCGCCGGCGCCTGGACGATTGTCGACCACCGGCTGCTGCCCCCAAGACTTGGCCAGCGCCTGGCCCAGCGTGCGCGCGAGCACATCGACCGCGCCGCCGGCCGCGTAGGGAACGAGGATGTGAACCGGCTTGCTCGGATAATTGTCGGCGGCCTGCGCGGCGCTGCCCGCCAGCAGCAAACCGGCGCCCAGCATCAATCCGCCGATTGTCTTGTTCAAACCCAGCATTTTCCCAGCACTCCTTGCGGGCGCGCATCCTTGCATCGGTCTTCGAGTCGTCTGGATGCCGCCATGGTTTTTGTTGACGAGACCTGATCTTTTGTACGATAGTACAAATCACATGGTACGCAAGCCCACCAGCAAGGAAACGGCCCGCAAGCCGAACATGCGCGAGGCGATCCTCGCCGCGGCCGAGGAGCTGTTCGCCACCAACGGCTTCAATGCCGTCTCGGTGCGCGACATCGCGCAGGCTGCCGGAGCCAATCCAGGCAGCGTCACCTATCATTTCAAGACCAAGGACGGCCTGCTGCTGGAGATCTACCGGCGCCATTGCGGGCCGATGAATTTGCGCCGTTCGGAACTGCTCGCCGCCGCGAGGCGCGTGCGTGATCTCCAGGACCGGCTGGAGGCGGTGGTGCGCGCCTATGTCGTGCCGGCTTTCACCTCAGGCAGCGATCTTGCCGGCGGCGGTGCGCGCTTCACGCGGCTGCGCGCCGTGATGTCGGCCGAAGGCAACGAGGTCGCGCGAAAAATCATCGCGCAGACATTTGACGACACCAGCCACGCCTTCATCGATGCGATCCACGAGAGCCTGCCGCACATTCCGCGCACCGACATCGTCTGGCGCAGTCACTTCCTGCTAGGCGCACTTTATTACTCGCTGGTGACGCCCGATCGCGTCTCGCGCCTGTCGCGCGGCGAAGCCGATGGCGGCGATGCCGCCAGCGCTATCGAGCAGCTGGTGCAGGCCACGGTTGCCTCCTTCCAGGCGCCGCCGCTCGATCATGTCGCGCCGTCGCGGCGGCGGCCGGTCGTCGGCAGCAGGACTTGAAAGAAGCCGTCTCGCCCGACGGTTGAAGTGATGACGATGATGTACACGCCCACCATTCCGCCGCCCGATCCGAACACGCGCACGCCCAAGTTCAAGCTGCCGAAGCTGTCATGCGACGCGCATTGCCACATCTTCGGTCCCGGTGCGAAATACCCTTATGCGCCTGACCGGTCCTACACGCCGCCGGACGCGCCGCTGGAGGATTTCAGGGCGTTGCATGCCAAGCTCGGCGTGGAGCGTGCGGTCATCGTCAATGCCAGCGTGCACGGCACCGACAACAGTGTGGCGCTTGATGCGATCGCTGAGAGCAACGGCGCCTACCGTGCGGTCGCCAATATCGACGACAGCATCACCGAGCGCGAGCTCCGTGTGCTGCACGAAGGTGGCTTCCGCGGCTGCCGCTTCAATTTCGTCCGCCATCTCGGCGGCGTGCCCGACAAGCGCGTGTTCGACCGTATCATCGCGATGGTCACGCCGCTTGGCTGGCACATCGACCTGCATTTCGATGCGATCGATTTGCCTGAATATGCCGACATGCTGACCAGGCTGCCGCTCAGCTACACCATCGACCATATGGGCCGTGTGAAGGCGGCGCAGGGGCTCGATCAGCTTCCGTTCAGGATCCTGATCGAGCTGATGCAGCGCGACGAGAAATGCTGGGTCAAGATCTGCGGCTCGGAGCGGGTGTCCTCCAGCGGTCCGCCCTTTACCGATGCGGTGCCGTTCGCGCGAAAGATCGTCGAGACCGCGCCGGATCGCGTCATCTGGGGCACCGACTGGCCGCATCCCAACGTCAAGGTGATGCCGAATGACGGCGACCTCGTCGACCTGATTCCGCTGTTCGCGCCCGAACCCGAGTTCCAGCAGAAGATCCTTGTCGACAATCCGGCGCGCCTGTTCGAGTTCGACCGATGACCGTGCTTGCAATCGACAAGCCGCGCGGGCGGCCCTGGTGGAGGGAGCTCTGGATCCAGGTGCTCATCGCCATGGCCGCCGGCATCGCGCTTGGGATCGCCAGTCCCGAGGCGGGCGCCAAGATGCAGCCGCTGGGGGATGCCTTCATCAAGGCGATCCGGATGCTGATCGCGCCGATCATCTTCTGCACCGTCGTGCACGGCATCGCCCATATGGCCGACATGGCGCGGGTCGGGCGCGTCGCCGTGAAGGCGATCGTCTATTTCGAGATCATGACCACGATCGCGCTGATCATCGGTCTCATCGCGATCAACCTGCTCAAGCCCGGCGTCGGCATGAACATCGATCCCGCCAGCATCAATGCCAGCGCGATCGAGCCTTATGTCAAGCAGACCAGCGTCATTGGCTTCGTGCCGTTCCTGATGAACATCGTGCCCGCGACGTTCATCGGCGCCTTTGCCGAAGGCAACATCCTCCAGGTGCTGTTCATCTCGGTCCTTTGCGGCTTTGCGCTGGTGCAGCTCGGCGAACGGGCCGCGCCGCTGGTCCATCTGATCGACATCGCTGCGAAAATGGTGTTCGCCGTCGTCGGTTTCGTGATGTGGGCGGCGCCGATCGGTGCCTTCGGTGCCATCGCCTTTACGGTCGGCAAGTTCGGCGTGGGATCGCTGGCCTCGCTCGGCAAGCTGCTCGGAGGCTTCTATCTCACCTGTGTGGTCTTCATCGTCGTGGCGCTCGGCCCGGTGGCGCGGCTCTGCGGCTTCTCATTGCTCAAGCTGATCCGCTACATCTGGGAAGAGCTGTTGATCTGCATAGCCACGACATCGTCGGAGACGGTGCTGCCGCGGATGCTGACCAAGCTGGAGAAAGCGGGCTGCGAGAAGAGCGTGGTCGGGCTCGTCATCCCGACGGGCTATTCCTTCAATCTCGACGGCACCTGCCTCTACCTTGCCGCGGCCTCGGTGTTCCTGGCGCAGGCAACCAACACGCCGTTCGGGCTGGCCGATCAGATCGAGCTCTTGCTGATCCTGCTGGTGACCTCCAAGGGGGCGGCGGGGATTGCCGGCGCCGCCTTCGTCGTGCTGGCGGCGACGCTGTCGGCGACCGGCACCATCCCGGTGACGAGCGTTGCGCTGGTGCTCGGCATCCATCGCCTGATGTCGCAGGGCTTGACGCCGACCAACCTGATCGGAAACGCGGTCGCGACCATCGCGATTGCCAAATGGGAAGGCGCGCTCGACGGCGAGCGCCTGAGGCGCGTGCTCGACGGCGAGGAACAAGTGGCCGCTGCAATCTGATGAAGTGGCTTCCGGCGTGATGCAGGCGGCCTATGATGGTTACGAACAAGAGAGGGGAGTTTCTCCCATGAAGACAGGTCTGGTCATCACCGCCCATCCCGGCGATTTCGTCTGGCGCGCCGGCGGCGCGATCGCGCTGCATACGAAGAAGGGCTATCGCATGAAGATCGTCTGCATGTCCTTTGGCGAGCGCGGCGAGAGCCAGTTCGCCTGGAAGGAGAAGGGCGCGACGCTGGAATCGGTCAAGGCCGGCCGCAAGGACGAAGCGGAGCGCGCGGCAAAACTGCTCGGCGCGGAGATCGAGTTCTTCGATTGCGGCGATTATCCTCTCAAGCTCACCGAGGCGCATTTCGACCGCATGGTCGACATCTATCGCGAGCTTAATCCCAGTTTCGTGCTGACCCACGCGCTGGAAGACCCCTATAATTTCGACCATCCCAGCGCGGCGCATTTCGCGCAGGAGACCCGCGTGGTCGCGCAGGCGATGGGTCACAAGCCCGGCGCGCAGTACAAATATTCGGCGCCGCCGGTGTTCCTGTTCGAGCCGCATCAGCCAGAGCAGTGCAATTACAAGCCGGATCTGCTCCTCAAGATCGACGAGGTCTGGAAGGAGAAGTACGAGGCGTTCCAGATTCTCGCTGCGCAAAAACACCTCTGGGGCTATTACGAGCGGGTCGCGCTCAACCGTGGTATTCAGGGCAGCCGCAACACCGGCGTGCCCATGACTTATGGCGAGGCCTATCAGCGCCTGTTCCCGACGGTTGCGGAGGAGCTGGCATGAAGCCGGTCGTCGTTCGCAACATTGAGCGCGCCGATCCCGCCGACATGGCCGAGTACGGTGTTTCGACCGTGCACGAGGCTTACGGCCGCATCGGCCTGATGAAGCCCTATCTGCGTCCGGTCTGGTCTGGTGCGTCGATTGCGGGGCCCGCCGTCACGGTGCTGGCGCAGCCCGGCGACAATTGGATGATCCATGTCGCGGTCGAGCAGTGCAAAAAGGGCGACATCCTCGTCGTCGGCTGCACCACCGACAATACCGACGGCATGTTCGGCGAATTGCTGGCGACCTCGCTGCAGGCACGTGGCGTGCAGGGGTTGATCATCGATGCCGGTTGCCGCGACGTCAAAGCGCTGCACGAGATGGAGTTTCCGGTGTGGTCGCGTGCGGTGTCGGCCAAGGGCACAGTCAAGGCGACGCTCGGCTCGGTCAACGTCCCCGTCGTTTGCGCCGGCGTCAATGTCGACCCCGGCGATATCGTCGTCGCCGATGACGATGGCGTCGTGGTAGTCCCGAAGCGCTATGCCGCCGAGGTCGCCGAGAAGGCGAGGAAGCGCAACGCGGACGAGGGCGGCAAGCGCGCGCGCCTTGCCTCGGGCGAACTGGGCCTCGACATGTACGGCATGCGCGAAGCGCTGGCGAAGGCCGGACTTGTCTATGTCGATAATCCCAAGGACGTCTGAAGATTTAGCGGAGCGGGTGGATGGATCGTCTCAAGCTGAAGGCCGTGCTCGGCGGCCACCCCCATGTTCAGGCCGTGAAGAGCGGCGAACTCCGCTCCGATCTTTTCGATCTCGACTTCATCGCGTACACGCCGACCAACACCGCGTTCAAGCCGATGGTGCGGGAGCAGGCCTTCGAGGTCTGCGAGATGGCGATCGTCACCTATCTGATGGCGAAGGCGCACGGCAAGCCGCTGGTGCTGCTGCCGGCGACCATGCTCGGGCGCTTCCAGCATTCCTATGCGCTGTACAATCCCGCACGGGGAATGCTCGGGCCGTCCGATCTCGAAGGCAAGCGCGTCGGCATCCGCTCGTTCACGACCACGACCGGCGCCTGGATCAGGGGCATCCTCGCCAACGACTATGGCGTCAATCTCGACACGATCCGCTGGATCACCTTCGAGGATCCGCACGTGGCCGAATATGTCGACACCACCGAGCGCGCCCCGAAGGACAAGAAGATCCTGCAGATGCTGCTCGACGGTGAGCTCGACGCCGTCCTCGGCGAGACCTCTGACAATCCCAAGCTGAAGCCGCTCTTCTCCGATCCAGCCGCGGAGGCCGCCAAATGGTACGCGAGGCGCGGCGTCGTCCCGGTCAATCACCTCGTGGTCGTGACCGAGCAACTTGCGAAATCGCGGCCCGACGTCGTTGTGGGCGTTTATGATCTGCTCAAGCGGAACAAGGAGCAGGCGGGAGCAGTGGCAACGCCTGACCTTGTCCCGTTCGGGATCGAGGCCAACCGGAAGCCGCTGGAGCTGATCGTCGACTACGCATTCCAGCAGGAGCTGATCCCGCGCCGCTATGCTGTCGAGGAGCTGTTCGACGAGACGACACGAGGGCTGAACTGATGGTGGATCCGAAACGATGGCAGATCGGGCTGGTCGGCTACGGCGAAGTCGGCAAAATCTTGGCCGAGGATTTGCGCCAGCAGGACATCAAGGTCTCGGCTTATGACATCAAGCTCGGGAGCGAGCACCGCGCGCCGCTGAAGGAGCATGCGGCGAAACACGGTGTGACGCTGGCAGCATCTCATGCTGAGCTGACGGCGAAGTCGGACTTCGTCATCTCCGCCGTCACCGCGAGCCAGGCGGTGCCTGTCGCAGAGGCCTGCGCCGCTGCGATCAACCAGGGCACCTGGTTCCTCGATTTCAATTCGGCCTCACCCGGCGCCAAGCAGCGCGCTGCTGCGCTGATCGACGGCGGAGGCGGCCGCTATGTCGAGGGTGCGGTGATGACCTCGGTGCCGCCGTATCGCATCAAGGTGCCGCTGCTGCTCGGCGGCCCCGGCGCGAGAGAGATCGAGCCGCTTCTGAACGCGATCGGCTTTGCCGCCAAGGTCGCGAGCGACAAGCTCGGGGTGTCCTCCGCGGTGAAGATGTGCCGCAGCATCATGATCAAGGGCCTGGAGGCGATGGTCATCGAGAGCTTTACGACCGCGCGTGCCTATGGGGTCGAGGATGCGGTGTTGGCCTCGCTCGCGGAGACGTTCCCCGGGATCAACTGGGAGAAGCAGGGCGCCTATTTCTTCCAGCGCGTGATCGAGCACGGTCGCCGGCGCGCCGAGGAGGTGCGTGAGGTCGCCGAGACCGTGCGTGAGGCGGGACTGACACCATGGTCCGCGCAGGGCACGGCAGAGCGTCAGGCCTGGTGGCTGACCTTGCTGATGAAGGTCTGTTCGGCGTCAGGGGCACGGCGGAGTTCGCGCGCAGCGCTGATTGGCGTACCGAGGCAGATCGAATCCTGAGCAAGATCAAACGCTGACGCCGAACGCGTGGGTTGAGTTCAAAACCCTGTCGCTGTCGCGATAGTTCGAGATTTCGTCGCGGGCGAGCTCGATCAGGTCGACCAGGCGCTTGGCCTCGCGGACGACTTGCTCCTTGGCGGGCGCGGTGCGGAACTCGGTGAGAATCATGCGGATGCACTTGTCGGCGGTATCCAGCGTCCAGAGCGCGCGGGTCATGTCGTCCTGCGTGTGGATCGCCGAGATATCGAGGCCAGATAGGACTTCGCCGATACCATTCAGTCGCTTGACGGCGGTTTCAGCCGGCGAGTTGGCCCGAATGGAGCGATAATCGATGCTACTGAATGCGCTGAACATATACATACTTCCCCACTGAACAGGTCGTTCAGTGCGTCCCCTTAGTATGATCCGGACGACCCGTTGTGCAATGCGCACAGCTACGGTCCGGGATTCTACCGGGCTCGGATCTGGGGACGGATCGGCCGTGAATCGATACGAAACGGTCCGACGATAAGCCGTGTTCCCGACGATTTTACCGTTGGAGATTCGACCGGAAACGCGTTCAGGCCCCAGGCCGGAACAGAGTGGGCCGCTGCCGTGCAAACGTCTGTCGGCCCTCCTTGAAGCCCATCATGACGTCGGGCAGCTCGGCGATGGCGAAGTGGCTGTCCTGCGTATCAAGCACGATGAGATCGGCGGGATTGCCGACCTTGATGCCGTAATCGTCGAGGTTCATCAGCCGCGCCGGCAGCTCGGTCACGAGATCGAGGCAGGTGTCGAAATCCCCGACCGAAGCGTGTGCGACATTGGCGTAGAAGTTCGCCATCCGCAGCAATGAGGCGTCGCCAAACGGGGTGAAGGGATTGAGGACGTTGTTGGTCGCGACCGAGCAAACCACGCCGTCGCCCGCGAGCTTGTGGGCGAGGGTCAGCCCGCGCGGAGCGTTGTGGGTGGCTTCGCGCCCCATGAGATAGAGATCGGTCGCGGGCAGCACGGTGACGGCGACGCCGGCTCTTGCCAGTTGTGCGGTGGCAGCCTTCATCCGTTCGGGTGGCAATGCCGAGAGCTTTGTCGCATGGCCGATCGCGACCCGTCCATGATAGTTGCGCCGCTCGGTCTGGCGGCAGACCTCGTCGAGATGCCACCAGGAGGGATCGAGATCGAAATCCAGATGGAGGTCGACGTCGACGTCGAATTCCTGGGCGAGGTCGAAGATGCGCGCAAGATGCGCGGTCGGATCGGTGTCGGTATAGGGACAGCCGCCGATCGTCTCGCCGCCGTCGCGTAGCGCCTGGACCAGCAGCTCCTCGGCTCCGGGATCGTTGGTTAGCCCCTCCTGCGGGAACACGCAGAGCGACAGGTCGAGGGCCCACGCATAGTCGCGCTTCAGCGCCTTCACCGCCTCGAAGCTGCGCAGGCCGATCCGCGGATCGATTTCCACATGCGTGCGCATGCGCGTCGTGCCGTGCACGATCGCGCGTTCGAGCACCTTGGCGCCGCGGGCGTAGACGTCCTCGACGGTGAAGTCGCGTTTCATCGCCGATACGGCTCGGATGGCGTCACTGAGACTGCCGTGATCGTGGCCGCAGCGGTCGAGCAGGCAGGCCTTGTCGAGATGGATGTGGGTGTCGACGAAGCCGGGCAGGGTGAGGTGCCCCCCGATATCGACCTCGACCGCTTCGCAGGCGAGCTTTGGCTCGATCGCGGCGATCCGGCCGCCTTTCACGCCGATGTCGACGGGCGCGGCGGAAGATCGGAGCAGTGCGTTACGGAAGATCAGGTCGAAGGCGGGCTGGGTGATCATGGCTCTTGCGGACGGAATTTAGAGCAATCAGCCGGGATCGGCGGCTCCAGATTGTCGGCAGTGTAGCGAGGCAAATGTTCAAAATATATGCATGGATTGCGCGACAGTGGCGGTAATATTCCGCGAACCCGGGAGAGCCTGCCATGTCCGTTGCCGCCAGAGCCGAAACTGCTGATTTGTCCGATGCCGCGATCGTGGAGGCCTATCTCACGGCTTCGATGATCCCCGATCCCGACGCTGCGGCGACCTATATGGCGCCGGGCACCGTGATCACCTTCACCGGCGGGCGCGAGTTCGATCATCCGCGCGGCCCGACCGGCTTCAACGCCAAGCGCTATCGCTGGGTCAAGAAGAAGATGGACCGGTTCGACGTCTGCCCCGGCGACGGCGAGACCGTGGTTTACAGCGTCGGTACGCTCTACGGCGAATGGAAGGATGGGACCCCGTTCGAGGGCAACCGTTACGTCGACCGCTTCGTGGTGCGCAATGGCAAGATCACCAGGATGGATGTCTGGAACGATAGCGCCGAGCGCATCCTGGTCCAGCGCGGCATCGACGCGTAAGGTCCGTCTCGCCACAGGCGGAGCCGAACGGCCGCTCGTCATATCGAAAGCTGCGATAGCTGATAGGCGCGAGCCCATCTGGCGGCTGGCGTGCGCCTGCGCTATCAAATCCCGCGATTGCGCCCGGCATGGAGGCGCGAGCCCCTTTAGGAGCAGCCGATGCGTCTACCCACCGTTATCCTGGCCCTGACATGTCTTGCAGGCGCAGCTTCAGCCGAAGATTTGTCGGGCACGCTCCAGAAGGTCAAGGAGACCAAAAAGATCACCCTGGGCTATCAGGAGGCCTCGGTTCCGTTCAGCTATCTTGATGGCAACCAGAAGCCGGTCGGCTTCGCCATGGACATCTGCCTTGGGATCGTCGATGCCGTGAAGAAACAGCTGGGCATGCCCGACATCGTCGTCGACACGCTCGCCGTGACCTCGTCGAACCGGATCCCCTTGATGGTCAACGGCACGCTCGATCTGCACTGCTCGGCGACCACCAACAACGCCGACCGCCAGAAGCAGGTCGCCTTCACCAACACCCACTTCCTCAGCGCGACGCGCTTTGCAGCCAAGAAGGCCGCAAAGATCAACACCATCGACGATCTCAAGGGCAAGGCGGTCACGGCCGTGGCCGGCTCAGTCAACCTGACGCAGCTCGCCAAGGTCAATACGGAACGCAATCTCGGCATCAGTCTGATGCCGGCGAAGGATCAGGCCGAGGCCTTCCTGCTCTTGGAAACCGACCGCGCCCAGGCCTACGCACTCGACGACGTGCAGCTCGCGGTCGCGATTGCGCGCTCGAAGGAGCCGCAAGCCTTCATGATCAGCGAGGAGGCGTTCTCGAAGCCCGAGCCCTACGGCATCATGCTGCGGCGGGAGGATGCGCCGTTCAAGGCGCTCGCCGACCGCGCGACTGCGGAGCTCTATGCAAGCCCGGAGATCGAGGTGCTCTACAAGAAATGGCTGCAGTCCCCGACGCCGCCGAACGGCCTCAACTACAACGTCCCGATGTCGCCCGCCCTGCGCAACGCCTTCAAGAAGCCGAGCTGGAGCGCAGATCCGGACGTGTATCTGGCGAACTGAGGCGAGGGCGCCGAGGCGCGCGGGAAACGACCCGCGCGCTCTCGGCGAACACCGGATCTACGCGTTCGAATATTTCTTCAGCTCAAACCGGGCGATCTGGTTCCGGTGCACCTCATCCGGTCCATCGGCGAGCCGCAGCAAACGCGCGGTCGCATAGGCCTGGGTCAAACCGAAATCGTTCGAGGTGCCGCCGCCGCCATGGGCCTGGATCGCCCAGTCGATGATCTGGCAGGCCATGTTGGGCACGGCGACCTTGATCATCGCGATCTCGGCCTTCGCGACCTTGTTGCCGACCGTGTCCATCGCGTAGGCCGCGTTCAGCGTGAGCAGCCGGGCCTGCTCGATCATGATGCGGGATTCTGCAATGCGCTCTTGCGTCACCGTTTGCTCGGAGACCGGCTTGCCGAAGGCGACGCGGCTGCGCACGCGGCGGCACATCTTCTCCAGCGTGCGTTCGGCAAGGCCGATCAGCCGCATGCAATGGTGGATGCGGCCGGGGCCGAGGCGGCCCTGCGCGATCTCGAAGCCGCGGCCTTCGCCGAGCAGCATGTTCTCCCTGGGGACCCGCACATTGGTGAAGACGACTTCGGACGCCCGGTCAGGCACGCCGTAGAAGCCGAACACGGGCAGGGGGCGTTTCACCTCGATGCCTGCAGTCTCCATCGGCACCAGGATCATCGATTGCTGCTTGTGGCGGTCCGGATTGTCAGGATCGGTCTTGCCCATGAAGATGCAGATCTTGCAGCGAGGGTCGGTCGCATTGGTCGTGTACCATTTGCGGCCGTTGATGACGTAATGGTCGCCGTCACGCAGGATCGAACTCTCGATGTTGGTCGCATCGGATGAGGCGACCGCAGGCTCCGTCATGGCGAAGCAGGAGCGGATTTCGCCTGCGAGCAGCGGCTTCAGCCAACGCTCCTTGTCCTTCTCCGAACCGTAGCGCTCCAGCACCTCCATGTTGCCGGTATCGGGCGCCGAGCAGTTGAACACTTCGGGCGCCAGATGCGATCGGCCCATCACCTCGCAGAGCGGCGCGTATTCGAGATTGGTCAGGCCTGCGCCATGGCCGGACTCCGGCAGGAACAGATTCCAGAGACCTTCCGCACGCGCCAGCGGCTTCAACTCCTCGATGACAGGATAGACCTTCCAGGGTCCCAGCTCTTCCGCCTCGCGATAGAAGCGCTCCTCGTTCGGGTAGATGTGCCGGTCCATGAAGCTCTCGAGCTTGCGCTTGAGCTCGACGACTTTTGGCGACATCGGGTAAAGCATCTCTGGTTTCCTTATTGATCGGCGGCAGGATCAGCCGATTTCGAGATAATCCGGGCCGGGCAGTTTCGGGAAGGGCGCCGTCGGCAGCGTCTGATACCAGAACGCGACGGAGGCGATGTCGTCCTGCAGCGGAAGGTATTTGGCCTCCTTGGTGCCCGGCAACCAGCCCAGCGCCTGGATCGTCACACGCAGATCGGAGTGGAAGCGCACGGGATCGGGGATGTGCCAGCGATACATGCCGAACCGTTGCTGCGATTTGTAGACGCCGTCGGGGCGGATCACCTGGGGCAGGCCGGCATAGGGCGTGGTGAATTCCTGGTAGCGCGATTGCAGGCCCTGGCCGGAATGGGCGACATAGGGATCGAAATTATAGGCACCGCAGAAATAGTCCTCGGTGCCGGTGCCGCAGATCGTCGGGAAGTCACCGTCGCCGTCGGTGAAGAACTTGATTTCGCCTTCGCCCCACCAGCCGTTGTTGTTGACGCCCCAGGCCATGTAGGTGCCGACATAGTGGCCCGCGCCGCTGATGCCGTCGAGGATGGTATAGACCTCCTTGTAAGGCAGCGGGTTGGTGCGGCGGAATTGGGCATGGAAGTAGGCGCAGTCCTCCGGCACGTCGGTCAGGGTGTAGTTGATCTGGTAGTAGACGGTGAGTTGCTCCTCGCTGCGGTTCTCGAGCGTGAAGCGCGCGCGCTTGCGAAACGGCATCTCCCAATAGCAGTTGAAGGCGCGGCCGGGATTGACGCAGACCGCGAGGGAGGACACCTGCGCGAACTCTTCCCATCCGCAAGCGAAGAAATCGCCGGCCGGGCACTCGACGCTCGGCAGCGTTTGGTCGTCCCAGTAGATGCGCAGGATCGAATGCCGCAGCCGTCCGCGCGCCAGCGTCATCCAGATCTGCTGGATCGCGCCTTGCCCGGCGATGTCGCCGAGCGTGAAGGTCGTGCCCGGTTCGATGACGACGTAGGGCGAGACCTTCCAGCCCTGTCCGAGATCGCGGGCCTGGCGGGCGGCGGGGCCATCGACGGACATGCCGCCCTTGCCCTTCTCGCCGGTGAAGTTCTCGGGGCTGATCGAACGCGTCTGCGCGTTCGACAGGCGCGACAGATTGCCGAGATGCAGGCCCAATCCGGAAAACGCCATGATGTCCTCGATGCGGTGTTAGCGACCTCCCGATATATCGTCGCTGAATTGACCAAAAGGTGAAGATGAAGGCGTCAGGGAAGACGACCGATGTCCGCCTTCGTAGCCCGGATTGCGCTGCGCTCCATCCGGGCTACAAGGTCGACGCCTCTGCGCGCGGCTCACGCGACGCGATACTCCCTGAACTTCTCGCGCAGAGCCGATTTCAACACCTTGCCGGTCCCCGTCATCGGGAATTCGTCGAGGAATTCGACCGCGTCCGGCATCCACCAGCTCGCGATTTTCGGGCGCATATGGTCGAGCAGCGTCTTGCCGTCGACGGTCGCGCCCTTCTTGCGGACGACGAGGAGGAGGGGACGCTCCTGCCATTTCTCATGGTTGATCGCGACCACGGCTGCCTGAAGCACGTCGGGGTGAGACAAGGCGACGTCCTCGAGCTGGATCGAGGAGATCCATTCGCCGCCGGACTTGATCACGTCCTTGGAGCGGTCGGTGAGCGTGACGTGGCCCTGTGGGTCGATCACCGCCATGTCGCCGGTGATCAGCCAGCCGTCGCGGTCGAGGCCTTCGTCTAGCTTCATGTAGCCGGAGGCGACCCAGGGGCCACGAGCGCGCAAATGGCCGACGGCCTTGCCGTCGCGTGGCAACTCGGCGCCGCTGTCGTCGACGATGCGCAAGCTCGTGCCGAAGCAGGCGCGGCCAGACACCTGGCGCCGGTCGAACCTCTCCTTGTCGCCGAGATGCTCCGAGCCGGGCCTCAAGCCCGGCATCGAGCAGCCGAGCGCCTCGGTCATGCCCCAGGCCTGGATGTAGTCGATATGGTAGTCGCGCTTCAGTTTCTCGACCATGGCGCGCGGCGGCGCCGAGCCCGACGACAACGTTGCCCGCAGCGTGGAGAATTTGTTGCCGGTGCGGCCCAGCCAGTCGAGCAGGATCAGCCAGAAGCTCGGCACGCCCGCCGACAGCGTCACCTTCTCGCCTTCGAGCAATTCATAGAGCTTGTCGGGCTCGTAGTTGCGGCCCGGCAGCACCAGCTTCGATCCGGTGTAGGGAGCCGTGAACGGCATGTTCCAGCCATTGCCATGGAAGAGCGGCGCCATCGGCATCATCACCTCGCGCACGCCTTCGACATGTCCCGGCAGGAAGTCGAAATTGCAGCAGGTCATGGTCTGCAGGATCGCGGCACGGTGCGAATAGATCACGCCCTTGGGGTTGCCGGTCGTGCCGGACGTGTAGCAGATGGTGGAGGCGGACTTCTCGTCGAACTCCGGCCAGGTGAAGCCGGCCTCGTTCTCCTTGTCGAGAAGCTCCTCGTAGCAATGCACGTTGGCGAGCTTGGTCTCGGGCATCCGCTCGCGCGACGACATCACGACATAAGCTTCGATCGTCTTGAGCTGCGGCGCGATCGCCTCGACGATCGGCAGCGTGGCGCGGTCGATGAACAGCAGGCGGTCTTCGGCGTGGTTGAGGATGTAGACGAGCTGCTCCGGAAAGAGCCGCGGGTTGACGGTGTGCAGCACATAGCCCATGCCGGGCGCGGCATAGAACATCTCGAAATGACGATGCGTATTCCAGGCCAGCGTGCCGACGCGATCGCCCGGATTCATGCCGAGCCGCTTCAGCGCCAGCGCCATGCGCTTGATGCGCGGATGGGCATCGGCATAAGTGTAGCGATGAATGTCGCCCTCGATCTCGCGCGCGACGATCTCGGCTTCGCCGTGATAGTCCGCGGCATACTGGATCAGGCCGCTGATCAGAAGCGGCATGTCCATCATCAATCCCTGCATGGTCTCCTCCACGGCCACGTCGTTGCGTGGCGTTGCGCTTGTGATTTGTGCGCGAGGTTAGCGGAACGTCACGCGGCGTTCACGCAAAAAACATTGGACGCGATTGCATGCGTCACTTTTTCAGGGCTAACTGGTCCGAGCTGCCGGCGAAGCAGCGTTCTCCGTGGAGGAAATGCATGTCAGCGGAAAGACACAAGACCGGTGCAGCCGGCGAACCTACCGTCGATATTGCAGCCCTCCGCGCGCGCTACCGTGACGAGCGCGACCGCCGTTTGCGTGCCGAGGGCAAGGCTCAGTATGTCGAGGTAACAGGGGAATTCGGCCGCTACCTCGACGACCCCTGGGCCGATCCCGGATTTGCGCGCGCACCTGTCAGTGAAGAGACTGAAGTGCTCGTCGTCGGTGGCGGCTTTGGCGGGCTGCTCTGTGCCGCGCGTTTGCGCGAAGCCGGCATCGATGATTTCCGCATCGTGGAAAAGGCGGCCGACTTCGGCGGCACCTGGTACTGGAATCGCTATCCTGGCGCCGCCTGCGATACCGAGAGCTACATCTACCTGCCGCTGCTGGAAGAGACCGGCTACATGCCGGTGCGCAAATATGCGCGCGCCCCGGAGATCTACGAGCACTCCCGCCGCATCGGCCGCCATTTCGATCTCTACGATCGCGCGCTGTTTCAGACCGTCATCTCGCGGATGGCATGGCAGGAGCAGGAGGCGCGATGGCTGGTCGAGACCGATCGGGGCGATCGCATCCGTGCACGCTTCGTCATTCTCGCCGGAGGTCCGCTCAGCAGACCGAAGCTGCCGGGCATTCCAGGCATCGAGACCTTCAAAGGTCACAGCTTCCATACCAGTCGTTGGGATTACGGCTATACCGGCGGCAATGCGGATGGTGGACTGACCGGACTTGCCGACAAGCGCGTCGGAATCATCGGCACCGGCGCCACCGCCGTGCAATGCGTGCCGCATCTCGGCCGCGCTGCGAAGGAGCTCTATGTCTTCCAGCGCACGCCGTCAGCGATTGGCGTGCGTGACGACCGGTCGACGGATCAAGACTGGGCGCAGAGCCTCAAGCCCGGCTGGCAGCGCGAGCGCATGGACAATTTCACTGCCGTGATCTCCGGCGAGCCGGTCGAACGGGACCTGGTGCAGGACGGCTGGACCGGCCTGCTCGGCGAGATCCTGCTGGCGCCGCGTCGTCAGCCGCAGCCGGTGACCTCGATGGAAGAGGCACTGAAGGTCATCGAGCAGGCCGACTACCGCAAGATGGAGGAGATCCGCGCCCGCGTCGATGCGGTGGTCAAGGACACGGCGACCGCGGACGCGCTCAAGCCGTGGTACAAGGCGTTCTGCAAGCGGCCGTGCTTCCACGACGAATATCTCGATGTCTTCAATCGTCCCAACGTGCATCTCGTCGACACCAAAGGGCAGGGTGTCGATCGCATCACCGAGAACGCCGTCGTGGCCGGCGGCAAGGCTTACGAGCTCGACTGCCTGATCTATGCCAGCGGCTTCGAGGTCGGCACCGACTATGCCCGCCGCATGGGCTTCGAGGTCTACGGCCGCGACGGCATGAGCCTGACCGAGCGCTGGCAGGGCGGCGTCAAGACGATGCATGGGTTCTACAGCCGCGGCTTTCCGAACTGCTTCCTGATCGTCACGGTGCAGGCCGGCCAGAGCGCCAACTTCCCGCACATCATCGACGAGCAGTCGCAGCACATCGCCTATGTGATCGCCGAAGCGCGCAAGCGCAAAGCCCGAACGCTGGAGCCGACGCTGGCCGCGGAAAACGCCTGGGTCGAGGAGGTCGTCAAGGCCGCGCTCGGCCGCCAGACCTATCTCGCCGAATGCACGCCCGGTTACTACAACAACGAGGGCGTGTTCGATCCGATCGCGGCAAGAAACAGCCAATATTGGCGCGGGCCGGTGGCCTTCCTGCGGCTGCTCGACAAATGGCGGAAGGAAGGCAATCTGGACGGCCTCGAATTGTCCTATGATCAGGCCATGGAGTCGGCGCGTTCCTCCGGGTAAGGTTGCGCCGATCGGTACAGGACGGGAGATTGGGTATGACCACGGGCAGGGCTGTTGCGGGAGCGGTTGTTGGTGCGATGGCGCTGCTCGGGTGCCTGGCGTCCGCCGCCGCGGCCGCGCAATGCGGCAGCTCGCCGGCGGGTTTTGAGGCCTGGAAACGAGAGTTCAGCGCAGAGGCGCAGGGCAAGGGCATCGGCCAGACCGCGCTCTCGGCGCTGATGCAGACCAACTACGCCAGTGCCACCATCGCGGCCGACCGCGGCCAGCGCAGCTTTTCGCTGACGCTCGACCAGTTTCTCGCCAAGCGCGGCGCCACCACTATCGTCGCCAAGGGGCGCCAGCTCAAGCAGTCGCAGGCTGCCTTGTTCGCCTCCATCCAGCAGCGCTATGGCGTCCCGCCCGGCCCGCTGATCGCGATTTGGGGCATGGAGACCGGTTTCGGCAGCCAGCGCGGCAACCAGAACATGCTGTCGTCGATCGCAACCCTGGCCTATGACTGCCGCCGTCCTGAATTCTTCACCGACCAGCTCTACGCGGCCTTGAAGCTGGTCGACCGCGGCACGCTGTCGGGGGCGACCCGCGGCTCCATGCATGGCGAGGTCGGCCAGACCCAGTTCATGCCCAAGAACATCCTGGCCTATGGCACCGGCAACCTCGAGGTGGCCGCCAACGCGCTGAACTCGACCGCGAATTTCCTTAAAGGTCATGGCTGGAAAGCAGGAGCCGGTTACCAGCCGGGCGAGCCGAATTTCGTCGCCATCGAGGCCTGGAATGCGGCCGGCGTTTATCAGAAGGCGATCGCGCTGATGGGCCGGCAGATCGACGAGGGCGGCGGAGCGGCGGCCTCACGCTGACGAAAACCCGTCCACTTCGCTCGAAAACGCTCCTGCTCAGCAAGGCGTGATGCGCCGACATGAGAAAGTTGTTGCCATCAGGAACCGAGGGCACGAGGTTTGCTTTGATCAGATTCAGGGCTGGGCATGAGGAGACTCAACATGGCAACCCAGATCGTGATGGACCAGACTGGCGATACGCGCCACGAGTTTGATCCTGGCAATGCCGAAGCGCTGGCGCGAGCCGAACGGCGCTTTCGGGAGCTGACTGGAGCCGGCTTCACCGCGGCCCTTCGCAACGGACCCGGCGAAGTCACTCGTATCAGATCGTTCGACCCGACCGCGCAGGAAACGCTGTTCTATCCCCGCCTGGTCGGCGGTTGATCTGAGCTGCTCATGATTACGGCGGTTTGGCTCCGCGCGCCGGCGCGTGCGCGTCTGCATGCGCTGCGTGAACTGTATCGGCGCTTCTTCGGCGAGAACACGCCGGATGCCCGTGGTCGCCGGCTGCTCTTCGATTGGCTCTCGCCCGCACAGCGCGCCCAATTCGAAGAGCACCGGTATTTCGACGTCATTGGATGCGACACTGGCAAGACCTATCGCATTCACTACGGCACCGCCGCCAATGTCCACGAAATCGACGGCGAGGGCCGCGCCACGATGGGATGGTGCTTCGTCCCGTCAGGCTTCCTGGTGCCGGGCGACGTGATGCTGGCGCAGAAGATCGCGCTCGAGACCGACGAGACAGGCGCGCTCTCTCTCGCCAACCGGTTTCCGCCGGCAACGCATTCGGAGCACTTCTACCGGCGGCCTTTCTAGCGGCCGAAACGGCGAAGCGGTCAGTGATGTGTGGTGCGGTAGGCGTCCAGCGCGTGCGCCGCAAAGACACCGGCGCTGCAAAGGGCGAGCAGGCCCGAGATCAGCTCGATCATAGCTCGTCCTCCCGTATTGAATGGGCAACGAGGTTGCGGCAGCAGGAATAGTCGTAGATCAGGTCGAGAAGGAATTGCATGGTTGCCGTCCCTGTATTTATTTTGACAACGACTTAAGCGGCCATCTGTTTCAGCGGTGTTTCGTCGCCTTGGGAAAGGGGTTTCGCGGGGAACCTCGGGGGCTGGTTTTGTGCGCTGCGGTCCCGCCATTGCTGGAGCCCTTTGGCCGTCTCTTCGAAGGCGGCGCACGACATTGCGAGGCAAAATCATGGCGCAGGTCGAATGGTTCGACGATCTGGCGATCGGAATGCGGTTCAGGTCCCCCGAGATCGAGGTCACCGAGGCCGACATCAAGCGCTTCGCGGCCGAGTTCGATCCGCAGCCGATGCATCTCGACCACGAGGCGGCCAAGGCGACCCTGTTCAAGGGCCTGGCGGCATCGGGATGGCACACCGCGGCGATTGCCATGAACCTCGCGATCCAGACACGCCCGTTCGGCCCGCATCCGCTGATCGGCGCCGGCGTCGACGGCCTGCGCTGGACGATGCCGGTACGGCCCAATGACTGCCTGCATCTGGTTGGGGAGGTGATGAGCCTGACGCCCTCGAAGTCGAAGCCGCAGGGTATCGCGCTGGTGAAATGGACCATGTTCAACCAGAGCGGCGAGGAGGTTTACACCTTCACTCCCATCGCGATCGTGCCGCGGCGGGGATAGGCACGGGCGCCGCCGTTCTGCCGGGGTAAGCCCTTGCGGCCCTCCCGCGGAGGTGGTCATCTCGGCCCGGGGAACGCGCTGGAGGCTGACATGAAACGATTCCTTCTTGCCGCTTTGCTGATCGCGACGGGCGCCTTAAGCGCCGGACCGGCGCTTGCGCAACAATCCAAGGTCGGCGACTGGACCATCGAAAAGCGCACGCAGGACACGCATTGCAATGCGAGCCGTGGCTACAAGGACAAGGAGGACGAGAACCGCGACTACGTCATCGTGATCACCTATTCCGAAAAGGCGATCGTGATCGTGATGATCTATGATGGCTGGGAATGGGAGAAGGTCGGCGAGATCCTTCGGGCCGATGTCGGCACTGACGATGCGGACATCATGAAGAAGGCGAAGTGGGAGGTCATGGACAAGACCACCGTGCGCGGCATCTTCGAGTACGACCAGTCGATGATGGACCGCCTGTCGAAGGCGAGACGCCTGACGCTCGATTTCGAGGACGATGACGACGACAGTATCGAGATGCAGGTACCGCGTGCCGGCGAAGCGCTGGCCGCGTTGAAGTTCTGCGAGGAGAATCGGAAATAGGTTGCCGCTGCCGGCCGTGAAGCGGGCAGGACGTGGCAACGAAGCGGGCGGCAGCGAACCGGCGCGTGACTCATCGCACACAGTCCGCGCGCTGTTCGCATTTATCCTAGTCTTTGGCGAAACAGTCCAAGCCGCACCCTGCGGTTGACGTTACGCAAGGACGATGTTCGATATTCCAGCATCTGGCTGCAACGTTTTTTCCTCGTCGAAGGCGGCAATTGACCGGCCCGTCTTCTCCGTCAGTTCCCGGATCGCGAGCTCTCCGTCTCGGACGGGCCGCACGCAGATCGCGTCGTCCGTCCGATGACGACCCATCAGGCAAACCGGTTCTCGTCTCTCATCGGCGAGATTTACGACGCGGCGGTTGACCCCGCCTTGCGCAGCGGCGCGCTGGAACAGGTTTCGCAGTTCGTCGGTGGTTGCGCCGCGATGATCCTGTCCAGGGATTCAGGACGGCTTACGATCGAGATTCAGCAGCATTTTGGAACCGACGCCCGCTTCCGCAAGCTTTATCGCGACCGGTATGTGGAGCTCGATCCTCTGCTCGACCGTCACCTCACCCTCGCGCCCGAACAGACGATCGGCGTGACCGACATCATGTCCCATGCTGATTTTCTCGAGACGAGCTTCCATCGCGAGTGGGTGGAACCGCAGGGGGCGATAGACCTTGCGACCGTCGCCCTCGAGAAGACGGCCGCGCGCACCACGATCCTGCAGGTGTTGCGCCACCGCTCCCGTGGAACCGTCGACGATGCGATGCGCGAGCGCATGCGGCTGCTCGCTCCGCACATCCATCGGTCACAGATCATGGGCCGGCAGATCAGGGCCCGCTCGCATACGGTGGACGACCTTGCCGACGTCCTCGACGGATTGAACACGGCGATCTGCCTGCTCGATGCGGACGGCCGCGTCGTTCATGCCAACGCGGCATGCCGCCAGTTGTTCGCCGATGCCAATCTGCTTGCGATCGTCGGTGACCGGATCGTGGCCCGCAACACCCAGACCGATAAAATATTCCGCAGCCTGTGCGAATTCGATGAAGGCACACATTCTGCCGCTCGTCGTCAGATCGAACTTGCGACGTCGGCCGATGGGCAGCATTATCTGCTCCATGCTTTTCCGCTGAAGCGGGATCGCAGCCTGCCGCGGGACATTGCAGCCACGATGCTCTTCGTTCAAAGAGCTTCCATGCTGCCGCTGCTCGCAGCCGACGCGATCGCAGCAGCCTTCAGGCTGACGCCGTCTGAATTGCGCGTGCTGATGGCGATCATCGAGACCGGCGGTGTTCCCGACATCGCCGCAAAACTCGGCATCGCCGAGACGACGGTGAAGACGCATCTCGGTCGCCTGTTCGAGAAGACGGGCGCCGGCAGGCAGGCTGATCTGGTGAAGATCGCCGCCGGCTTTGCCGTGCCGTTCGCGCTGCGAACGAACGGCGATGACAGCGTCGCGTGATTCATTGCGCATGCCTCGATGTTACGTGCCGCGTTCTCAATCCATTGTGATGATCCGCGCTCGCGGGTCATCCGAATGCAGGACGCGAGTCATTCGAGACTTTCGTATATCGCGCTTCTGATAATTGAAGAGCAGCGAGCGCCGCGAAGCTTGCCACAACGGCATCGAACGCGCGTGTGGAGGAAACGACAGCGCGTGGCCGGGTCTGCTCGTCGGCTGGAGAGATTGCAGTGAGCAGCATGGTTGATTTTTCCGTTCTCAATGTTTCAACGAACGAAATTCCCGAAAACGAGCGCATCCCGTTGCTTCGCGATTTCTATTGCCGCGGGGTGCTGAAGGCGGAGGTCGAGGCAAGGGATGGAAAGCCGGCCGCGGCGAGCTTCACCTCTCATGTCCTGCCGGAAGCCCAGTTGTTGATCGGGGGCCTGTGCGGAGCGCGGGTCATTCGCACCAAGCAACTGGTGGCCGATGGCGACGACAGCCTCGCCCTGATCGTGAACAGGTCCGGCGTTCTCGGCATATCCGAGCGGGGACACGATCTGAGGCTTCATGCAGGAGAGGCGGTGCTGACGAGCGCGGAGGACGTCACGACGTTCGAGCGGCTGTTGCTGGGAAGCTGCTTCTCGCTGCGCGTGCCGAGGCGCGTGCTGGCGCCGATGATCGTGGACGTCGACGATGCCGTGATGCGCGTCATGCCTGAAAGCTCCGCCGGACTGAGGCTGCTGGTCGACTACGCGATGACGCTGGTGCGGGAGAAGGCGTTCGCGACGCCCGTGCTGCGGCAGCTCGGGGTCGGGCATCTGCACGATCTGCTGGCGCTCGTCCTCGGTGCCACCGGAGAAGCGCGGGAGCTGGCCGGACGGCGCGGCGTCAAGGCGGCGCGGCTCCAGAAGGCGAAAGTCTCCATCGCCAACAATTGCTGGCGGCAGGATCTGTCAGTGGCCTCGGTTGCCCAGGAGCTCGGCGTGACGCCGCGCTATCTCCAGCGCCTGTTCGAGGCCGACGGCAAGACGTTCTCTTCCTTCTTGATCGAGCAGCGCGTCAAGCGCGCGCACCGCATGCTGCGGGAACCGGGATATGCCGGGCGAACGGTGAGCTCGATCGCCTACGATGTCGGCTTCGGCGATCTCTCTTATTTCAACCGCTGCTTCCGGCGCACCTATAACGCGACGCCGAGTGACATCAGGAGCGGCGAGATGCCGTGACGGCGCGCCACTGGATTTCAGCCAACTGCCGATTTCAGCCAGCAGACAGGGATCCGACGTGATCCTTTATTGCGAAGCCATGACCCAAGCGTTGCGTGCCGCATCCACAGCCGGAGTATTGAATGCGCCGTTTCTTTTTCGACCTCCTGGTGGGCAACATCGTGAAGATCGACCCGGGCGGCATGGTGTTCGAATGTGCGGAAGCGACATTCGTGGTGGCCAACGAGATGGCAAAACATCTCTTCGTCTGGCGCGACGATCTGCGCGATCGCGACGCCTGGATTCGCGTCAGGGACAACAGCGGCCGCGAAATCTATCGCGCGCCGGTCTGGGCGGAGTGCGCCGAGAAACAGGGTTGGGACCAGGCGTGAGTGCCGCTTCGGTGTAGCAACTCTGCACCAGTGCGGAACGAAGCGCCTTCGGTTCGTTCTCGGCTGAAGCGCGGTCGTTTCCGTCCAAGTCGGGCCATTGGCGTGCTTCTACCTTAGCGTTTAGCGAATCCAGGGTTCGCTGCCGAGCGCCTTCCAATGGAGGAGTCCGGCATCACCATGCCTGCGCTGCCATCAAGCGCGAGGTTTTCTGGGGAACGAAGGCGATGAATGTGACGGCTCTTGGCGACTTGGTGCAGCGGCATTTGGTGCGGCGATCGATGCGCTTTCTGGTGTTCGCTGCGCCGCTGCTGGCCGTCGATCGGGTCGAGGCTGCGTGCACGCCGGCAGCACCGGTCAGCAATGCGACCATCGTTTGCTCGGGTGATGTCGACGCTCAGCAGGCCCCCAACAACGGATATGGGACAAGCCTGGACGACAACAACATCTATCGGATCGAGGCCGGCGCCAAGGTGCACGGAAGCGCCTTCGGCATCCAGAGCGGCGATGGCAATGTCATCATCAATGCCGGCATCATCGACGGCGCGTTGGCGTCGGGTCTCAGCGGCCTCGGTTTGACGGTGTCGAATCTCAGCGGCGCCACGATCACCGGCTTTCATGCGATTCTGGCGTCGACACTCACGCTCGACAATGCGGGCATGATTGCGAGCGAAGCCGGGGGAAGGGGGAGCGGGGTCGAAGCCACGACGTCCACTGTGCGAAATTCCGGCACGATCGCCGGCGTCGGGCCCGATACGATCGGGATCAACGGCGCCACGGTCAACGTGGTCTCGAACACCGGAACGATCTCGGGAGATGCCCGCGGCATCAAGGGTACGAGCCTCAACATCACCAATGATGCCTCCGGTATCATTTCGCAGATTGCAGCGACCGGCGGCGCGATCGAGGCCTCCGGTGTGGTGACGATGGCAAACGCAGGCAACATCGCCGGTCACGCGTTCGGCGTGTCCGGCAAGAACGTCAACGTGTCCAATTTCGCCTCCGGCACCATTGGTGCCGACGGCGGCGCGAGCAACGCCATTCGCGCCGACCTCGCGGCAAGCGTGACGAACAGCGGCACGATAACTAGCACTACTTTGGCAGATTGTGTTTTCGGCGCCATTTTTCAAGGATTTCCTTTCGGCAATATGGGCACTGCTG